>JAVFAO010000074.1:0-22333 GCA_034002465.1 Myxococcota bacterium
CGCTCCCTCCTCGCTTTCGACGAACCTGAGCTCCACCTCCACCCAGCCCTGCTCAGCCGAGTCGTTTGGATGCTCGAGGAGCTTTCGGAGAGAACCCCCGTCATTCTGTCCACCCACACCGATCGCCTCCTCGACGCCTTGACCGAGCCTGTCAAGAGTGTGGTCTTGTGCGAAGCGGACGAGGACGATGGCGTGCGCCTGCGCCGACCCAACGCCGAACGGCTCGCAGACTGGCTAGAACACTATAGCGGTCTGGGCTCGATCCGCGCCGCGGGCTATCAGCCGCATGTTTTCGTCGATGCTGAGGACCATCAATGATCGTCACTGTCATCTGGGAAGATCAGCGTGGTAGCCGGCAAGGCTTCGGGCCACACGATCTGCTCCTCTCGTGCGTTGCCGACGAGCTCGACCGGGGGCCGGGCTGGCATCAGAAACGAAAATGGTGCTCTGCGCACCTTGCCTCTGTTCCCAAGAAAGGCAATGGAGTGGTGCTCAAGGCGCTGCGAAACGAGACTGAAACCTTGTCGAAGTCAGGACCGTTGTTTGCGGTGCTCGACCACGATCAGGTCGTCGGTTTGTGGCCGAAGGAAACTCAGCCACCCTCATGCATACCTGGGATCGTCGAAGCCATGAAGCGAGACGCACCTGGGCGCTATGAGCTCGTGCTATTGCGCTCCAACATCGAAACGGTCGTCGATGCGGCGTGTCAGGCCCTGCACCAGCCCCAGCAAGCCAAGTCGACGCCGGACGCTCGAGATCACCCGTTACAAAAACTGGCGTGGGGAACACCAGCGCAACGCGACATCGTGCGCGCCACCGTCGCAGATTTCGATCGGCTCGTCAGAAAGGTCACGGAGCTGTTTCGAATACAGTTTGTGTGCGACTGCTGAGCACATGCATTCGGTCTCGGGTGCATCGCACTCGCCCAAACCAGCGAATCGAAAACGAACCCGGCCACGGCATGCCCTGGCCCTACATCGGCGAGAACCCTGCCGCTCCCTCGCCCCTCGTTCCTACGCTGCCGCTACCTCGTTCCTATCCTACCTCGCCCCTCGTTCCTCGTTCCTCGTTCCTAACCACCCCTCGAGCAGCAACGAGGCGGCAATGGCGTCGCTCAGACCACGGCTTTGCTTGGCCGATTTGCCCACGTCGCGCAGCACCCGCTCCGCGCCGACGCTGCTGAGGCGCTCGTCCCATTCGACGAAGGTCATGTTTGGCATGAGGCGGCGGAGCTCTGCGGCGAAGGCGCGGCTGCGGCGCACCGCCGCGCCAGCGCGGCCATCCATCCGCAGGGGCAGCCCGATGACCAGGGTCTCGACCTCTTGGGCAGAGCAGAGCTCGCGGATACGCTCGAAGACGCTGGGGTCGTTGCGCAAGACCGCGTGTGGTTGCGCGATGATGCCCAGCGGATCGGAGAGGGCCACGCCAATGCGCACGGTGCCGATGTCCAGCGCGGCCACTCTGCTCATGGCTTGGGCGCTTGGGTCAGCGCGTCGAGCAGGGCCTCGAGGGTCTCGCTCGAGCCGAAGGCGATCTCGATGCTGCCGCCACGGCGTTTGGGTCGTACGATGACCGGAACGCCGAGGTGCGCCTCGAGGCGGCGAGCTGCCAGCACGTAGACGTCGACGGCGGAGGCGAAATCGGCCGCTTCCTCAGCAGTGCTGCGCTCGGCATTGTTTTTCTTGCGGGTCTTCTGCTCGCGGGCGAGGGCCTCGGTTTGGCGCACGCTGAGGTTCTCGTCGATCACCGCCTGCATCATCTCGCGTTGGGTCTCGGCGGGCATGCCGACGAGCTGTCTCGCGTGGCCCTCGCTGAGCTTGCCTTCCTCGACGGCGGCTTGGGCCTCGGGCTCGAGCTTGAGCAGACGCAGCAGGTTGGCCACGGCGCTGCGGCTCTTGCCGATGCGCTCGGCGACCTGCTCCTGGGTGAGGCCGTAGTCGTCGATGAGGCGACGGCAGGCCTCGGCCATTTCGATGGGGCGCAGGTCCTCGCGCTGCAGGTTCTCGACCAGCGCCAGGGTGAAGGCGTCGCCCTCGTTGGCCTCTTTGACGACGACGGGGATCTCTTTGAGTCCTGCGAGCTTGGCGGCGCGCCAGCGACGCTCACCGGCGATGATCAGGTAGTCACCGGCCTCGCGACGCACGAGCACTGGCTGCAGGATGCCGCTCTGCGCGATGGACGCGCTCAGCTCCCGGAGCAGCTCATCGTCGAAGACGGTCCGAGGCTGCACCTGTGCGGCTCGGACACGTTCGATGGGGCACAAGAAATACTGGGGACGGGAGGCGGAGGCAGGGCTGATGAGGGCGGCGATGCCCTTGCCCAGCGCCGGTCGGGGAGGCGGTGTGGTCACGGATACTTCCTCGGCTCGTGTCAGCAACAAAGCAAAAGCAACGGGATTCCAAAGGGCAACGCCCTTTGGCGGGGTGTGGGGCAGCGCCCCACAAATTTTTGTCGATTGGGCGCTTGGCCTGTTCCCCCCACTTCTTGTCGATTGGGCGCTTGGCCTGTTTCCCCAATTCAAAAAGCAAGCACTCGCCTAGGGATGCGACGCTCACGCGAGGCTCGGCGCGCTGCCCGTTCGCAAGCAAAACTCTTGGGCGAGGCTGAGATAGGCCTGAGTGCCAGAGCAGCTCCGGTCGTAGAGCAGCGCAGGCTTCCCAAACGACGGAGACTCGCTCAAGCGGACGTTGCGGGGGATCACGGTATGGAAGGCAAGGTCTTGGAAGTGCGTACGAATCTCATCGACCACCTGCTGTGAGAGCTTGGTGCGAGAGTCGAACATGGTGAGCAGGATCCCCTCGATCTCGAGCGCTGGGTTGAGCTCCTCTCGAATGAGTCCGATGGTGTTCAGCAGGTGTCCCAGTCCCTCGAGCGCGTAATACTCGGTCTGGATGGGGATGAGCACCGTGTCGGCGGCCACCAGAGCGTTCACGGTGAGATGGCCAAGCGATGGTGGGCAGTCGACGATCACCAAATCGAAAAGTGGACGAATCGAGGCCAGCGCGGTGCGCAGCCTGTATTCTCGATCCGCGACCGCAACCAGCTCCACCTCTGCGCCGGCCAGACCTGGGGTGCTGGGCACCACGAGCAGCCCTTCGATCTCGGTGGGGCTGAGCATGCCGAGCAAATCGGCGCCGTCGACGATCGCGTCATAAATCGAGGCGCTCACGGCTTCCTTGGCGATCCCGAGGCCACTCGAGGCGTTGGCCTGCGGATCCAGGTCGACGAGCAGCACCCGTTGCCCAATGGAGGCCAAGCTCGCCGCGAGGTTGACGGCGGTCGTGGTCTTGCCCACGCCACCTTTCTGATTTGCGATTGCGATGATACGCGCCATGCTAGATTCCTTGGCAAGAGCCGCTCTTGCGGCGCCATCCATGAGGGGGCCCGGCCACACGGCGCGGGGCTCCCACGGGCGAGTGACGGTAGCACAAAGCTCGGCACGAAGAAAGACCTGCTTGGCGGCGGCGCCAGACCATTGCAGATGCTGACGAGGCGAGTCAGCCCAAGAGCTCGAGCTGCGCGAGCATTACGCGCCGATAGCGCGGATCGTGGCTGAGCACCAAGTTGTCGTGTGGGAGCTCGTAGAGGGAGCCCAAGCTGGCGAAGAGCTCCTGCCGCGCCAAACCCTCGATGCGGCTGGCCAGAGCACGCACATCGAGGAGCAGGTTGGGATTTGCCTGAATACGCTCTAGGTCTCTACCGTGGGCTCTCAGCTCTCTCAACAGCGTGCGCAAGAAGGTGGCGACGAAGCGATTGGGGACGGTGTCGCAGGTGACCTCGTTGCGCTCGTCGAAAACGCGGAGAAAGCGCCATTTTCCGCCACGCGCATGAAAATCGCCCCGCCGCGTGGTCAGCGCCAAGGCGTCGGGCTCGAGCATCGAGGCCGCCAAGAGTTGAGCCGAGACGTCATAAGCCTCGGACGGAGGAACCAACTCAGAACGCCGCTGAAGCATCGAGTGTGGAGCATCGAGAATACGCTCGAAGACTCGCCACAGCTCCCCACCGTCATCCTCGAAGAGGTCCATGATGAGGTCGATGCGCGCCGTGATGGAGCTCTCCAGGCCCCGGTCTCTGGCTTCTTGTCGATTGGGCGCTTGGTCTGTTCCCCCCACTTCAAGAGGCGGAGTCCTGTCCACATCTGACATCATCTGTTGCGCCTTTGCGTCTTTGCGTCTTTGCGTGAGACTCCAAAGCCCTCGTCCACCGAAATCCTGGCCCTCGGCATTTGCTCTTTTGATTCATGAACTTGAAGCGAATGCGCAGCACGCACCACAGGTCGGTGCCCTTGGGAATCCCTTTTCATTTCTTCTTTTCGATTGGGCACTTGGCCTGTGCCCCAAGTTTGCGTTGGTGGGGCTCTGCCCCACACCCCGCCAAAGGGCGGTGCCCTTTGGAATCCCTTTGTCTCTTTCTTGTCGATTGGGCACTTGGCCTGTACGACTTGTCTCTTTTCAGAAGAAGCTGGCGAGTCCGGAGTCCAGGAGCTGTCGGGTCATTCTGTAAGCTTTGTCTGCGGCCATGGGGTAGCAGGCGCGCTCGCGACCGAGGCTCCCGAGCAGCGCCGAGAGCGGCTTGCCCTCGGCGAGCAGCCCTAGGAGTTGAGCGGCTTGGCGATGCAAGTCTGGCAGCGAAGAGCCCTCGGCTTGGGCGCCACTGATGGTGTAGGCGAGCAAGACTGGCAGCGCGCTGCCGAGTCGGTCCTCGCCGCCGCGCAGCTTGGGCAAGACCTTGCTCATCAGCAGGAAGTCTCCCTGAGCGCTCCAACCGCCTTGACTATTCTGCAGGTAGCCCAGCATTTCGTGCACGACGCGGTAGCCGAAGTGCAGGTTGGCGGGTCGCAGGATTTCCTGAAGTGTATTCAGGTCCCGGCGAGCATCGTCGTAACCCGGCCAGCTCGAGCAGACGGCGTCGTAGTCGACGTCGTTGAACTCGAGCACGAAGGCGCGATCCAGCACCTTGGGGGCGAAGGAGAAGGTGGTCTCATCGACGTTGACCGTGCCGATGATGCTCAGGTTGGGGGTGAAGGCGATGCGCGGCGGCGCGAGCCGCGCCCAATCGGCCCCATGAATCACCAGGTCGAAGTCGATGGGCACCCGCGGCAGCAAGCTGCCAGAGCTCGCCAGCCCAAGGTAGTGGTAGGCCAGCGCCCAGCCGCTGTCCATGCGCCCCACATAGAGCTGCTCGTGGCTGCTGGTCTCGGCGCCGAGATCGATCTGTGGCGCGCTCTGGGTCCACAGTGGCCGCGTAAAGGGGTGCACCGAGGCGAACTCACCCATTCGGATGCGCTCGTCCTCGAAGCTGCAGGGGCACTCCATCAGCGACAGCAGATCGCTCAAGTAGTATTCTACTCTCGCCAGATTCAGCTCATCCAAGACAAGGAAATGGCGTGGCGCTGCGCTGCCATAGGCGAGGAATTCGAGATAGGCGTGAAGCACGACGCGCAGGGCGTCGGTGGGGTAGTAGAGCCCTGTGAGCGGGTTGTAATAGCCCCATACTTTTCGAGAATCCGACCAGTCTGGACGGACGGGCAAAAATGCCACACGGTCTTTCAAGGTCTGCTGCAGGGTCTTTCGAAGCGCTGGCGTCGAGCCCTCGATCTCTTGCACGTCGATGTATTCGTTTCCGTCCGTTCCCTCCCATTGAGGAAGCGTGCCGTTGAGCTGCAGCGTGCGACCGTAGGTGGGGCCTGAGTGCTCATTGCCGAGGACCCTGCCGGAGTATGCCTCGTTCTCGACGAGGCCTGCAGCCAAGCCAGCGGCGAGCCTCCTGGCGAGCTGGGTCTTGCCGGAGCCGCTGATGCCAGCAAGCATGACGAAGGGCTTGGTGGCGAGCGCAGCCAGTAAGTTGTGAATGAGCCCGCGACGTTCTCGAATCATCCTCGACCTCCCTCGCGGCGTCGACCGCCGAAGCACGCATCCTGCGTAGGGCAGCGGCGCGCGTCAAGGGAGGAACGAGGAACGAGGGGCGAGGAACGAGGGAACGCCTAGGGCCACGGCATGCCGTGGCCGCCCCGTCGCCTCGGCGCTTTCTACGCTCCAGAGAACCGGTCGGCAGGCTAGAAAGCCTGCCCCACGCGTTGTCCTGCGAGGGCCAGTCGGCAGGCTGGAGAGCCTGTCCCACTTGGTGATGCGACTCACCAGCAAGTTCATGAATCGAAAGAGTAATTGCAGCGCGAAGTGCGGCTGCCGAAAGCGGGGCTTTCTGTTGACGATGGCCTTGGAGTCTCACGCAGAGACGCAGAGGCGCAAAGAAGAACTTGGGGGAACAGGCCAAGCGCCCAATCGACAAGAAGTCAGATTTGAGCGGAGACGCCATGAAGGCCGTGCAGAAAGACCCCTGAGTGTATGCAGAATTCTGCTCGCCCTTTGGAATCCTTTATTTTTCCTTCTCGAACTGCCCAAACGCCCGCAGCGCTTCATAAAAGAGCGACATCGGCGCACGCAGCAGGCCAGCACCCACCTGCCCAATGCCAGGTTCTTTGTGAGCGATACCCGTGTTGATGTACGGCGGCGAATCGAGCTCGACCACCTTGCGGATATCGACGCCAACCGGAGCGCCCTCGAAGTCGAGCTGCGGGATCTGGTAGTCGCGGTGCGGCCCCATCGACACCCGACCCATGTCGCGGGTGATGGTCATCGCCAGCTCAGCGGTGCCGCCGGTGAACTTCACGATCGCCGGAGCTGCCGCCATCGCCGCGCCGCCGATGCCGGCGGTCTCGCAGATGGTGCTGTCGCCGAGGTCGTGGTTGGCGTCGGCCTCGCTGAAGCCCCCGAAATACAGCCCCTTGGGCATGCCCGCAGGGGCCGTGAACCAGCGCTGGCCCAAACCAGCGACGCGAATTCCAATGTCTGTCCCGTTACGGGCCATCGCGCACATCACCGTGCTGTCGGCGAGTCCGAGGATGGTGTCCGCAGCGAGCTTGGCCGTGGGCATGGAGAGGTTGAGGAAGAAGTGGTTGTTGCCGCTGATGAAATCGAAGACCTTCTTGATCGTTGCTGCGCTCAGCTCTGCCTCCAGCAGCAACGGCACGAGCTCGCGCAGCAGCAGGGAGGTCCCTGCCACGTTGCGGTTGTGCAGCTCGTCCCCCATCTGCAGCGCCTGCGCGATGATGGCCTTGATGTTGATGCCTGTCTCACTGCGATGCAGCGCCGCGGCCAGCGACGGAGCGAGCTCCTTCTCCATCCAGCGCAAGCGCTCCATCACCTCGGCGTCGTAGGCGCCGAAGCGCAGCACCTTGCCCAGCCCCTCATTGAGGGTGCAGTAGGCCTCGTTGCCATGCACGGGGTTACGCAGCACCCAGACCCACATCGAGGGGGACACCACGCCCGCCATCGGCCCCACCGTGCGGTGGTGGTGGCACGGCGAGAAGCGGATCGCGCCGCTCGCCGCGAGCTTGGCGGCCTCGTCATAGTTTTTGGCCTTGCCCTCGTAGATGAGCGCTCCGGCGATGGCACCGCGCACAGGCCCGCACATTCTATCCCAGGTAATGGGCGGTCCGGCGTGCAGGATGGTGTCCTCGTCCAGGTCGGGGATCACCTCACGTGCTGGCCGTGCATCCACGAGCACCGAGCCAGCAGCACAGAGCCGCTTGTAGGCCTCTTGGTTGGCCGCCTCGATGCGCGCCTGCAGGGGGCTGTGGACTTCACCTTGACGCGCAATCTTGTCGAGGATGTCCAGCAAATCGCGATGACCGCCTGCAGCCGGCTTCCAATCGAGGTGAACGAGCTCGGCGCCCTGCTCGCGCGCGGAATCGGCGAAGCTGGGCAGGCCCATGTTGACGAGACTGAGTCCTTGCTCTTTTGCTGGGAAAGTCATGCTAGCAGCTCCTTGACAATAGCTGTGGCGAAAGCCGCGGCGCTTGCGTTGTTGGGCAGGACATGGACACCGGCCGCCTGCAGGCGCGCTCGCTGTTGGCCGTAGTTCTGAGGATCGGCGTGGGTTCCGGTGATCGAGGCCACCAGCACCGGGCCACCTTCGGGCAGCGCCGAGATCGCCGCCACCAGCTCACCCGCTGGGTCGGCGTGCGAGCCGTAGCCCAAGACCACGTCGAGCAGGATGACGGCGCAGTCGGGCTGCGCAGCCTCGACGGCGATGCGCTCGCGGCGCGAAGCAAAATCGATCATCGGATGCGGCCTGCCACGGGTGAAGTAGTCATCGCCAAGGTCGAGGAAGCAGTTGCCCTCGCTCTTGCCGGGCTCGCTCAGGGCGTGAGGCCCTTCGCTGGCGAGGTTGCTGCGCACGCCCTCGAGCCCCAGCTTATCTGCGACCTGGATCGCCTCGTCGCACAGTGTTCCGCCAGAATAGAGCGCTCTGATCAGCTTTCGGCCTGAAGGCATTTTATGGGCGAGCTCGGATGCCTTTTCGAGGTATTCAGAAGACAGCGAATCAGGCTGTGTCGGCACGGGCTCCCCACGGACCAAGGCGGTGCAGATCTGAGCCGCAAAGTCGAGCCGTGGGGCAAAGTGTAGGCCCAACTCCTGGGCGATCTTGGGGTCACCACCGAGGAAACAGACCATGACGGGCTTGCCACAGGCCTTGGCCTCGAGCAGGACCTGGCGCGCGACCTCTGGGTGCGGCGGTTTGGAGACCAAGGCGAGCACCGAAACCTTGGGGTCGGCAGCGAGCAGCGCGATGCCCTGGCGCATGGAGAGTCCGCCCACGCGCTGGCTCAGGTCGCGCCCGCCCACGCCAATGGCCTGATGGACGCCAACGCCAGCGTGATCGAGCAGGCAGGAGAGCTCTTGGATGCCAGTGCCCGAGGCCCCAACAATGCCGACGGCACCGCGAGAGACCACGTTGGCAAAGCCAATGGCCATGCCGTTGAGGATGGAGGTGCCACAGTCTGGCCCCATGACCAGTAAGCCACGCTCGCGCCCGATGGTCTTGAGCTCGATTTCGTCTTCCACCGAGACGTTGTCTGAGAAGATGAAGGGGTGAAGGCCCAGATCGAGGGCGCGCAGCGCCTCGTGCTTGACGAACACACCCGGGATGGAGATGACCACCAGGCTCGCCTCGGGCAGTCGCTGCTTCGCCTCGTCGAGGGTTCGCGCCGCGAGCTCGGCAGTGCTCGTCCCGCGCGCTTGCTTGGGTGGCTCGAGCAGGGCGGGCAGTGTGGCGAAGACCTCAGCGGCCAGGGCTTCGTCTTCGACCATGATGGCCACGATCAGGTCTGAAGGCCCAGCAGCTTCGCCGAGCGCGTCGAGCATCTTGGTTTCGCGCAACACCGCCTTGTTGGCGTCAGTGCCCATCATCGCCGAGGCGTCAGCGACGCCGTCGCGGCTCTTGAGTTGAGCGGCAAGACTCATCAAGAGCACAGAGTCGAGATAACGCCCCTCGATGATCGAGGTTCTCAGTAGCATGCCTTCCTCCGGGTCAATGCTCCCTCGTCGCAGACGAAAGAGCGAGCTTCGATGCCGCAGCTTCGAAGCTCGGGCAGCAAAGATCAAGGTCTTTTGTTGAGGCAGTCATGCGCCACCGCCCAGATTTCAACCGACACGCGAAGGCGATTTGCGCTGGGCGCGATGATCGCTATAATCCGCCCGTCTGCTCATGGAGAGCGGGCCCGGAACCTGTTTGAGAATACGGAGAAAGGATGCGAAAGCTCAGCCTCATCATGCTCATGTTCGCGCTGTTTGGCTTCGGCTGCGGGGAGGAGGAGACCAAGCCTCCCGCCGACACGAGCGAGACCAGCGATCAGGATCAGTCGCCGGACCTGCAGCCGGATATTCCCCTCGACGAAACCCCTGACGAAGAAGACGGCCGCGACCTGCCTCCGGATGCGCCCGACGTGCCGCCGGACGAGCTTCCCGATGTGCCACCCGACGTGCAACCCGATGTGCCACCGGACGAGATTCCCGATGTGCCACCGGACGAGATTCCCGATGTGCCACCCGACGAAGAACCCGACCAAGTGGAGCCTCTCGAACAATGGCTCGGCGCTCCCTGCCAGTGTGAAAGCGTACCTGGCAACGACTGCGATCAGATGGGCGTCCCCCTGCCCAACGGCGGCCAAAAAAACGGCTGCGACAACGTGCCCGACAGCTGGACCGGCGCCGACAAGGTCTGCCTGCGCAGCTACGGCGGCAGCCTCGCCAACAAGACCTATTTCGCCAATGGTTACTGCAGTTTGATGGCGACGAGCTGCTCCGGTAGCGAGCTCATCTGTGGCTCTGCCGTGATGGGTAGCTACGAGCAGATGGTGGCCTGTCCCGCCGGCGGCGTGCTGGTGTCGGGTTCGCAAGCGGTGTCCGTCTTTGGCCAAAACGCCACGGTCCAGAACAAGACCTGCGCCAACCCCTGCGAGACCAGCGATGACTGTCGGAGCAATGAAACCGATCCTGCGCTGCAAAACCAGCCCACGCAGTACCAGTGCATCGACAAGGACGGCGTCAAGTTCTGCTACGACCCGCGCAACCTGAGCGGCGAATACACGGCGACGCAGTTCTGACGGACGAGGAAACTGTCCAGGGCTGCGAATCATCGCACCCGCCTGTGCCGGGCGGCGCAGGACAAGTTGGGGAAAACGGGACAAGCGCCCAATGGACAAGAAGTTGGGGAAAACAGGACAAGCGCCCAATGGACAAGAACACGTGGGGCAGGCTTTCCAGCCTGCCGACCGGAGCTCTGGAGCCTCCAAAGCGCCGCTGACGACCGCGGGCGGCCACGGCATGCCGTGGCCCTAGCTCGGCGCAGGCTGTTTCGCCCTCAGTCCTCTTTCCTCGAAGTCTGAATGTAGACCTCTGCAGGCGCTTCAGGCTCGGGGGCTTCGCTGAAGAAAGTTCGCACGGCCAAAACTGGCTTGTCCTCAGCAGGCAACGACGGGCCAGGCATCAGAGCACCCCAGTGCACTGATAGCCAGAAACGACAGGGCTCGCTTGGCTCGGCGCAGTGCTGCCGCAGATGATCGTCGAGCGCGATCCCCAAGGCGCTGTCGTCGAGGGAAACTGCAAGCTCAGCGTTCTCCAGCGCCTGCTCCGAGGAGCCAATCACGGCCTGCCGCGCACCCTCTGGCGAGCGCCGACAGACAATGGGCACGATGAACATGCGCCGTTGGCCGCGCTCATCGAGGGCGTTGGCCTCGAACCATGCCAGGAGCTGTGCAGGCTGCTCGAGGCTGGGGGCAGCAGTGCCTTTTACAGCCGCCGCCGCTGCGTCTTCGGTAGAGCCAGTCTCGCCTGTTTTCGAGGACTCGGACTGCATTTCGGCCTCAGGGGTGGGCGTTGGGGGCGGTGCTGAGTGTTGAGGGCTCTCGGCACGACAGGCAAGCAAGCAGCATAGCGCGAACGAAACGAGCAGCATCGCGCGCTTGCCCAGAGAGAGCCTTCTCAAAGGGCGTTCGATCGTTATCATACGCGCGACCTCGGCCGGCTTTTCCGGTTCGAGCGAGCCCGCGACTCCTCTCGAAAGCGAGCGAACGCGTCCGATTCAGCGTCGCAGCCAGCACCGCAAGTGTGCACCAAAGTGCTGCGAAGGACGGACGAACGCACGCACAGTCTTGGATGAGGAGCGCATGCAGGAGCAAGAAGATGGCGGAGAAGCTGGCGAAAGACTACCGAGCACGCGAGGTCGAGTCCCGGTGGTATTCGTTTTGGATGGAACAGGGCTTTTTTCATGCCGACGAGCAATCTGGGCGCGAGCCGTTCTGTATCGTCATACCGCCTCCCAACGTGACAGGCAAGCTGCACATGGGGCACGCCATCTTCGTCACCATCCAGGATATCCTGACGCGCTACAAGCGGATGCAAGGCTTCGAAGCGCTGTGGCTTCCGGGCACCGACCACGCGGGCATCGCCACGCAGGTCATGGTCGAGCGACAGCTCGCCAAGGAGGGCAGCAACCGCCTGGAGTTGGGGCGCAAGCGCTTCCTCGAGCGGGTCTGGCAGTGGAAGGAAGAGAAAGGCGGCACCATCATCGAGCAGATGAAGGTCCTGGGGGCGAGCTGTGATTGGGAGCGAGAGCGCTTCACCATGGACGCTGGGCTGAGCACGGCAGTCCGCGAAGCCTTCGTGCGCCTCTTCGAAGAGGGGCTGATTTATCGGGAAGAGCGCTTGGTCAACTGGGATCCGGTCACCCAGACCGTGCTCAGCGATCTCGAGGTGGAGCAGGACAGCGAGCAGGGAAGCCTCTGGCACATCGCCTACCCCGTCGAAGGCAGCGAACAACAGATCGTCGTCGCCACTACTCGCCCCGAGACCATGCTGGGCGATGCGGCGGTGGCGGTGCATCCCGATGATCCGCGCTACCAGGGGCTGATTGGCAAGCGCTGCGCGTTGCCCTTGACCAAGCGCAGCATCCCCATCATCGCAGATCCGCTGGTGGCCGACCCGCAGTTTGGCTCTGGCGCGGTCAAGATCACGCCAGCCCACGACTTCAATGACTACGCCTGCGGTCTACGCAACAATCTCGAGAAGATTCAGGTCATTGGCCTGGACGCCAAGATGACCGAAGCGGCAGGCGAGGCCTACTGCGGCCTGAGCCGAGAGGAGTGCCGGGAGAAGGTGGTGGAAGACCTGAAGGCTGCGGGCCTGCTGCTGCGGATCGAGCCGTACACCTTCATGCCTGCGCGTTCGCAGCGCTCACGCGCGCTGGTCGAGCCGATGCTGCTCCCACAGTGGTGGGTGAAGATGGATGTGCTCGCCAAGCCTGCGGTGGAGGCCGTGGAGAGTGGGCGCACCACGATGATCCCGAAGATGTGGGAGAAGACCTACTTCAACTGGATGAACAACATCCGCGACTGGTGCATCTCCCGACAGCTCTGGTGGGGCCACCAAATCCCAGCCTGGTATTGCCTGGACTGTGACAAGGACGCGATCATCGTCTCCAAGCTCGAGGGGGCAGTGGACCCGGAGATGCGCATCGCCTCGGGCGCGCACCCCCTCGTCTCGCGCGAGCAACCCGCCAAGTGTCCGCGCTGCGGGGGCCAGAATCTGGCGCAAGACCCGGACGTCTTGGACACCTGGTTCAGCTCTGGGCTCTGGCCCTTCAGCACCATGGGTTGGCCCGAGCAGACGGCGACGCTGCAGAAATTCTATCCCACCACGGTGATGGAGACGGCGGCAGACATCATCTTCTTCTGGGTCGCGCGGATGATGATGATGGGCCTGCACTTCATGGGCGAGACGCCCTTCTCGACGGTCTACTTCCACGCGCTGATCCGGGACAAAGACGGACAGAAAATGTCCAAAACCTACGGCAACGTGGTGGATCCGCTGCATGTGGTCTATGGCGTCGACCCAGAGCAGCTTCCCGAGGACGAGCGCGCTGCTTGCCGACTGCTCTTCGAGGACTACCCACAGGGTATCGAGGCCCAGGGTGCCGACGCGCTGCGCTTCACTCTGGCCATGTATGCCGCGCAAGGTCGCGATATCCGGCTAGATATCAAGCGAGTTGAAGGCTACCGCAGCTTCTTGAACAAGCTCTGGCAGGCGAGCCGCTTCGTGATGATGCATCTCGAGGAGGGCAGCCACGAGGCCGAGGTTGGAGCGCAGCTCGACGTCGACGCCTCTCAGCTCTCTCTGGCGGATGCGTGGATTCTCGAGCGGCTGCGCTTGGTCGTGGAGCATGTCAGCACGGCCTTGAACGACTTCCGCTTCAACGAGGCAGCCCAAGCCGTCTATGACTTCCTTTGGAACGAGTACTGCGACTGGTACATCGAGCTGAGCAAGCCTGTGCTCTATGCCGCCGAGGCGCAGAAGGCAGTGACCCGCTCGGTCTTGTTGCACGTGCTCGAGACGGTCTTGCGGCTGCTGCACCCCTTCGCCCCCTTCGTCACCGAAGAGATCTGGCAGGCGCTGCCCAAGACGGCTGCGTCTCCTGCCTCGATCATGGTGGCCCCTTGGCCCGAGCCGGCACCAGCCCGCTTCTCGGAGCAGGCTGCGCGCATGCAGCGGGTCATCGGCATCGTGCAAGCGCTGCGCAACCTGCGCGGAGAGGCGAACGTGCCGCCAGGCAAAGCCATCCCGATGTTGCAAGTCTTCAGCGACGAACCTCAGCTGTTGCCGCTGCTCGAGGAGAGCAGGGGTTACCTGCGGGCGCTGACCAAGGTCGAGGACTATGCCTGTTTGCCCACCTCGGCAAGCCGCCCGAAGGTCTCGGCGACGACGATGGCCGATGGGCTGGAGCTCTCGGTGCCACTCGAGGGTCTCATCGATCTCGACGAGGAGCGTGCTCGGCTAGGAAAGGCGCTGGCAAAACTGGAGAGCCAGCTCCAGGCCATGGCCAAGAAGCTCTCGAACCAAGGCTTTGTCTCCAGAGCCCCTGAAGAGGTGGTCGCCGCTGAACGAGCGAAGCTCGAAGCGAGCGAGGCGGCCAAAGCGCGCTTGCAGGCCGCCCTGGAAAGGCTGGGTTAGTCTTCGCTCCGAGCCATGGCCCACAACGTCCGTGGAGAAAGCAGCGTCCCTGGCTCGTACCATGCTTGACCGAGGGGATTGCAGGCGGGTAGAACGGAGAGGCTGCGCGCTCTGCGGGCACGCCTTCAGCCGATGAGAGGGTTAGCACAAGCACGCCCGCCAGCATCATGCTTCAGCACGGCCTCGGCACCATCTCGTCAGTCGTCCTTCGACTTCAGCTCAGTGGGTTGGCATGAGTCGCAAGCCATATCGGGTTCATCACTGGACAGTCGGTCATCGCTTTCCGGTGCCCATCCCTGCTGGTCATGTGGGTGACTTCACCATCGAGCGGGAGCTGCACAGCGGTCAGCTCTTTGCCGTCTGGGTCGAAGATGCAGGTGATGGTCACAGCGCCGTACGCTGGTCGCGCGCACCAGAGCTGCACGCAGCCTGGCGGACGCCCAGCACCTTGTCGATGATCCAGGCCGATGTGTTTGCGCCCGAGCTGCAGCTCGCCCGCGACCGCTTGATGTTGACCTACTTGGTCTCACCCACCTTTCGGGTTCAGCAGTCGGCACCAGGCGACTGTATCTTGCACTGGAAGAAGGCCGCTGGCGGCCCTTGGAGCGAGGGCGTGTTGGTGAGACGCGACGTGCCCGGCGCACAGCGCGAGAGCAGCTTCCCCTACCTTCAGCGTTTGGGCGCAACCTCTACCCTCGATGGTCGGGTCTGGCAGTTGGTCATCACCAACCGCTTCGTCGAGCCGACCTACGCCCTCTATCCCCTCGCCGCGCTCGAGCGTTCGACCATCCTCCCCAATCCCTGGGAGGACGAGCTGATCTACACCGGCATCCTGGCTGGCGCCGCCGACCGAGCGCGCTTGGTGTGGGACAAGAACACCTGGCACATCGTCCGGCGCGTCTACGAGGACAGCAAGAATAGCTACGGTCTGGAGGCTATCGCCTTGGAGATGGCGATCATCCAGCACGACCAGAACATCGATGGACAAACCGACGTCGTCGACTCGATTCTGGAGATCTATGACGACGAGTTGCAATACATGCTCTGGAGCGAATGTGACTATGCCGCCTTGGCCAAGGAGGTGGGCACCTTGGTGGCGGTCCGCAACCCAGACCATCGCTCGGGCAGAGTCGATCCCTCGGCCAAGCATGTCTTCGAGACGGCCTCGACCTTGGCCCAGTTCGAGGACACTCGGCCGCGGTTGAGGGCCAATTCGCTGGAGATCGTAGGCCGCGGTCAGCAGCTTCCGGTCGAGGCCTTACGGCGCGCGGCCAGCCCTGTCTCCCAGGCCACCCAGTGGCAGCCCAACAAACCCGACTCCATGATCTTCGCCGTCGACTGTCAGCTCCGCGCGCACCAGCTCAAGTGGTTGCTCCCCGGCATGGTCCTGGGCGAACCGGGAATCTTCAGCAATGCCACGGCCTTCGAGGCGCAGGTGGAGTGGCGCGTGGACCCAGCCAGCGAAGGCTGGTCGGGCTACGCCCACATCCTCGGCGCCTCCTACAAGGCCCTGCTCGTCGACGTTGCGCCGCTCAGCTCCCCAGCGCGGCACCGCTCCTCGACCTGGGTCGGCAAACTCTACAGCCACTCCATTCGCTGCCACCTCGAGGAGCCCGCACCGCTTACCCTCGGTTTGCGCCTCGCGCTCTTCCAAGTCGTTGAAGACAAGCGCTTCAAGGTCTTTGGGATCGCCCGTGTCAGCGCCATCAACCCCGTCGAGATGCCCTAGCAGCATGATTCACGACACATTCAAGTCTCGTGCTGAGCATCGAGAGCAAAGGTTCTTAGGCGACGGGGTGTCGGCTCTCGATGATTTTGACATTGCGCTTGGCGAGTTCATCGCGTAGCCGGGGCCAAAAGTCGCTGTCTTTGGCCAGCTTTTCCGGCGGATGAACGCCTGGGCGTGCGAGGCTTTCGTCGAGCAGCCAACGCGCGACGATGGCCGCTGGGAAAGCGGTGCTTCGCCCCATGGAGGTCTGGCCAAGGCGCGGATCATAGTGGTCGACGAGGTCGTGCTGCACGCGCTGCGCTTGACCGTCCAAGACACCTTCTGCCTCGACGCGCATCACCGTAATGTCCTGCTCGCCTGGCTCGAAGTGCCAGAGGGGGAACAGCAAGTGCTGGGTGAGCTCGAGCGGCGAGAGTTCGACACCGCTTGGCAAGCGCACCGAGTCCTTGGAGAAGAAGCCCGTGTGCCGCAGCACCCGCATCAGCTCGATGTGCCCAGGATAGCGCATGGTCTTTTCGATCATGTTCGGGACGGGCAAGTTGAGCAAGGAGCGTAGGCCGTCGGTGTTGAACGCCTCGAGGGTGCCGAGGACGTCGAAGTCGACGAGCTCGGGCTCTGAGAGCGCCTCTCTGACGACCACCTTCCCATTCTGGACGTAACGGGCCGGGCGAGTGTATTCTTCAAGAACATCGGCCGGTGCAAATGGGGCCTTATACTCGTAGGGCCAACGGCGCAGCAGGGGGAGGCCGCCGACGAGGATGCGCAGCGCATCGAGTCTCTCGAAGCGGCCGAGCTCGTAGCCGCAGAGTGCGTTGCTGACGCCAGGCGCGACGCCGCAGTCTACGACCACGCTGAGGCCGCGTTCGCGGGCCATGGCATCGAGCTCGGTGGCATCTTCGGCCATGAAGGCCACATCGACGCAGGGTTTTCCCGCCTCGATGATGGTGCGCAGGGCGGCGTAAGCGAGGTGACTTGCCAAGGTACCGACGACCACGTCGGCGTCTTGGATGGCGCGCCGCAGCTCGCTTTGCTGACTGAGGTCGGCCTGCTCTGCGCGCACGCCGGAGATGGCACCGACTTCCTGTACGGCCTTGGGACTGCGGTCAAAGACAGTGACGGAGAAGCTTTCTCCGAACTGGGCGAGGTCTTGAGCGACGACGCGACCGATCATACCGCCGCCGAGTACAACTGCTTTCTTCATCATGTCTCCTTTCCTGATTGCTGCGAAGCGAGAATCTCCCGGCACTTTCTGAGAACAGAGAGAAGACACGCCTCGAAAGGATGGCGCAATCACGCCAAAGCGAGCGACGTTTTCACTCGGGATTGCGCACGCCAGCAGCAATCAGAAATCAAAGGGATTCCAAAGGGCACAGCCCTATGGCTGGGCGTGGGGCAGAGCCCCACGAAGCTACTGAACACCCAAAAACCCCGTCTACTCAAAGGGGCTGGCGGGTTTCGCGCAGCGCGATGCCCATCTCTCCGAGCTCGGCCATGACGGGCTCGTAGATGGCGGGCATGTTGGGGATGACGACGCCGGTCTGGTCGAGCTTGCCTTGCAGCAAGAGCCGGGTGGCGATAGCCGCCGGCAGGCTGACGGTGCGGGCCATGGCGGTGTCGCCGTCCGGGATTCCGTATTCATCCATGGTTGCAAAGATACGCTCTTTGCTTCCATCTTCGTATTCAACATCAAAGCGATGCTGCATCAGCACGAGATCGCGCTCGCCAGCTTGCAGGGTCATCTTTTGCTGCATGATGTCGCTGAGGGCATCGAGGTAGGAGGGAGTGCGCAGCTTGAGCTCGAGCTCATCGAAGAGGCCGAGCCAGGCGAGTCGCTCGATGATGGCGTCATCAGGGGCCAAGGACAGGAAGCGGGCGGTGTCTTCGCGGACCGTTGCGGCATTGCCGTTGACGAGCCGCGCGGTCATCTGGGCATAGCTCATCTCGTTGAGCTCTGGGCGCTCGGTGTCGTCGAGCAGGCCGAGATCGGCGATGCGCTTGAGTGTGGGGCACCAGCCAATGTTGCGGAAGGTGCCGCGCATCAGGGTCTTGATGCCTTGCAGGCCGTAGACCTCGCGGTAGGGCACGGAGTTTCGGTTGGGGTAGACCTCGAACTCGCCCAGCCCATCGACGGGCCAGAGCTTGGGCGCAGCGAAGAGCTCGGGCCCCGGCGTGGAGACCACCTCGCCCGTTTCCAACCAGGTCGCGGTGTTGCGCCCGGCGAGCACCACGCCGCGGGGGCTCCAGGAGAATTTGTAGCCGAAGGGGTTGTCGTTGGCGTCGGGTGCCGGGAGTCCGCCGCAGAAGGAGTAGAATGCGGTGACCTTGCCACCCTTGGCCTGAACCTCGTGGATGATCTGCATCGCCGACATGTGATCGATACCTGGGTCGACGCCGATTTCGTTGAGGAAGAGCAGCTTCTTGGCGCGAACTGGGGCGTCGAGCTCGCGCATGGCGTCGCTGATGTAGGAGGTCGTGACCATGTGCTTGCCGTGCTCGAGGCAAAGCTTGGCGACCTTGAGATGCAGCGTCCAGGGCAGGAGCGAGATGACCACGTCGTGGGCTGCCACCTGCTCACTGAGTGCATTCTCATCGCTGACATCGAGCGCAAGGCAGTGGACATTGGCTCGGCCTTGCGCCATCGCCTCGGCCTTGCTCACCGTTCGGGTCGCGATGGTCAACTGGAACTCTGGCACGTCAGAGAGATAGGTCACCATGGGGCGACTGACCAAGCCTGCACCAAGCAACAAAATTTTGTTCACGAGCGTTCTCCTCTGCTTCAGTCCTTCGACAAGTTTGCTCTGACTCTGGCGGGAAATGCTCGACAACAAAGGGAAACCAGCTATCCCGCCAACAACAACTCCACCAGGGCGCGGCGGCGCTCGGCACCAAGGGTCGACACGCGAACCCAAGCGCGTATGCCATCACTGCGCTCGGCACTCCACCCCTATTCGTAGCGCTGGGGCATTGTCAAGACGATCTGGACGATCTGGACGCGCTGTGTCGACGAGCCGTCGAGGGCGCCTGGGGATGCCTACCCTTCGTCCACATTCGACTGCAAATCGGGGGCGGCCTCGAGCTTGGCGCGGGGGTGCGCAGCGTCGTAGACCCGCACCAGCTGTCCAAGCTGAGCATGGGTATAGCGCTCGGTGGTGCTCAGTCGCGCATGCCCCATCATTTCCTGGATGGCGCGCAGCTCTGCCCCCGAATCCAGGAGGTGGCTCGCGAAAGAGTGGCGCAGACCATGCGGGCTCACATCACCTTCGAGCCCCGCCCTCAGCTGCGCCTTTTTGAGCAGGGTCCTGGCCGCGCGATCACTGAGCCGAGTGCCCTGCGCATTGAGGAAGAGCGCCTTGCTATCCTGGCTCCCATCTGGCGCGCAGAGCTGTGCACGCCCTCCCTGCAGATAGCGGCGCAACGCAGCCACACAGACGCTGCCCATCGGCACGTCTCGCTCCTTGTCACCCTTTCCTCGAACCCGCACCCAAGCACGGTCCAGGTCGAGCGCTTCGAGGTCGAGTGACATCGCCTCGCTGATGCGCAGACCCGAACCATACAACAGCTCGAAGAGCGCCTGGTCCCGCAAGCCAAGCGGCGTCGCAGGTTGCTTGTCGTCAAGCAGCGCGTAGGCCTCGTCGACGCTCAAGAATGGCCGCTGATGTGAACGCTGGCGCGGACGGTCGACGAGCTCTGCCGCAGCACGCTCCAGCTCCCCCCGACGCACGAGGAAACGGGAGAAGCTCCTGACCGTCGAGAGCTTTCGCGACAGCGTCGAGGCCCGACGTGCAGCGCCATCGGCCCGCTCTACACACTCCTCACCGCTGGCCAAGCGCGCCAGCCAGCGTCGCAATAAGCTCAGGCTCAGCTGCGAAGCCGACGATACCCTCGCCCCGCTCTCCTCGATGAAGGCCCGCAAGCCATCGAGGTCAGATGCGTATGCCTGAACAGTGAGCGGAGAGTATCCACGCTCAACCCGAAGGTATTCTAAGAAGGCTGAAACCTGCTGCTCGAACGCGCGCTCTCGAGCAACACTCGAGGAGCTCGTTCTCTCACTTTCGATGGCCATGGCTCACCTCGGCGAGCTGCTATTCGCGCTCTCGGCCGCCTCGCAGGGTTCGCCCCAGACCCGAGCCGAGGTGGGAGCGGAAGCCTCCATCGTGGTTGCTGTTCCACTCGAGAAAGACCTCTCGAGCCTTGGCCTGCTCGCGTCGGTGCGCATCAGGGTGATAGTTCAGCATGATGCCTGGGATTTCCGCAATCTCCTCGGCAGCCAATGCGCGAATGTGTCGTTCCTTGTGCACCATCGCTTCGGCGATGAGCTGCATCCGGTTGCTGTTGCGGTTCTCGTCGAGCCACCGCTCCCAGCGTTTGGCCGAAGCCCCAAGGTCGGTCAACGCAGTGCCCATGGCGGCCTGAAGCGCCGCCTCGGCAACTCGGCGATTGCCGTGCTCGACGAGGGGGATGATGGCGCCCATCGCCTTGAAATCTCGAACGATGGCGAGCGCGTTGAGAGAGAGCTCTGCATGGCGATCGTCGGCCTGCTGCGCGCCATCGATGATGAGCTCCAGAACCTCGGGCCAGCTCGCGTCGCGCACCCTCGTTCGCAGGATCTGGGCGCAGTGCCTGCGAATCTGTGCATCTTTGTCGTAGATGCGACGCCAAATCCGGCGCGGCAGACCTTCCACACGAATTTCACCGAGCACCAACAGGGCGTAGAAGCGTTCCTCGACACTTGGCCCTTCGAGCAGCGAGAGCAGCGCGGACACTGCGTCGAGCCCATGCAACACCAGACAACCCAGCAGGCGACTGTGCTGAATGGCGACGGGCATCTCTTTGTCGAAGTGGAATCGATCCAGGCGCAGACGCCCAGGAAAGCGCTTCAACAGGGCCTCCAGATGCTCTGGGGCCGAGCGAGAAAGCAAACGATGGGCCTTGGCAGCGACCTCGGCATCGTGCGAGTCGAGCTTGACCACCCAGAAATCGAGATCGCTTTCGGGATGTTCGAGCTCGTCGATCTCCTCTGGTTCTGCTTCTAGCGGCAGGGGCTCGAGCTCGACCGCGTCGAGTTCGTCGTCATCGTGAGAGAGTATCTCCAGTTCGCTGTCAATAAAGTCGAGCTGCTCTGGGGCGGTGAAGGCCGGCGCATGGGGCACGCTTGCGAAGCCGCCCTTGGCCTGCTCCTCGAAGTCGGCGTCCACAGCGATGATGTCCACCTCCGCCAAGGTCTTGGGAGCAGCTCGAAAGCCCGGCTCGGCGTCGACTGCGATGATGTCCACCTCCGCCAAAGTCTTGGGGGCGAGCCGAAACCCAGGCTCAGATTCAACCGCGACGACATCGATCTCGGCGAGGGTTTGTGGTGGAGCTTGCAAAAAGGCTTTGGCTGCCTCGACTTGGTCTTCATCCATCTCGAGCAGCTCGAGCTCGGTAAGGCGCTCCTCGGCATCCTGCGCTTCGAGCTCGAGAGGTTCTGGCTCAAGCTCGAGAACCTCGCCATCAAGCAGCTCCTCATCCGCCACACCCTGGCGAGCCGACTCGCTTCGCTCGATGCTCTCTGGTTCGAGCTCGGCGAGCATCTCCTTCGGGCTCAGAGCCTGCCCAAGCACCGGGGACGGACTCTTCGCCTCGTGGCGGTGCCCACTTTCACGCTGCCGGTTACGGGGTGAGCCACTGAAGAGCTCTCGAAAACCATGTTCCTGACGTTCCCGAATCAGTTTCTCCAGCGCCTCGCCCAGTTTGTAAACCGCTTTGAAGAGCTGATTGAGCTCGGTGTGGAGGGCGGCGTCGAGGTTGTCGAGAACCCCCACAGCCCCCACTCGCTCACTGAACTTGATGGGGACTGCCACCACCTCGGCGGGAGCAGTCACACCGATCCGCTCATAAAAGCTACCAAGCTCGGTATCGACGCTGGGCCCCTGGTAGTAGGAGTGCCCCCGACAGACCTCGGCCAGATCGCTCTGGGCACGAACAGAGATGACCAGATCCTTGGCGTCGACGCCGCTGGGCCCATCCAACACCAGGCAACGCAAGCGCTCGTCGAGCACTGCAAAGACGGCACAACGCCGCGCAAGGCTCAGACAGAAACGGGAGAAGGCGCGGTAGAGCTCATCGCGGCTCGCGTTTCCCTCCAACACCTTGAGGAAATCGTCGTAGCTGAGGGCTCCGCTCTCAGCTCGACTACGCCGACGCGGATTGATGATCGCCGCGGCAGGAGGAATGGGCTCAGGGGTGCTCGCGGCAGCAGGAGGTGAAGAGATGTCCC
>JAVFAO010000075.1:0-21966 GCA_034002465.1 Myxococcota bacterium
CTTTCGTCGGGACGCTGGTCACGCTTTTTCTGCTGGGCATTGGTAGTCACGCCATCGCGGCGGAGCTGAAGGTAGGGATCGTCGACTTCAAACGCGCGATCGCTGACACCGAGAGCGACGGTGCGCTCAAACGACTCAAGGAAGACAAGGACAAACGACAGAAGAAGCTCGACGAACTCGAGAAGGCGATCGTCGGCTTGGAAGCCGAGCTCGAAGAGCAGGGCTCGCTTCTCTCCAAGGAGAAGCTCAAGGAGAAGCTGGTCGACTATCAGCAGAAAACCTATGAGTACCGCACGACGCTGGTGCAGTTCGAGCAGGAGTTTGCGCAGAAGAGCGCAGAGGTCCTGGGAGAGGTGCAGCGCAAGATGCAAGAGATCTCCGTCAGCATTGCTCAGGACAACGGGCTGCAGCTCTTGATTGAGCGCAATGAGGGCGCAGTGCTCTACTTCGACGCACAGTTCGACTTCACCGATGAGCTCATCAAGCGCTACAAGGCCGCCAAAAAGTAGAGCAGCCTGGCGCCTCGTCGTAGAGCTCGGGTGCTGAAAGCAATCGAAAGCGAGCGGAGAGAGGCACGAGTCAGCGTCTGTCGCGTGCGCATCCGATGCGCAGGAGCAGCGCTGCGAGGGGCTCGCGGGAGCGAGCGAATGCAATCGAAAGCGAGCGGAGGGGGAGGGCGCGTGTATCAAGCGAGCCAAAGGCAGCGCGCCGAACCGCCGTTCCTGCTGAGTGAACTGCTCGCCGAACACGGTGGCGAGGTCGATGCCGATATTGACGGTGTCCGCATCGAGCGACTCTCGTCGATCGAGGCGGCTGGGCCGGGCTCCTTGGCTTTCCTGATCGAGCAGCGCTATCGCCCCAGAGACGGGCGCTTCGGGGGCACGGCGCTGGTGCTTTCCAAGCGAGACGTAGGGCTGCGCTGTTTGCAGTGGCTGCACCCCAACCCGACGCAGCTTTGGCAGGACCTCGCGGAGCGTTTTCGTGCCTGGTCGCAGCGACGTTGGCCTGGCGTGTCAGCACACGCGTGGCTCGATCCCAGCGTCAGTATTGGACACGACGTCGACATCGCTCCAGGCGTGGTGCTGGGGCCGAGAGTGGTCATCGGTGACGGTTGCTGCCTGGGCCCGAACGTAGTGGTCGAAGAAGGTGTCCAGATGGGGGCGCGCTGCCGAGTCGAGGCGCAGGTCTACCTCGGCCCCGGGACGCTCCTGGGTGATGAGGTCCGCCTCGGTCCCGGCTGTGTCATTGCTGATCAGGGCTTCGGCTATCGGCAGCCGAGCGGCCAGACCACGCTCAGGCGAGTCGAGCACATTGGGGGCGTCCTCATTGGCGACGACGTTGAGTTTGGCGCGCTCTGTTGTGTCGATGCTGGCAGTCTGGAGCCTACGCGCATCGGCTCGGGATGCCGGATCGACAACCTCGTCCACATCGCCCACAACGTCGTGCTGGAGCCAGGCTGCGTGCTGTTGGCCCAGGTTGGCCTTGCTGGTCGCGTGCGCGTGGGTGCAGGCTGCATTCTTGCCGGGCAGGTTGGCGTGGCGCCGGGTCTTCATCTCGGCGCAGGTACTCAGCTCGCTGCCCAGTCTGGATTAGCCCATTCAACCCATCCAGGCGCGCGGCTCGCCGGTTCACCAGCTTTCGATGTGGGCAGTTGGCGCAGGATGAGCGTTCGTTTGCCGCAGCTCGATGTGCTGCATCGCGAGCTCGAATCGCTCAGGGTCGCGGTGGCTCGGCTCGAGGCCGCTGCCGTGCAGGCTCCCATGGCTTCTGCACCCGAACTGCAAGCCCATAATGGGGGTCCGAGCGACGCACACCAGGGGGCTTCGTTGCTGCTCCAGGTGAGCGCAGAACAAGTTGGAGAAACAGGCCAAGCGCCCAATGGACAAGAAGTGAGCGAAGTGAGGCACGAGTCAGTGTCTGTCGCGGGCGCATCCGATGCGCCTGCGCAGCGCTGCGAGGGTCTCGCGAGAGCGAACGAATGCAATCAACTTGGGGGAACTGGCCAAGCGCCCAATCGACAAGAACTTGGAGAAACCGGCCAAGCGCCCGATCAGCAAAAAGAACGACATGACTGAGAAGGGCAGCATGGAGCTGCGTGTGCACCCCTGGGCGATGATCGAGCGAACGGCGACACTCGAGCTTGGTGCCCAGATTGGAGCGTTCTCAGTAATTGGGGATGCAGTCTCCTTGGGGCGACATGTTCGTGTGGCCTCTCACGTGGTGCTCGAAGGCCCGGCGCGGATTGGTGATGGCAGCTACATCGCGCCGTTTGCCAGCGTGGGGCTGCCCGCACAGGTGCGGGAGACGAGCGGAGAGCGCTGCGCAGGGGTGCAGCTTGGGGAGCGCTGTTCGATTCGAGAGCAGGTGAGTATTCACGCTTCCACGGGCTTGCGCCCGACCACGCTGGGCAACGATTGCCTGTTGATGGTGGGCTCGCATGTGGCGCATGATTGCGTGCTGGGCGAGCGGGTGAGTGTGGCGAACAGGGTCATGCTCGCAGGGCACGTGGCTGTGGGAGACGACGTGGTCATCGGCGGTGGAGCGGCGGTGCAGCAGCATGTCCGGATTGGGCGAGTGGCCTTTCTTGCTGGAGGCGCCATGCTCGAGCGTGATCTACCTCCCTTTTGTCGGGCTGCTGGCGATCGGGCGCGCATGTGCGGGCTCAACAAGGTTGGGCTGCGACGTGTCGGCATCGATGGAGACGCGTTGAGAGGATTGGAGCTGGCATATCGATGGCTATTCCGCGATGATAGGCCATTGGCGGAGGCCATGCGACGAGTTACCCAAGAGCTCGGCGAGCAGCCTCTGGTGCAGGAGCTGCTGAGCTTCGTCCAATCGAGCAGAGGGATTTGTCGATGATGGACAGCAATCTGGACGGGTACAGGTCTTTCGCGTTCGGGCGCTGGCTTCCCTGGGGGGGTGGGCTATTGTTGGCTTGCCTGTTGGGCTGTGAGCCTAGCGAGCCTCCGCAGACCAGCGCTGACGCATTGCGGAACATGGCTCCGCAAGCGCCGGATCAGGCCGAGCTGATCGAGAGTGCCGTTGAGCGAGAGCCCAACGATGAAGCGACCCAGGCCACCGAGCTGCAGCTCTCGGCTGCGATGAGTGTACTGCAGGCAGAGCTGACAGGAGGGTCTGCCGATCGTGACTTTTGGTTGCTCAAGCCCGGTGCGGGACCTCAGGTCTTGAGCCTGACAGTGCTCCCGCGGGTCGAGCGAGATCTCTATTTGACGGCCAGCAGCGCTGATGGTCGCTCTCGCATCGAGCTCGACGATGGCCTCCCGGGTGAGGCAGAAAGCATCCCGAATTTGACAGTGCCAATCGAGGGGTTGCTGCTCGAGGTGGGCTGTCGAGGAGAGGATAGTGTGCCCTACGAGCTCACGTTGACGCCACTGGGGTCGGTCGAGGGGCTCGAGCTCGAGCCCAACGATCAGGCACAGGCACCGATGCTGCTGACGGCACCGGCTGCGCTGAGTGCGTTCGTCAATCGCGCGGGTGACGTAGATGTCTTCAGCGTGCGCACGGAGCTGCCCAGTTTCGATCTGAGCTGTACGGCGCCAGTGGACCTGGCGCTCTCGGTGCGCCTCGAGCACGCTTCCTCCGTGCTGTGGCAGGTCCGTGTCGAGCCCGGAGCGACGCAGAGCTTTCGGCGATTGCGTGGCACTGCGGAGGGCTATCTGTTGTGGGTCGAGGGATTGGGGGCGGCTCGTGGCGTTCCTGCGTATCGTCTGGAGCTGAGTCCTTCCGTACAGAGTGACAACGGCGAGATGGAGCCCAATGATCAGATCCCTCAGCAGCTCCCGGGTGCTGGCAGCTTGAAAGCGAGCTTGAGCGCGGTCAGTGATGTCGACCGCTTTCTCTTGCCGGTGCCGGTAGCAGCCGGTTCGCAGTATCTTAGTATACGGGCCATGGCTGCGACGGAATCAGGGATGCGGCTCGAACTGCTGGATGCCAACGCTCAGGTCTTGGCGCAGAATTCTCCATCGAAGCCAGGTTCTCCTTTAATTATCTGTAATTACCCTGTAGGGGAGGGTGCATTCGAAATCAAGGTGAGCGCTCTGCCGGAGACCCAGAGCCTCCAGGAGATGAACTATGAGTTGGTGACGCTACTCCAGTCTTTCGAATACATGGAGAGCGAGCCGAATGGCGAGCTCGAGCGCGCAACGGCCATCCCTGCCGAAGCGGAGGCGAAGGGGCAGATTTTCCCTGCCGAGGATGTCGATGTGTTCAGCTTCGAGGTCAGTGTTGCCGACACGGAGATGCAGCGAGTCGAGCTCCGTCTCTCGGATGGATACATGGCGAACCTTGCGATGGAGCTGAAGGATTCTGGCGGCGCATCCATTTCGGTGGCAGACCGGATGGGTTACTCCGAAGGTGAGCGCTTGGTCGCAGATCTTCCTGCTGGGCGGTACTACGTTTTCGTGAGCGCACGCGGAGAGGCGAGCTGCACGGGGGCGTATGCCCTTTCGCTCGTGCGTCAGCCCCTCGCTGCTTCCCCCATTCCCACCACCGATGGGGCATCTTCAACTCAGCCCACGACAGGGTCAGTGGACGACGCGGAGAAGGTGTTGCGCCTGCTTGGCGACACCGCAGCGGACTCACAGCGCGAGGAACCTGGCACTGACCCGAAGCGTCCTGGTGATGACGACGGCTTCTGAGCGCTGTGCTAGGCTTCGGGGCCGTGCCTGAGCGGGGGGAGGCTCCGTGTCAGCGGGGATGAGGGATAGTGTGAAGCAGGGGACCAAAGCCTTGCGGCCAAGGGTGGTGTTGAGCATGGCTTCGAGCTCGCGGCGCCTCCTTGCCGGGCTGGTGGACTGTGTTGTCCCGGTCTTGGTGGCCTTCGCCCTGGTGTATACAGAGCACTTGCAGTTTCGCGTGTTGAATCCAGATTCCCTGGCCTTTTTGCCCGAGCACTGGGCAGACACCTATCGCGAAGACCCGCTCGCCTTTCTGAGTCCCATCTGGGCTTTGGGCCTGCTGTGTGTGTTGTATCAAGCACTCTTCCTCGCATTGCTGCAGAGCTCTCCCGGCAAGCGATTGATGGGGCTAAGGGTACTGGGGCCCGCTGCTGCCCCCATCGATCCTTTGCGCTTGCTGTTGCGTGTCGTTGGATACGCACTCTCAGTGTTTCTGCTCGGCTTGGGTTGGGCTTGGGCTTTTGTCAGCGTCTCGCGGCGCTCACTCCACGATGTGCTGAGCGATACTTTCGTGGTCCGCAGAGCGCCACGACGAGAGCTGCCTGAAGAATACCCTGATGATGTTGGGAACAGCTCGAGAGCAGTGGTGACGCCGCAAGTCAGGCAAGCAAGGGTGAGCGAGAATGGAGCAATCCAGGAGGCTGCTCGTCGCGCTGTGGCTCCTGCAGGTGAGCATCAAGCGCAGACAGGGCGCGCTTCGACAGATAACCATTGAGGAGGACTGCTGTGTCAGGTGCAACCATTGACGCTCACGCGCCGAGCGAGAACACCTCGCAGGACGTGAACAAGCTTCGTGAAGAGCTGCTGAAGCGCTTGGGGGAGGCTCGGGCTTCGTATTCGATTATTATGGGATCAGAGTCAGAGCTAAAGCTGCAGGGCGAGGATTCGAGTCTGTGTGCCCGCTCAGAGGTGTGGTCGGCGATGCTGAACGGCACGACGAAGCCAGTCACCTGTCTGCTCGATGGTCGTCTCAGGGTTGGCGGGGCCTTGCCGGAGCTCAACCGAGTTCTTGCTCGGCTTTTCTTGTAGCGCTCGTTGAGCAGTCGATGCGCTCGAGCGCAGAGGGCAGAACACAGATGGGCGGCGGCGAGCTTGGTGCGCGAGCCGCGCCTCGGCGCATTTCCCAGTGACTGAGCTGGTGTTGGGGCTCTGCCCAAGACCTCGCCTAGGGGCGATTCCCTTGGAATCCCTTTGAGTTAGAGCTGTTGCTGAGGAGCCTGTGAGCTAGCTCAGTCGAGGAACGCCGCGTGCGGGCGAGCGCACGGCAGCAAAACTGCCAGAGCTGCGGGTTTGCTTGAGCGTACGCAGTTGAAGGAACTGCTCTTGCAGGCCTTTGAGCAACGATGCGACAGAACTGGGGCGATGCTCGGGATTGTCGGACAGACAGCGATCGACGAGCTGGCCGAGTCCCATCGGTAGGCTAGGCTCCAGTTCGACCAGGCTAGGGATGGGCGCTGCAGGCGAAAGGCGCGCACGACGGCCCGACAAGAGCAAAAAGAGCAACGCGCCGACCTGGAAAACGTCGGACTGCATCGATGGAAGCTGTCCTGCGAGCTCCTCAGGCGAAGCGTTGCGACGCTCCTCTTCGCTCAAGCTCGAGTGCCGCTCCTCATGAATGAAGGCGTGTCGGCCAAAATCAACCAGGCGAAGACTTCTGTCAGCCTGGACCACGAAAGCGTGTTCGCTGAGACCCAAATGAAGGTGGTCGTGCTCATGCAGACAACACACTGCGCGCACGAGCTGGATGGCGATGCGCATCCGCTCGCTCAGCTCCATCGAGGTGTTGGCGTCGAGCCAACGATCGAAGCGGGTTCCCTCCACGAACTCCTCGATGCCAATCACCACCGAGTCAACCCTTTCAACCTTCAGCACCTGCAGCAGCACCGGATGGGTCAGACCCTCGACGTGTTCATAGTCGGCCAAGAATTCTTCTTGAGCCTGCTCGTCGAGCGCCGCAGGGCCACAAAGGTAGCGGGCCACAACCCAACGCCGCTGCTGCTGAGACCACATCTTACAGCGTGCGACCTGGCCACTTTGACCAAGCACGCTATCAAGAACGTAGGCGTCGTCAAAGGATGGGATGGTGCGCTCGAGTTGGGCAGTCACTGCTTGCCTCACTGCTGCTGTGTCCAGACATGACCAGGTTCGACTGGTGGATCGAGAGCGTGGCACCCGACCCTATTCATAGCCTAGAGTGGTCGAAGATGAAGTCAAGATGAAAAAATGCAGTGGAGGTAAAATCCGCGGATTATTCCGCTGGACCCCATTTTCAACTCGCTCGCTGCCGATCTATTCCCAGTGATGAGCAGCGACATGCCCGCGGCAGCGGCTGGACGGACAGCAGCGGTTCGTGAATCAGGCTTCGGGGGCGTAGCCCAAACGAATGGCCGAGAGCATCGCGATAGGTGCGGTCTCCGCGCGGAGAATGCGGGCCCCAAGGTTGATGCGATGTACATCGGAGCGATCGAGCAGCCGCAACTCGTCCGCTGAGAAGCCAGCCTCGGCTCCACTGATGAGGGCGATGGCCGAGCTGAGCCGAACTGAGGGCAGCGTTGCTCTTGCATTGGGTACTGCGGCGACTTTGGTCCACTCTTGGCCCAAGACGCGCAATGCAGCTTCCAGGGGTTGTGGTCCGAAGAGGGTGGGAGGGGCGAGGTTGCCGCTCTGGTGCGCCGCAGCGAGGAGCTGCCGCTCCCAGCGTTGCAGCTTTTTGTCGATTGGGCGTTTGGCCTGTTCCCCCAACTTGCTGTTCGCCTTGGTGTTGTCCCAGCGGATGGGCGAGCGCTCCGAAAGATAGAGGTGCAGCTCATTCGCGCCAAGTTCCACCGCCTTCTCGAGCACCCAATCCAGGCGCTGGCTGGGGAGCAGCGGAAAGACCAACGCCACCCGAGCCTCCTCGCTTGCGAGACGAGGGGACTGAACGTTGGCTGTGCATTGGGCGCTATCAACGCGCGCAGCGTCAGAATCGGCCATGGATGATTCGGAAAGGGCTTCGCAGCAAGCTGCTGCGCCTGCTGCGTTAGGCAGCTCTTCGTTCGCCGTGAGCGCGAGCATCCCCCAGCGCTCGCCGCGTTGCTCGAGGCGGACGTAGCGCGTGCGGCCATCTCGACTGGCGAGCAGGAGGATGCTGTGGTTGGCCGCGCGCAGCACCCGCACCACGTGTCGATGAAGCTTCGCAGGTAAAGGCACGAAGACGCCTTCGGGAATCTCGAGCAGCTCTGGGTCGACGAAGAAGGGACGATCCATGGTTCTTGTCCATTGGGCACTTGGCCTGGTCCCCCAGGTTTTCGGCTCAATCAGCGATGCGCTCGAACTCGAGGCAGAGCCACTGTTCCTCTTCCCGCGCGCAGGCCAGGGTGAGCGCGCCGGATTCGAGGAAGGTGTCGAGCATCATCTGCTTCTCGGTGCAGAGCAGACCGCTGAGGACGAGACGACCGCCAGGGCAGACGCTCGCGATGAGCTCGTCGCGCATGGCGCGCAGCACTGAAGAGATGATGTTGGCGATGACCAGTGGAAAGCAGCGAGCGAGCGCGTCGAGGCTTTGCTCCGAGAACACAGCCTCGACCCCGTTGGCCTCGGCGTTTTCCCGGCTGACCGTGATGGCGTCTGGGTCGTTGTCGATGCCCACACAGTCGTTCACCCCCAGCTTGGCTGCGGCGATGGCGAGCACACCCGAGCCACAACCCACATCGAGCATGGCGCTCGTGGTCGGATGCTGCGCGAGGTAGTCGTCGAGGGCCATCAGGCAGAGTCGTGTGGTCTCGTGGCCTCCGGTACCAAAGGCCATGCCGGGTTCGATGACGAGCACGAGTTCGTGGGCTTCGGTCACATATTCACGCCAAGGCGGTCTGATCGCGAGCCTGGGCGAGATGCGCCGAGCCTGGTGAAAGTCGCGCCACTGGTGTTTCCAGGCGTCGTCGACGAGGGTTTCCAGATAGGCGTGGACCCCCTCGATGGCGTTGAGCTCCTGCAGCAGGGCGGGCAAGGCCTGAGGCTCGTCGTCTAGCGAGGTGCTCAGCCGAAGCCCAGCAGGCTTGCCATAGGCCTCGGGCTCGAGCTCGGCCTCTGCGATGGAGCTTGCTCCGGCGCGCAGCACCATCATCATGACCCTTGACTCTAGCTCGTCGTCACGGGCGAGCTCGACATGGAGGAGCTGGGAGGAGGAGGGTGAGTGGTCGCTCATCGTGACTCCGCGGCGGGAAAGAGGACGTCGCGCATTGTATACAGTCCTGGGTCTTTGTTGGCCAGCCAGCGTGCTGCTCTGATGGCGCCATCAATCAGCACGCCGCGGTGGCTCGCGCGGTGACTCAGCTCGAGGCGTTCGCCCTCGGAGAGGAAGAATACGGTATGCTCTCCGACGACGTCTCCGCCGCGCAAGGCGAGCACAGCAATGTCGTCGTCAGCGCGCTTGCACTCCTTTCCTTGTCGAGAAAAGACGAGCTGTTTGGTGGAGTTACCCTTGGCGAGCTGTGCCAAGACGAGGGCCGTGCCGCTGGGAGCGTCGCGTTTGTGGCGGTGGTGGAGCTCGAGCAGCTCGGTATCCCAGCCTTGACCGAGGGCCTCGGCGGCTTCGGCGACGAGCTTCATCAGCACGTTCACCCCGACGCTGGTGTTCGCGGCCCAGAGCAACGCACATTGTTCCGCGGCTTCTGCGAAGCGTCGGTGGATGCTCTCGTCGATGCCGGTGGTACCGCTCAGCAAGCGAAGTCTCTGCTTGGCGCAGAAGTCGAGCAGGGGTGAAATCGCCGAGGGGTGAGAGAAGTCGACGATGAGGTCGGCGCCGAGGGCGTCGTCGAGGCGCGCGCTGTAGCTCGGCAAGCCGGGCAGTGCAGTGCCGATGCAGGGGTGCGCGGCGTGTTCGAGCATGGCATGCACGCTCAGGTCAGGGGACTGCAAGCAAGCGTTGGCGATACCCTGGCCCATTCGGCCGGCCGCGCCGTGGATAGCGATGCGAATCATGGAGCCTCACATTGAGCGCAGGGATTGCCTGCTGTTCTCGAGCGTTTTCCGTCCTCTTCGCTCAGAGGAGTTGCGCGCTGGGCAGCTTTGAAGCTTGCCTCACAGCGTGTCGCTTTCTCACCCGCTGCCGACGGGCTCAGGACCATTGACTCAGTGGTCCGAGCTCTGCCGCAAAGCGTTCGAGCGCTGCGCCGCTCATGGGCAGCAGAGGAAGCCTGAGCTCGTTGGCGATGAGCCCCTGGAGGTGAAGCAGAGCCTTGACTGGAATCGGGTTGGTGTCGCAGAAGAGCCCCTTGGACAGGGGCATGAGAGCGAAGTGGAGACGCCTTGCCGTTTCGAGCTCACCTTCGCGGCAGGCGCGGCACATATCGGCCATCATCTTGGGGGCGACGTTGGCGACCACAGAGATGACGCCATGTCCACCGAGCATCATGAAGGGGAAAGAGGTGGCGTCGTCACCCGAGAGCAGCCGCAGTCCAGGCGCTTTCATCAAGGTTTCCGAGGCGAAGGCGAGCTCGCCCGTGGCGTCTTTGGTGGCGATGACGTTGGGGATGGTGTCGAGTCGGGCCAGGGTGGAGAGCTCGATTCGGCAGCAGGTGCGGCCGGGGACGTTGTAGGCCACGAGGGGGAAATCGACGGCGGCGGCGATGGCCTCGAAGTGGCGGAAGATGCCTTCCTGGTTGGGCTTGTTGTAGTACGGGGTGACCACGAGGGCGGCGTCTGCGCCGAGCTCTTTGGCGCGCCGCGTGGCTTCGATGCTGCGCTGCGTGTCATTGCTGCCCGTTCCGACGATGACTGGGACTCGTCCTCGGTTGACCTCGAGCACGGTACGCACCACGAGCTCCCGTTCTGTTTCGCTGAGCGTAACGCTCTCACCGGTCGTGCCGCAGGGCACGAGGCCGTCCGTTCCGGCGTCGATGAGGCGTTCGACGAGCTGGCGCAGCGCGGGCAGGTCGAGTTCGTGTTGGCGGAAAGGGGTGACGATGGCCACGAAGGAGCCTGTCAAGGTGATATCTCTCATCCTGATCTCCGTCTGCGAGGACAAGCCTCCTCATGAGGCAGCGCAGTCTAGTCCGAGAAGCGCCCTGACGTCCATGCCTGCAGCGCGCTTCTTGTCCATTGGGAGCTTGGCCTGATTCCTCCGGTTTGGCAGTATCGGGGCTGCTGGAGCAGGCCGCTGCTCGAGTCGTAAGGTTGTGATTCTTATCGGTCTTCAGCGGTGTGGTCGAGACCTGGGTCAGCGCCCGAAAAGGCGCTTGAGGCTCCATTTGTCGGAGCGTGCTCCGAGCCCTTGGCCGAGCTCGTAGAGGGCGTCAGCTGCGCTGGCATAGCGGTGCTTGGGATTGTATTCCAGGAGCTTGGAAATGACGCCGTAGATGGGGAGTTTGGCTAGCTCGGGTTCTGGGCTCTTGGGGTTTCCCTTCATCTGAGCCATGGCGCGCTGTATGCCCTCTCCCTTGAAAGCCTGTTCTCCAGTGAGCATTTCGTAGCCCAAGACGCCCACCACGTAGAGGTCGACTTTGGGGTTGGCTGCGCCGTCGTTGAGTTGCTCTGGGGCCATGTAGCCTGGGGTTCCGACCCTTTCTCCGACGAGGGTGAGGCGAACACCGACCTCGCTGTCGAGCAATTTGGCAAAGCCAAAGTCGAGCAGCTTGACGGTGGGGCGAGGATCGTCGGGGGCGGCGCAGAGAAAGACATTGGACGGTTTCAGGTCGCGATGGATGAGGCCCCGTTGGTGTGCGTAGCCCAAGGCCTCGAGCATCTGCTCGAGGACATGGCGGATGGTCCCTGGTGGGTTTCGGTGCTGCAAGCGCGCGGTGAGGGTGTGTCCTTCGAGCTTCTCCATGACGATGAAGAGCAGGCCGTCTTCGTCCTCGCCGCAGTCATAGGTGCGCACGATGTTGGGATGATCGAGCTCCTGCATGAGCGCCGATTCCTGGACGAAGCGTTTGCGTGCAGCGCTGTCGAACTGGTCGGCGTCGCAGCGCAGGACCTTGAGAGCCACGGGGCTGTCGAGTTTCAGATCCCAAGCACCCCAGACCGCGGCGAAGCCACCTCTGGCAATGGCATTGTCGATGCGATAGCGTTGTGCAATGATTTCGCCAGCTCTCAACTTGCGGACCTTCATTTGTATCGAACCTCAGTCTCTGTCATCCCGTGTGCCGAAGCCCAGTGTCTTCAATCCCGCACAGGACCACTGGCAGCGTACAATGCTTGCTTCAGTGTCCACTGTCGAGGCATTTCCTTCCGTTCTGGACCCGGCTACCAAGCTTCGAAAGCTGCTGCGCTGCATTCGTCCTCAGTCAAGCCTCCAGCGCAGCCGTTGACCGAGTTGTTGCCGCTGCCCCCATCGCAGAGATCCCCGTCCCAGTTGGCCCAAATCGTGTCGTCGTCGTTTCCGGCGCAGACGTGATCCAATCCCTCTCCAGTATAGAGAACGTCGTCGCCGTTTTCGCCCCAGAGCAGGTCGTCGTCACCTTCGCCCCAGAGCCAATCATCTCCGGCGCCACCTCGGACCTTGTCGCGCCCATCGCCGCACCAGACCGAATCGTCGCCGCTGTCCGCATACACTGTGTCGTTTCCGCCGCCAGCCTGAACGGCGTCGTGTCCTTCACCGGCGCGGATCACGTCATCGCCATCCCCGGCATCAATGAGGTCGTTGCCCTCATGCGCCTCGATGACGTCATTGCCATCGCCGCCATGGAGCTCATCGGCGCCAAGATTGCCGTAGATCTCGTCGTCGCCGTCGCCGCCGTAGAGCCAGTCGATGCCCTCTTCGTTCTCGTCGTCGCCAACCAGTCGATCGGCGCCTGGGCCGCCCAAGAGCATGTCGTGACCAGCGCCGCCTCGCAAAAAGTCGTCACCCTCGAGCCCGACGATGCAGTCGTGGCCAGCACCGCCGTGGATGTTGTCGTCACCGGGAGTGCCGATGATCAGGTCGTTGCCATCACTACCAATTTCCGACCACGGGTTGAGCCAGCACAGCTCTTGCCCAATGCACCCCCAGCGCGACCGACCGGTGAAGATTTGGGCCTCACCCCGGTAGGCGGCATCGATCCAGTCTGCCAGGCTGCGCCCGCAGTAGACGCGATGCAGCTCGGCTGCAGCACAGGGATCCAGGTGGTCGTACTCTTCTCCGCTGAGAGAGACCTCGGTGCTTAGAATGTCGATGCCGCGGAAATTCTCACAGTTCAACTGTTCTGGCTCTGGAAGTTGTTGGCCAACACGTCCGCCGCGCGCCAAAAAATAGGCGTTGTGCAGGGCCATGTAGTCGAGGCCATTGTATTCTCCTGTAAAGTGACGGTTTCCAAATCGATCACCTGGTGTGGTGATGCCGTTCTCGCCGCTCCAGCCCATGGGATTGCTACAGTTGGTGGTGGCGAAGCACGGGCCCGAGCAGGGGGCCGAGTCGAGCACAGCCTCGATCCGCCAGTAGGGGAAGTCCTCCGGCAGCGGAAGCTCACCGAGCAGGTAGCGGCTGAGCACGAAGAAATCCTTGCCATCGCCGATGGCGCGTTGGGCGAACTTGCCGTCCCGATCCCAGGTGCCGGTGATGGCCATCAAGCGCAGCGCCATGGTGCGGTTGTAGTTGTGGGTGGAGAACCAGCCCGTGTCGAGCAAGGTGATGGCGGCGAGCGCGACGCCGCTGGTGCTGACATCGTCGTGGTAGTCCTCGAGCCCATAGTCCTGTCCGCAGACGACGTTGGCGGCACCCGCGAAGAGGTTGGAGAAGCCCAGCGCGTTACCACCCCAGGCATCCGGGGGGTGGGTACCCCATGGGCTGGTGATGCGCCAGCTGTGGTCGCGCAGGTGCTTGACTTGGCGATGGACCATCTCGCGGGCTTGGTCACCCAGCGCCACGCCTTGGACCTGGACCTGCTCAGGAACGAGCGCGGCGACCAGCGCCAAACCATGAATCATGCCGATCATCTGATCCTGGCTGGTGAAAGCGCCGTGATCGATGGAGTCTGGCGTGAGTGCTTCGCAAGATGCCGTAGAGTTTACGCATTCGTAGCCCAGGTTGTCGCCGTCGTCTCGTGGGAAGCGGTAGCCGCCATCGGGGAGCAGATGCAAGTCTGCAGGTACGTCATCGCGCAGATAGAAACCATCTCGAGCAGGGGTCTCGTCGAAGACCAGCTCTGCCGCCTCGTCGACGCGGTTGAAGGCTTCGAGCGCCAAATAAAGGTCGTTGAGCGTCTCCTGGGTGTCGAGGCCGAGCTGAGTGAACATCGCGTACTCTGTGGCCAGCACCTCGAGGTACATCCCGAGCCAGATGGTGGCGTCTCCCCAGTTGTAGCGACCTCGAGCATCGGCGAGGTCTTCGCGCGGACACTCGGTCATCGACCAGTGCCCGGCGCAGTCGAGGTGGGGCTCGCGGCGCGAGGCAGGGATGGAGAATCCAGGCCCCTCACCGATGACGATGAAACCGGGCTGCGCTGCGCTGGCATTGCCGCGAAAGCGTTGGCGATAGTGGAGGTACTTGACGAACCAATCATGCTCGGAGCAGGGAGGAGGGGTGTCGACCCAGCTCGGGTCGAGCTCAGAGGCCCTGTTGGGGAAGGGGAAGGGAGGGCGCTCGCAGCGGGTGCTGCAGCGGCCATACTGGCCGTTGTCGGCTCCGTCGTCGCAGCGTTCGTAGCTTTCGTCGACCAATCCGTCGCCGCAGTTCGCGATGCCCGTGCAGTCTTCGCGGCACTTGCCGTAGATGCCGTTGCTCGAGCCGTCGTCGCAGCTCTCATACGACGCGTCGAGCTCGCCGTCGCCGCAGCCTACGACGCTCTGGCAGTCGTCGGCGCAGCGCCCGTAGCCGCCGTTCAAGACGCCGTGGTCGCAGAGTTCCTCTGGGGCGTCGATGAGCGCGTCGCCACACCGAGAAACGCCTGAGCAGTCGCTGCGACAGAAGCCGTAGCTCCCATTTTGCTCACCGTCGTCACACTCTTCCTCGTCGTCGTCGACGATACCGTCGCCGCAACCGCGGGTTCCGCTGCAGTCTTGGCGGCACATGCCGTAGCTGCCGTTGAAGACACCGTGGTCGCAGGCCTCTCCTGCTTCTGGGATTCCATTTCCGCAGAACGCCACTTCGTTGTCGGCCTCTGTCTGATCGGAGCTGTCCTGCTGGGGCGGCTTGCCGCTCTCATCGCAACCGAGAGGCAGCAGGGCCAGGGCAGCAACGCAGCACAAGGGCAAGCATCGAAGGCCGCTCCATCCCCGAGAGCGATCGACAGATGTCGACGAGCGAGCAAATGGCCGACTGAGAGCGAGCTTGGCGAAGCGTTGCAATGGATACGTTGCGTCGTTCACGGTCGGTCTCCTGGGTGCTGATCTCGAATCGGGCTGATGCACCGCCTCCAAGCTGTTATCAAAGCCGAGAACCAGGCTAGGCGCAAGGCTTCACCCTGCGGGCTTGCTTCGCAGCGAGTCTCCGCCTCCTGGCAACGACAGCTTCGCTTTTCGCTTTTCGCTGAAGTGGCTGATTTGGCTTTTGGCTGAAGCTGCGCTTGCGTTTTGCCTCCTGTTGTGCTAGCAAGTCCGCCGGTTGGATGCGTCCCAGCGGGGGATGTTCCTCAGGAGGAGTCATGACTGAGAACGAAAACGTCGAGAAGGCGGCTCCAGAAGAGCCTCGAATCATGTGTTGGGTGTCCAAGAAGATGGTGAAGAAGAGCGAAACCGTCGAGGTCGAGTACGCTCCTGGCAAGACGGTTTGGGTGTTGCCGAAGTACATTCGCTTCGAAGACTGAGATTGTCGATGTCGGAGCCTGAAGGGCCCAGCGCGCGTTCGCTCGACGATGCGTCTGGGGTCCAGTCCGGCGTTGAGCTCCCCTCGCCGAGCTCGGACGTCGTGGATGAGGGCGATGCAGAGGCTGCCTCTGCCAGCCACCTTGTTTCAGGTGGCGAGAGCGATGCCGAGGCTGGGTTGCCTGCTGCGCCAGGTGAGGCGCAGGGCTCCCTAAGGGGGGCAGGCGAGTTGGCGTTGGGGGCAGACGAGTCGGAGGAGCTCGACGAGCTGAGCGAGCTCGATGAAGCGGCCACCATCCTCGCTGAGGAGCCGACCTTGCGAGCCTTGCATGCGTTGGGAAACAACCGCGTGCTGCGTGCTGTTGTGCTTCGGGGTGAGGCCTCGATGAGCGACGAGCAGCGTCGCTTGGTCGAGCGCTCGTTGAGGCCGGACCCGGTCGCTTTGGCGGTGGGAGCAGGTGCTCTCCTGTTGGCGTTGTTGCTCACGTTCCTGGTGTTCGAGCTCTGACTGGGGTCGAGCTTCGAGAGGGGACAGCAGCGCGCAAGGAGAGTAGCGGCGCGAGGAGAGCGTGCCCTTGGGAGTCGGCGAGACAAGCGCGCGGGGGCGTGTCCGGGGTGCTGAGCCTGAGACGGATGCCTCTGTGTCCAGCGACCCGCAGCCTGGAATGGGTGCCAGGCTTCGTCTGTGGTCGAGCATGGCTGCGTTGGCGCTGCTCTTTCATATCCCGGCGCTCTACGCGATCGCGGCGATTCCCGAGCCACGTGCGACGGTGCGGGTATCGTCGATGTCCCATGCTCCTGAGCAACGGCACCTGCGCAAGGCTGAGGAGCGTTTGAACGTCTCCCTCGAGCTCGATGCGGCCATCGTCGCGCCGCGTATGGGGGCTTTGGGGGCGGTGCTGGAGTATCAAGGCGTTGCTTGCGACGGGCGCGCGCGCCCGCTTGCCGAGCTGAGGACGTGGCCCTTGCGGAGTTTGGGAGATTCGTTCGAGGCGGTGGCCTGGGCAGAGCTCCAAGATGCGTCAAGGGGGAAGCTGAGCTTTTCGGCTCCCTGGCGTGAGGGGCGATACCGGGTGCGGTTGTTGGCTTCAGGCCCCTTTGCGCTCCTGGGTGGGCGCGAGGCCTTGGATGGGGAGTATCGGGGCGTGCTGCCGAGCGGGGATGGGGTCGCGGGCGGCGACTTCGAGGCTGTGTTCGAGCTGTGCGAGCAGCCAGAGACGATGACGGCCAAGCTCGTGCGTCAACCTCCACCCAAGCCACCAGAGCCTCAGCCTCTGCCTGAGCAACCCGAAGCTTCCGAGCCGGCTGAGGCGGAGCTGAGCCCTGAGGTCAAGCAGCCACGTGCTGCCAATCCTCGTCCTAGTCTGCGCGAGGACAGCGTTCATGAGCCTGTGCCAAGGCTCTACATGGAGGAGGAGCTCGTCCCTTCGGCGCCACAGGAAGCGAAGCTCGAAGAGCTCTTCGAGCTCAGTCCTTGGGAGCTCGAGCAGATCTACGGAGAGAAGGCCGAGCGAATGATCAAGCAGCTTGCGCAGGAGCGAGAAAGAGCGGGCTTGTTTGGTGGTTGGGAAGAGGACTGGGCCAAGGTCAAGGGCAGCTTCGAGGGGCAGGGACCACGGGTGAAGGCGGGGCAAAGCAAGGCGGTTGCCCTGCACCGCAAAGAGGTGTGGCAGTACATCGCGTTGATGCACAAACGAATCCATCCGCAGTGGGCTGAGACCTATCTGCTCAACCTCGACTTGCTCGCGGGCAGCGTGACGAATCCGTTGAGCAATCCGGACTTGCGCACTGTGTTGGAGATTCGAGTGTCTGAGCAGGGTGCCATCGATGACGTTCAGATCGTATCGACCAGTGGAATCGCCGAATACGACGCCGAAGCCATCCACGTGGCGTGGAATAGCGGTCCAGGTGAGGTTGTGCCAGAGGCGATGCTCTCGGACGATGGCTTTGTATACTTGCACTGGTCGTTCTGGCGCGATCAGCGCCAGTGTGGGACCTTTGGGGTGCAGGTCTACGTGTTGGCCAATGGTGAGCGCAAGGAGTTGGGTTTCGACCTCGAGGCGGTGCATGCCGAGGAGCAACGACTCGGCATTCACCAGCACGATGCGGCGATGCCTCCGGGGCCAGTTTCGGTGCCGGCACCTAGCCCAGCACCCTCGAGCACGTCGCCCGAGCTGCGTCCGGCCAGTGAGGAGAGGGATTCTGAGCCCAAAGTGCAGCGTCGCAAGCGCGGTCGTGGGGCTGTGAGCGAGGGTGCGTCCAGCGGGGATCAGGGCGATTCGGGTCACGAATCGCCCTGATCGAGGTGCTTGCCAGCATCGCTGTCACAAGCTCGCGTGGTCATCCATGACGCGCGAGCTCGAAGCCGGTCCTCTTGGCCTCCTGGCGAGGAATGGGCCGCATCCTTGCGGCCTTCGGCTTGCAGCGCACAAAACCGTCCTAGTATGGCGCTGCCGCAGCGAGCCACCGCAGTCAGCCCAGGGGGTGGACTCTGCGGATCCATGGCGTGGTCCAGGTCATCCGTGAGCGAGAGAAGGGGCCCCCATCCGTGGGGGCAAGAGCGGTCCAACCTTGGCGCTCAGATGCTCACGCGCCGGAACGGAACCGTGAGCACCGAGGAAGCAATCATTCAGCTTACAGTCCCAATTGGGCCAGTGCATTGACAAAGTCATCATCGAAAGTGAGTGCATCGCTGCTCTTGTGTACGGCTTCCTCGTAGGCCTGCTTCCATAGCGTAGCAGACCACAATTCGACCGTGTCGAGCTGCCCAACCCACATCACATCCTTGTCGAGTTGAGCATACTCACGCAGCGAAGGCGGAACCAGAATCCGTCCCTGTCCGTCCAAGCCGCACTCCATTGCACCAGCTACAAACAATCGCTTCACACGAATGACATTGAGATCGAACTGCGAGCGAGCCAGTATTCTCTCCTCGAAGGCTGACCAACGGCTCATGGGATAGACCACCAGACATCGGTTCAGACCGCGAGTGAGCACAACCTCCTGTTGTCCACTCTGCGTGAGCTCTTCGCGAAAGCGACTCGGTACACTCACACGGCCTTTGCCGTCGAGAGCATGCTCGAAGACGCCCCGGAACATCCGCTACCTCCAACAGAAAGGCACACGAAGACCCACGACGAAACTCGACGAAGTCCTACCCTCCGTGATGACCTCACGACTTTCCATTCGTGAGAAGCCTGGATGGGAATCCTTGGGAAATCTCCCCACCGCTCCCCACAACCTACCCCGCGCCCCCCACGCCTGTCAATCTCGACCTCAAGCTTTTTTTTCTCTCCTCGATAGCTCTTCGGATTGCCTCTTGAGTCCGCACACTTGCATGCCTCACGAAAATGCGAGGCAGCCCTGCCTTTCGCCCTCGATGGTCTACGAGCGTTGGCGAACTACCCCTTAGTCGGCGAGGAAGCGCAATGTTTTCAGGCTCTTAAAAATCGCGGGAGAGCCTGTGGGTGAGGGCTCGCCAATGTGTGATAATGTGAATTATTGACCTACATAGCGCTTCTCGCCGCTTGACCAGTCAACAACGCAAGTCGCCGAAGCTGCTCTTAAATGGCTAGAAACATTAGGAAAACGACGAGTCGAAGGCGGAAGCCACAAGGTGGGGGAAAGTGGGGAGGTGCTCCCTACCCTCGCGTCGATTTCCTCCAAAAGTGGGGAGCGAGGTGGGGTGCAGCCCTCACCCTCCAGAGCGCAACGGCTCCTCGTCGCGCCGCGGCGGCGTGAAGCCTTGCCGCTCGCAAGAAGCTGTGCTCTAGGTGCCTGGTGTCGTTTGGTACCATCGGGTCCAACGATGCGTCCATCTCGCCTGCGCCGGCTCCGTTCGCCAAGGCTCGCCGTCATGTCTGAGTTCAAACACATTCCAGTCTTGCTCGAGGCCTGCCGCAGGCTGCTGACACCGCAAGCTGGCCACACCTTGGTCGACGTCACCCTCGGTGGGGCCGGTCACGCTCGGGCCCTCGCTTCGGCGCTCGAGTCCGAGGGGCTCTTCATTGGTCTCGACAGGGATCCCGATGCCATCGCCGCAGCAACAGAGCGTCTCGCGGCGCTTCCTTGTCGCAAGCATCTTGCGCAGGCCAACTTCGAGGCGCTTGCGCGCGCCCTCGAAGAAGCTGGACTCCGCGCCAAGGAGAACTTAGGGGAACAGGCTAAGCGCCCAATGGACAAGAAGCCCATCGATCGACTCCTCGCCGATCTCGGGGTCTCCTCACACCAACTCGAGACCCCAAGCCGTGGTTTCTCCTTTCGCGACGACGGCCCCCTCGACATGCGTATGGAGCAGAGCGGGCAGAGCGCGGCCACGCTGCTCGCCCACAGCAGTGAGGAGGAGCTCGCTCGCATCCTCGCACAGGGCGATGTCCCCAGAGCCCGTTCGATGGCCCGCGCCATCAAAGCCGCACAGCAAGAGGGGAGGCTCGAGAGCACTGGCGATTTGCGACGGCTGTGTGAGAAGCGCATCCCCGCACGTCGTGCTCAGCACCACCCGGCAACCCTGGTCTTCCAGGCGATTCGAATGGCAGTGAACCGAGAGCTCGAGTCTCTCGTCGCTCTGCTCGAAGCGCTGCCCCGTTTCATGGCACCGGGCGGTCGAGTGGGGATCATCAGTTTTCATTCGGGCGAGGATCGCATCGTCAAACAGCACATGCGCGCTTGGCAGCATCCTTGTGTTTGCCCTCCCAGGCTGCCCATGTGTGCCTGCGGCAGCTTGCCCTTGGGGCGCAGCCTTGGCGATTTCGTCGCGGATGACGAAGAACTCTCTCGCAACCCTCGAGCACGCAGCGCGAGGTTGCGCGTCTTCGAATTCGACCGTTGAGCCATGCTTTCGTGTTCAGCTATTCTTCAACGATGCGGTGCGGCTGGGTGGCGGTCGACGGCCCCGCAGCAGGTCACGGAGAACGAGATGAGCGTGCTATCCGGAAAGAAGGTCCTCATCACTGGTGCGGCGCGGGGCTTGGGAAGACGTGTGGCCGAGCTGCTGCAGGCGCGCGGCGCGATCTTGCTGCTCTGCGATCGCGATGCCGAAGCGCTCGAGCGCGCTTCGGAGGCGCTCTCGTTGAGTGGAGCGCGACCCTCCTGGTACGTGCTCGACGTCTCGGACAGAGCGGCCGTGGAAGCCCTCTCAGAGCGTATTCTCAGAGAGCATGATGCTGTCGATATCTTGGTGAACAACGCCGGCGTCGTCAGCGGTCGCAGCTTTCTGGAGTTGGAAGCGGAGCAGATCGAACGCACGATCCAGGTCAATGTGCTGGGGCTCTTCTGGATGACCCGCGCCTTTCTCCCGACGATGGTGGCGAGAGGCCAGGGACAGGTGGTGACCATCGCCTCGGCGGCGGGCCTGGTCGGTGTCTCGCGTTTGGTCGACTACTCGGCGAGTAAGTTCGCTGCGTTCGCTTTCGATGAGGCCCTTCGGGTCGAGCTGCGCCGCACGGCGCCTGGGGTACGAACCACCATCGTCTGCCCGTATTACATCGACACGGGCATGTTCGCTGGGGTCAAGACCAGATTCCCGTTGCTGCTCCCCATCCTCAACGAAGCCAAGGTGGCGGCGCGGATCGTCAAGGCCATCGAGAAGAAGCGCCCCCGGCTCATCATGCCTCCCCTCGTCTATACCGTGCCTGCGCTGCGTCTGCTTCCGGTTCCGCTTTTCGACGCGATCGCCTCGGCGCTGGGGGTGAACGTCTCAATGGACGAGTTCGTGGGACGGCAGGGGACGAGAGCTCGCGAGGTGGGGTGATCGCCGAGAGTAGAATACGAGGATGGGGCGCTGACCGTGTGAACCGGTTCCATCTCAAGCCTCACTGTTTGAGATTGACGTGCGCTCCGGGTACTGCGACCAGCGTATGCCCTTCATCGGTCGTGGACTAGCATTTGGCCTACCAAGCCCTGTGCAGATGCGTGACACAACAACGACGGAGGTGAGTGATCCCCATCATTCTCGACCAATTCGACATTGCTCGCGCTCTGCGAGCGACTCGAGCGTCCCTTTGATTTGTCTTTGTGGGGCTCTGCCCCACACCCCGCCAAAGAGCACAGCCCTTTGGAATCCCTTTGCTTTCGGTTTGTGGCGAGCTCCGCTCAGGGTTCGAGGACCAACGTGACGAAGAGGGCACGACCTCGGGAGGGATAGCCGTAGGCGGTCTGAAAGTTCGCATCGAGGATGTTGAACAAACTGGCGGTCAAGCTCAGGCTCCGGTCGAGCCGGTAGCCCAATTCGCCATCGAGCTGCTGATAGGCCCCAAGTCGTACCTCTTCCGAGCGGAAAGGATCACCGCTGTACTGTTCAGAGAACCATTGCCAACGCAGTGCGCTACGGACTCCGGCGAGCTCTGCTCCGAGCTCTGCGCTGAGGCGGTGTGGGGGACGGTGCATCAGCCTTGCGTCAGAGGCCAAGAGTTGTGTGTCGAGGTAGGCATACTGGAAGAGCAACTCGAGCTGCTCGATGGGCCGGCTGAGCAGCTCGAGGTCGACGCCCCAGAAGCGCGCTCTGCCGCGATTGACGAGGGTGGGGCTGGCCTCCTCGAAGATGGCGTCGATGAGCGCGAAGACCTCGCTCTCGTGG
>JAVFAO010000076.1:0-21452 GCA_034002465.1 Myxococcota bacterium
CGAGGAGCAGGCGCGCAAACCCAGCAAGCTCGGCCACAGCGTCGCGGCCGCCGCCGCAGCGCTCTTGCTCTCGGCACCGCTCGCCGCCTGTGATGACGACGATGATGATGAGCCCGAGTTCGAGACACACTATGATCCGGCCTTCGACTGGGAGGAGGACATCCAAGACAACTCAGACCTCGAACCGGAGATGCACGGCGACCCCGCACCAGACTGGGAAGAGATGCCCGAAATGCATGGCGACCCCGCGCCTGACTGGGAAGAGGACGCCGAGGCCGATGAACCGGAGATGCACGGCGATCCTGCGCCGGATTGGGAGGATGTGGCCGATTGAGCGCCCATCGTAGCTGCGCATTCCCCTCGCAACCCCAATGAGACTGTGCGCTCGACGAAAGCCGATGGCTTCAGTCCACCAGCGCCGCCTCGAACACGACCAGGGGAGTGTAGTGGTGCCCCGTCTGCGCTTCCTCAACCGCACCCTTCACCTGAACCAGTTTCCCCTTGTGAGCGCCAAACGCTGCCCCATCTGCAGGAATGAGCATGAGCGTATCGAGAGGATCGGAGAATTCTGGAATACGAATTGGTTGAGCCAATTGCAGCACCCACACCGTCTCATCAAGGTCCTCGTCAGGGGTCTCTCCATAGCCCGGCGGCCCCTGATAGGTCCTCTCCTCGAGCCGACCGCTGAGGGAGACGTTGCGGGCGATGCTCGCGTTGTTCTCGTCGAAGGCACCGAGGCAGAAGATGACACCGTCGCCAAAGAGCACTGCCCCTGCGTTGACACGCGCATAGTACGGGGGAAATGGGGCAGTGCTGCTCTTTGCGTCGAGGCCCATCAAGCTCTCGGCCACCGGCTCTCCACATGCCGTTGGAATCTCGAGCCCTGACGCTGGCTTCTGAGTCAGCTCGGTGCTCCACAGACCAACACTGAGCGAGCGCTCTGAGAGGAAGACGCGCTGTCCAAGCCAGGCGTCGGCCTCATCCGTGCTCCATGCTCCAATTCCATCGCTCAGCTCATGGCGGAGCACCTTCCAGCGTTCGCCCGAGGCGAGCAGCTCTTGCACGGGCTCAGCAGAGGCAAGCGTCTCGGTCGCGGTGGGAGGAACGCCCAACAGATTCGGAGCAGCCTTGTCGCCCTCCTGCTCTGGGACCGAGGGGTTGCACGCAGCCAGCAATATCATCATCGCGAAGCACCCAACGACTCTCTGCATCATCGCTCCCTTGCGTACTCTGCTCGGCGGATTGCGCCAACGGAAGGACCGCCCTGCCGTCTGCCAGGTGCCGTTGCAGGTCGACACGTGCGGGGCAGTATCAGAACACGAGTGTAGACGCAAGCTGCGCTCGTCCCGGCGAAGTTCCAGAGTCCAACCTGTTTTCTGGCTGTTTTCATCAGCGACGGCGCAGACGCTGGATAAGAACCTCACTCGTTGCGAAGACGGAAGAGCTGCTCGAAGCCCGTCATCGGATCGCGGGTGAAGTAGTACAGCGCGCTGCCGTCCGCCGAGAACTGCATCCCCGTGTGGTTGGCCGTGATGAAGCTCACCTTCTGGAAGGCGCTCATCGCCGCGCCCAAAGGCCCGAGGTGGAGCTGCAAGAATCCGCGTCCATCCCGCAGCGACACCGCCTCGCTATCAGCGCTGCGCGCCAGAGAGGGTAAGCCATAATCTCCCTCGGCCACAGGAAAAACGCGCGCCTCAGCGCTGCCATCGAGCCCGATTTGAACCTGTAGCAGCGCGTACTCAGCAGCTCGCTCGAAGCGCTCGAAGAGACTGATCACCCCGTGTCGTCGACGCTGTAGCCACAGCTCGCCCACTCCTTCACAGAGACGATATGCCACGCCGTCGACCGTGTAGTCCCGAGACAAGGGCTGCAGACTGCCATCGCTGCCGTTGAGCAGGAAATAGCCCTGTTAGAGCTCACCAAGCCGAAGCTGCATGAGCAACACATCCCGATGCGGCAAACGCACGACCTCACTGGGCACGTGGCCCGTCCCCCCAGGTTGTGGCTGGCGCGAGCTCGGTGTCCGAGCGCGAACCAATGCCCTGATGGTTCGGAGTCCGACCAAGGGATGCCACTGGCGAGTTGGAGGCTGCAACTCGAGACACAGGCGCACCCTCCGAGAGCGCCTCACTGGTCGTTCGGTGTCAGCTCCTGGACCCAGTTCCCTTCATCGTCTTGGTAGGTCATGACGGTCATCCCAGAATGGACATCGTAGCGGTCGATGTGGGCGTGAAAGTCGATGAGGAACTCGAGCTCACCATCGTATTGCAGCCATCGGGACTCGCCGAGCTCAGATTCAGATGGCTCGGCGTGCGACCGGGGGTGCTCAGAGACACGCGTCACGACCTTGATCAGGGCGTGCATCTCTCCCTGCCGGGTATTGCGCTCGAGCTCGAGGATGTTGATGGCAACGGGAGTGATTTGCAGCTCGCCTTCATCCGTCACGATGTACCCGTTCCAGCCAGCGTCAGGGCGGTCACCCTCACAGCCCCCGAGCTCGGGAATGGCGACGGGACCCAAGACGAACGGGTCGTTCGACCGTATTCCGACTTGAAAGGCAAGCACCGCCTCCGGTCCTGGAAGGCCAGCACCTGAAGGATTGGACCACAACGCAGCATTGGCAGCTCCGATGGCAAATTGATTCACGAAACACTCTGAGCCGTCGCGAAATATCACATGCTCCTCTGAATACCCCAGAAACGCCGCACGGTGAGTGGAGCCGTCCGGGAACGTCACGAACGACGTTGGTGGGTCTGGGATGAAGGTGCTGGCATTCGGCTTCATCTCATCGGAGGCGGAGCAGCCGGTCACGAGGTATGAGGCCATGGCGAGCAGACGCAAGAGCCGAGTCGGGCGCAGGCGCAGCACGAACAAAGGCGCAGAGACAGAGCCAATCGAAAGAGAGCGAAGGGCAGTCCATCCCCGCGAATCCTCGAGCGTGGTCGACGCCCGAGAGACCATCACGAAAAGCAGCTTGTGAAACAGAACGCGACGTACCATCACATCACTCCTCCGAGCCAAAAACGCGACGTACTTGCCAGTCCTCGGGCAGCGCAGAAGTGGAACGAGCGTCAAGGAGCTCCTCCATTTCTCGGATCGAAACGGGACTCTCGGCGACAATCCCGAAGGGAACCTCAGTGGCTCCCGGCGTCTCCTCGAGATAGGTCGCGATGGTGGCACCGTAGCCAAGTTGGCCATTCGCTCGGACAAACGCCAAGGGCGTTCCTCCAAGAGAGAAGAGCCAACCTCCATCGCTTTTCCCTCGGACTTCAAAGACGCCGCCTTCCCAGAATACCCAGGGACAGGTATACGGAGCATCGGTCGTGAGAAACATCAGGTAGCGCGTACTCGCTTGGAGAGAAGGCATACCGCTGACTCCGGAACCTCGCACCCCGTCTTCGAAAAGCCCACCTGGCACGTCGAGTTCGAAGCAGCCGTTCGAGGAAAGAGCGGTGTGCTTGGGCAGAGCGCCCGCGAGGAGCTCGACCGCACAGAGCCGATACCGCGTGAGAGGAGCGGTCTTGCCATCTTCAATGGGAGCAACGTTGCTGACCGAGTCGACGGTTGCAACGATGACAGCTCCAGAAGCAATCAGCATTTCATCAATCGTCGGCTGTGCCAAAGCCGATGCTTCGAAAGAATAGAGAAGCAAAGCTGTGCCCAGGCCCGCAAGCATACGCCCACAAAGGCTGCCCAGCCAAGCTCTCGAGAGCTGACAAAATCGGTGCTTGGTAAGGCGAAGCAGCTCTCCAACTCGGTTCGAGTGAGCACTCATGTATCTTTGCCCCAGGCTCGACAGTACGTCGCGTTTGTTCGGCAGCACAGCAAGAGGCTCTCGGACTGGGAACGGAGGGCTTTCTCGCTGCCTTCCAGGATGCAGGTTGCAGGTTACAGGTTACAGGTTACAGACTTGGCGAGGTCTTCCTTGCAGGCGCCACGCTCGGCATGGGCTGCAAGTGGCATCAAGAGGACCACGGCGAAGAAAAGGATGTACGACTTCATGGCGGACTCCTTTGCGATGACTCACTACGAGCGCCACCCCCAATCGATGCCGATTCTCGACGTCGAGCTGTGGCGAAGCAAATCCAATGTAGCCCTGCCCTTGGCCGCAATGCAAGCGCTCGAGTGAGCGTTCACGCTTCTTCATTGTTTGTTCAAGCCGAGTAGGTTTAGGCACTTGACAGCGCCCCCCCAAACCGAGACCCTTGACATTGCCCAGCCCCTCCTGTCTCGTCAGGCCATCGGGCGCACTTCGTCTCACGTTCGCTGGAGTTGACCATGCGCTCACGACCAACGCTGTGCTTGTTTTGCGCGCTTCTTCTGGGCTTTGCAGCGAGCGCGTGTGACGACAGTGAGGAGCCCCCCTCCGGCACGGCCAAAGTACGCTGGCGCTCACAAGGGCAAGGCGAAGCCAACGCCCAAGCCCTCTGGTCGCTGCAACCCAACCGCTGCGCTCCCACCAGCGGCGTCGTCTTTCCGCCCGTCCTGTACCAAGGACGGGAACTGGTCCCCGTCGATGCCATGCGCCCGAGCCACTTCGACGACCTGCTTGCCAACTTCTTCGAACGCAAGGACGATGGCATCTACTGGGCTGGACACGAGCTCGATGGGCTCTTCACAGATAGCCTACTCGCCATCCCCGACACCATCCGTGATCAGATGGCCTGGACCATCGAAGGCGTGGTCGGCGTCCACGACTTCGAAGGCAAGGTCACCCGCAATCCTGCGCCGGAAGGCGGAATTGCAAGCTGGAGCGTAGAGCTCAGCTACCGCAATGACAATGGCTATCGCCGCAGGCTAGGGCTCTTGTTCACCGACCACGAAGAGGATCAAGCGCGCCTCCAGCGCGACAGCGACTGTCTGCTGCTGCACGCAGCACCTGCCAGCCCTGCTGCAACAGAACGAACAAGGGTCGCACTGCGCGCCCTGCACGACGGTGCGCCGTTGCTCACAGATGCTCAAGGCGAAAGCGTCAGCGCCGTACTCGATCCTCGTTCGGCCGATGGCCGACTCCAGTTGGCGAGCCATGTGTGGCGCGCGTATTTTGCCAGTGGGACGCTCACCTCCAGTTTCTATCCAGACATCTCCTGCTTCATTCTCGAGGGCGAGACGTTCGTCGAAGCCGATCCCCGTACCCACTGCCCTGAGGCCGGCGGGGTGGTGGTCACCGAGCATGAGACCGCCATCGTCCCCTCCGCAGGTGTGCGGGGTGAACCCTACCGTGCCTGCACGAGCTCCATCGGATGGGGTGGGGTCACGGAGACGGAGTGCTTCTCTTCTCTTCCCGCCATCCACGTGCTGGCCGATGGCCGCTTCGAAGGGCTCGAGGCCTCCGCCCTCGGCTTTCGTTTCGGCACCTACGCCCCAGAAGAGCCGCTGCACAAGGTCCGAGGCGAGCAAATCTTGGTGGAAAACCCATGGCTGCGCTGGCCCAACGGGATTGCCGACCGCTTCGCCCAAAGCCGGGTCGAGAGCGACGGCTCGCTCATGCTGTCCTTCGGGGCCAGGAACCAACGAGAGCAGCTCTACCGATTCTCAGCAGGGCGCGAGTTCACTGCCACCGAGGTCGGTGCCGCCCCCATCGGTCATCGCTCGAGCTACTCTGGTCCCGAAGGACGCTTCATCTTCCATCACACCACCTGGGGCCGGGTTAGCCGCATGGAGCTTGCCGAAGAGGGCCCTCGCCTTGTCGAGCTCGCCGACCTCGAGCTGCCAGAGGATCACTTCCTGGTCGGTGTCTTCGTGCATGAAGGCAAGCTTGGCGCCTTGACCCAGGGCGGCTTCGCAGGTGACTCCCCAACAGGTCCCATCATGGGCGGCATCTATGCCTGGCTCACTGATTTCGACGCTCTCACGCCGGCTGCACACTTCACGCAAGCTGCGGGCTTCGGCACCGTCTTCTTCGATGGACGCGGTGATGCTCTCGAACTGTGTTGGCCAGAAGAATACGGTGAAGGCATTCTGCAGGGATGGACTCTGGACGGCGAGGAGCCTGCTGCGGTGCTCCCCTCGGAGAAGAACTGTGTATTCTTGCTGCGCGGGGCGGAGCACGAACGGCTCGGCGGAGGTGTTTGGGGCGAACCGAGCAGCGAGCGCTGCTGGGCGCGCGGTCCCCTTCCGCAGCTCGGCAGCATCACCTTGAGTACGACCTACGGCAGCTCGGGCGTCATGCTCGAGGACGACGTAGGTCACTACGATCCCCGAAACATCGGGAGACAGCTCGCGGCCTTGCGCAGCGGTGGCTTCGTCGACAACAAGCACTGGCTACACAGGGGCTTCGTCGGAAAGCACCCAAGCTCGACGAATGAATACGACTGGGGGCTACCCGACGCTGCCGGAAACGGGCTCTGGAGCAATCGACAAGGCACAGCTGAGCTGCTCTTGCTTGGGGAAGAGGGCGTGATTGCCGAACGACCTGAGCTCGAGGTGGAGCTGCGTGTCGCTCCTGGCATCTGGCCGGCACGGCCTGCCGGCGGAGGCGGCCTACTCGTAGGAGACAAGGTGCTCTCACCGCGCGGCGAGCTACGTACCCTCCCCTTCGAAGCCGATGTGGTCCTGGCCGATGGCACTGCCTGTGACCTGGGGCTGCGCCCCAGCCTGCCCATCAGCGAGGAGACCCCCACCCAGCTCCCCTACCGCTGCGTCGACAAAGCGGGCGTCGAGCGAAGTGGACTACACACGGCCCGGCGAGGAGATCAAGCGTTTCCGAGCTCTGAGGGGGTGGTCATCATCACCCGAGAGTTTCCCGAGGGCCTCCCTTGGAATGCAGATTATTGGGTCTTCGACCCGTCGACCGGTGAGAGCGTGCATCACCCCCAAGCCCTCCCCGAGCACTATGACGATGGCGCGACCGCCTTCGCGTACGACTCGGAGGGTCGGCTGTTTCGCTTCATTGGCCTCCCCGGAAACGAGTGGGTGGGACCCTTTCAACAGCTGCAACGTCTGGATGCCACTGGACCGTTCGATATCCCCCTCCCCGAGCGCGACCTCATCGGGAACTGCAATCGTTTCGTGCTCGCCGTGGGCAACGACGTGATCGCGCTGATGCTGGTTCGCATTGAGCTCCATCCTGGTTTCGAGCGGGTGCAGCGCTTCGCGCGCAAGGACCGGCCCAAGCCGGTAGCCTGCACACCGAGCCCAGAAAGCTGTAACAACCAGGACGACGACTGTGATGGCATCATCGATAACGGCCCCGAAGCAGACCAGAGCTGCGCCACCGAGAATAGCAACATGGTCTGTGTGCAGGGTCATTGCGCCATCGCTTCGTGCGCAGCAGGCTTTGCCAACTGTGACGGCGAGGAGCAGAATGGTTGCGAGACCTTGGCGAACAGCCCCGAGCGCTGTGGAGCCTGCGAACACGTCTGTGGCGAAGGCATGAGCTGTGACCAGGGGCGGTGCACGGAGCACGTGCTCGAGGTGGTTGCAGGCTTCGAGCATGTCTGCGCCCTGGTCCGAGGGGGTCGGGTCTACTGTTTTGGTCAGGCCGGAACGCTCGGGAACGGCAGCATCGAGAGCTCGGAGGGGCCTGTGGCGGTGCCCATCGACCAAGTCAGCGCGCTTGTCGCTGGTCATTCTCACACCTGCGCGCTGCGCGAGGATGGCAGCGTCTGGTGCTGGGGCAACGCCAGCGATGGTCAGTGCGGTGTCCAGAACACGGAGCAGGCCTGGATTCCTAGGCAAATCCTGGAGCTCCCGCCCTCCCAAGCGCTGGGTGTCGGGGATTCCTTCAGTTGCGCCATCGATGAGCAGGCCACGCTTCGCTGCTGGGGCAGCATTCCCGCTTGGGGCAGCGGAATACATGGACCAGCAGAGATAGCAGGCCTCTCTGCCAGCTCGGTCGCGGGCGGGCGGCGGCATGTCTGTGCGCTTGGGCTCGACGGCCAGGTCTGGTGTTTCGGAGAGGGCATCGAGGGGCAGCTTGGTCAGGACGCCTTCGAAGGCAGCGCCACGCCGTTGCTGCTGCCGCGGGTTGCGAACGCCCAGCGCTTGTGGGCTGGTGGCGATGATGGCGCGGTCCGGGCGACCGACGGTGCCTGGCTGTGGGGAGGCGTAAGCCTGAAGAAGCTGGGGCAGAATGGCAGTGAAGCCACCCAGGTGGGCGCGCTTGGAGCGCTCACGGGCTTCGATGCGACGCCATTTTTTGCGTGTGCGGCGAGCAGCTCAGGCGTTCACTGCTATGGCTCCAATGGTCTGGTGGAGACTTTTGGTGAAGCAGGGGTGGTCGCCTCCGAGCTGCCTGTGCTGGTGTTTTCGCAGGCCGCGACGAGCGTGGCTACTGCAGATCGCGGAGTGTGCGCAAGCAGCACGGAGGGTGCACTCTATTGCTGGGGGCAAGGGCTGGTCACGGGGCAAGGGGTTGCAGCCTCGGTGCCGCTGCCCACGAGGGTTGCGCTGGGGCAGTAGTCCGACCGAGGCGCTCGTGATGGAGAGAGTTGTTGATTGGCTGCTTGGCCTGTTCCCCGCAACTTGCGGGGCGCTGCCCCGCACCCCGCCAAAGCCCACGTGATGCGCATCACCTTCAACTCCATGAATCAAAAGACCAAATCAGCACGGAGTATGCGTTGACCACGAGGACACGACTCCAGCCGCTGGAAGGCGCAGATCAAAACGTGGGGCCGGCTTCCAGCCGGCCGACCGCGGCCATGGGAAGGACTGGTCGTGCGCACTGTGCGCGACACTGGGGTCAGGACTCGCACAAGTATGCAGAATCCGGGGAGGGCGCACACGCAGGTGCGCCCCTACAAGTCAATATTACGCATTCCTTTCAATCGCTTACATGTGATGCGCATCACGTGGGCAAAGGGCTAGCCTTTGGAATCCCTTTGATTTTCGCCAATGGCTGATGACTGGTCGTCGCCAGTGGGGCACCAGACGCAGCGCCCCCTCGCTGAACACGGTATGAAGCAGGACGTAGGCGTGATACGCAGGCCGCAACGCACCTTCGTGGTCAACCAGGCCAAAGCCCATGCCGGGAAGGTAGGGCCCAAAAGACCGAACGATGAGCCCGGTTGAGCCCAGCATGAGCCGCCAAGACCAACACCGTCGCAGGATGCAGCGCTGCCTCCATGCTCGCGTTGTAGACCGGATCGCCAGCGCTGCTGTCGAGCTCGGATCCCCACTCTGAGAGCACCAGCTCGATACCCTGGTAGTGCGCGCTCATGGCTCGAGCCGAAGCGAGCGCTTCAATGCGCGCGGCGCCCGCCAAGGGATCGTCGTCATGGGCGTGGAACGATAGAAAATCAAAGGGCAAATAGTGTCCGTCTGGGAGTGGGTTGTTGTCGAAGGCCGCCAACGCGGCCTTGTCGAGCTCGTCATCACGAGGCGCGTCGAGCTCCTGGTCGGAAGCAGCGTCCTGGTCCAGGGTGTCTTGCTCAGCCAACTCTTGCGGCGCGTCGAGCTCAGGACTTGGCTCCTCCCCTTTGCAGCCAAAGAGAAGAAGGCACAGCAACGGGAAGAGAGCCAAAGACCTTTCCATCACCAAGCTCCAAACAGCATCGCCCGCTCTGGCGCGACGCGGGCAAGCACACGAGCAGGAGGAGCCCAAGTCTCGTGCCCTTGCCAAGCAGTCGAAACATTGTAGGCTCTGCCGGACCGTCGAGCAAGCGGTCACTCCCCTCAGCAAGGGAATACGCCATGCCTCTGTCCCCCGCTCGCCCCGTCATCAGCTACTGCCTCCTCATCCTGTCCGTCGTCCTGGTCGCGGCCTGCGATGACAGCGACCCACCGGCAACGGATGTGCCCTCGGAGCTGGCTGAGCTCGACGAGCACGAGCAGCTCCCCGACACGGACAGCTTGGACGAGCACGATAGTGAGCTCCCTGAGCTCGATGGCGACAGCACAGACAGCGCCGATATCGAGGCAAGCGACCAGAGCGACGAAGAGCAGAGCCAGCCTCCGCCAGCTTCGGGGTGCCCAGCCCTGCCGCCTGCGTCGGGCACCATCATCGCGGTTGAGCCGTCACAAACGGCGCAGCTCCGAGGCATTGTGGCTGCTGCCGCCGAGGGCTCCACGATTCTCTTTGCCGACGGCCACTATCACCTGGGTGGAGAATACATCTGGATCGACATCCCTGGGCTCACCCTTCGCTCAGCCAGCGGCAATCGTGAGGCGGTCATCCTCGATGGCGACTATGAGACCACCGAGATCATCACCATCGCCGCCTCGAATGTCACCATCGCCGACCTCAGCCTACGTCGGGCCTACACTCACCCCATCCACGTCACCACCGCCGGAAGCGATGTGGTGAATACGCTCATCTACAACGTAGCAATCACCGATCCTCGCGAGCAGGCCATCAAGATCAACCCTGGCTCGGGCGGTTTCCCCGACGCGGGGGAGATTGCTTGCTCACACCTCTCCCTCAGCGACGAAGGCAGACCGCAGGTCAACCCCACCTCGGGCGGCTGTTACACGGGTGGGGTGGACGCGCACCAGGCGCGGGGCTGGGTGATTCGCGACAACCAGATTGAGGGGTTCTGGTGTCCGAATGGCCTCTCGGAGCACGCGATTCACCTCTGGCGCGGCTGTCGCGACACCCTGGTGATGCGCAACGTGCTGCGTGACAACGCGCGTGGCATCGGTTTTGGCTTGGCCTCGAGCGGTGAGGCGCGCAGCTACGTCGACGCTCCTTGTCCGACGGCAACTGGGTCTTACGTCGATCACTATGGTGGAATCATCCGCAATAACGTGGTCTTTGCGAGCCGGCCGGAGCTCTTTGCCTCTGGCAGTGGTTTCGACTGTGGCATCTGCTTGTGGTCGGCCTGCGAGGCTCAGGTGCTGCACAACAGCGTGGTCTCGACGGGTCCGAACTTCTCTTCCATCGAGTGGCGCTTCAGCGGGGCTTCGGGCAACGTCGTTGCGAACAACCTGGTGAGCCACCCGTTGCGCGAGCGCGACGGGGCGAGCGCGACGCAGCTTGGCAACCTAGGCGAAGCGGCGCTCTCGCTCTTTGTCGATGGTGCTGGTGGCGACCTGCACCTCGCCGATGGGGCAAGCGCGATTGATCAGGGTGTGGTGTTGGAGCCTGGTTTGTGTGATGACGACGTGGATGGAGAGGCCCGGCTTGATGGTGCGCCCGACGTGGGTGCCGACGAACGCTGAACGTCGATACGCAAATGGCAAGGGATTCCAAAGGGCTAGCCCTTTGGCGGGGTGTGGGGCAGCGCCCCACGAAGAGCGCGAGCAAGCGCGAGCGTAAGCAAGCGCGAGCGCGAGCAAGCGCGAGCAAAGCGGAGTAGAAATCATGCCCCACAACATGCAAGACTGGGTCAGCAGACTGGGGCTGCTGCCCCATCCCGAAGGTGGCTTCTACCGCGAAACCTGGCGCTCTGCGCTGTCCTTGCCCGCGTCGGCGCTGCCGCAGGCCGCCGAGCGCTCAGCCGCAACAGCGATCTACTACCTGCTACCGACCGGTGTTCAGTCAGCCTGGCATCGGGTCGCATCGGACGAGCTCTGGCTCTTTCACGCTGGCGACCCACTGGACGTCTTCAGCGCTGACGAGGTGCCTAGCTCGACGCCCACACGGCTTGGTTTCGACTACACACTGCAGCACTTGGTCGAAGCGGGCAGATGGCAATCTGCGCGGGTCGTCGACGGCCCCTTCGGCTATGCATTGGTCTCCTGTGTGGTGGTGCCCGGCTTTGATTTCCAGGACTTCGAGATGCTGCCGACGCGATAGCTCGACGTGAGCTCACTCTGCGAGCTCTACGTTGTGACCAAGAGCACTTCTGTCGCCCGAGGACTGCGCAGAGCTGTGCACGGCGCTCCGGGCCTCGACTCTGCGCTATCCTCCCGCAATGCTTCGGAGAATCGCGTATACCTGTCTCGAGGTAAAGGGTTTCTCGAGTCGAGGGTTATCGACCGAGGCGAGGTGCTGTCGAGAGAGCGGGGTAAAGGCTCCACCGCTGACGAACACGAAGCGCTCGGCGAGCTGTGGCCAGCGCTCGTGGACCCAGGCAAACAGCTCCATCCCTGAGACCTCGGACATCATCAGGTCGCAGAACACGGCGTCGAAGTCACGCTCGTGCTCCAACAACGCCATCGCCTCGGCACCTGAGGCGGCCTGGCTGAGCTGGTTACCCTTGAGCATACGCGACAGGAGTGAGCGGACGCCTGCTTCATCATCGATGATCAGCACACGCAGCCCCGACGCCGATTGCACCGGCTCCACCTCCTCGGCGGAGCTAAGCTCCTCGAGCGCCGCTGCGGACACAGGAAGCCGCAGAGTGAACTGAGCGCCCTTTCGGAGCTCGCTTTGCGCAATGATTCGACCGCCGTAACCCTCGATGATGTTCTTGGAGATCGGCAGGCCCAGTCCAGAGCCCTGGCCAGGTCTCTTGGTCGAGAAGAAGGGGTCGAAGAGCTTGTCCATATGCTCTGGAGCAATGCCCTCCCCTGTATCCGAAATCTGCACCCAGGCAGCGCGCCCATCACTCCAAGTGCGAACGCTGATGAGGTTGCGCTCCTTGTGTCCTTCGTCCATGGCGTGACACGCGTTGAGGAACAGGTTGAGGAAGACCTGGGTCAGTCGGCCCTCGTGCGCCAAGACTCTGGGCAGCTCACTGTAGTCCCTGTGCACCCGCGCACGATATCTGATCTCGTTGGCCGCCATGCTCAACGCCGATTCGAGGGCCTGCTCTACATTCACCAACTCGAGCTCGTCTTTCTCGACCCGTGCAAAGCTGGCCAAGCCTTTGGAGACATCTCGAATCCGCCGAGCCCCCATCAACGCCTCTCGAAACCGTGCCCGCAACGCCGAAAGCCAGTCGCCTTCGTGTTCCTCCTTGAGGAGAGGACAGTCGAAACGCACGCCAGACGCCTCTAGCGAAGCAATGGCTGAGAAGAGCTGAGGGAGCTCCTCGTCCAGGCTCTCGAGCTGGCCGAGGAGGAAAGACAGGGGGTTGTTGATTTCGTGCCCAACCCCTGCCGCCAGCATCCCCAGACTCGAGAGGCGATCGGCCTGCGCCACGCTGGCTTGCAAGGCGCGCTGCTCCGTTACATCCTGAATCAAACAGGCGAAGAGCCCCGGCTCCGGGCAAAAGGAGGAGATGGAAAAGATACGACCCAGGGGACCAAAGGGTGCTTCGAACTGAACGGGCTCTCCCGTAAGAGCCACCTTCCCATAGCTCCCAATCCAGTCAAAGTCCTCGGTGGAAACACTGGGAAAGAACTCACTGACCCGCTTGCCGATGGCGTCAGCCGAGAGCCCAGAGAGCCGAAGGAAACGCTGGTTGAAACGCAAAAACTCGTAATCAACGGGCTTCCCGAATTCGTCGGTGCAGATCCGGTGCACCGCAAAGCCCTCGTTCATGTTGTCGAAGAGCTGTTCGAGCTGTCGCTCGTTGCGTGCGACCTCTCGTTCGGCGAGTACGCGCGGCGTGATGTCCAAGAACGCAATGGCAACGCCGTGATCCTTCAACGGAATCGGAGCGGCGCTGACGCTGATCCAGGTCACGCTGTTGCCGTTCTCGATACCCATCTGAACATCATGAACAGGGCGCTTCTCCTGGAGAGCGCGAACGCTCGCAAATTCCTCGGGTGGCATGGGGCTACCGTCAGGACGGATGATCCGCCACTCCCCTCCATCGATGGCCCGACGTGATTGCTCTTCCTCGTCCAAGCCCAGCAAACGCACCGCCTCACGGTTGGACTCGATGAGCTTCCCTTTTGCATCGGCGATGGTCAGCGCAATGGGAAAGGACTCGAACAAGACGCCATATTTCGTCAATGAGACACGCAGCTGCTCTTCGGTCTCTTTCATCTTGGTGATGTCGAGGTTGACAATGACCGCGCCCTCGACCTCGCCCGCTTCGTTGAAATACGGTGCCGTGTAGTTGAGGATGAGCTTTCGCGTCCCATCCAAGGCGTCGATCTCCAAGAGCTCGTCCAACACAGTAACACCCGAGCGGATACTGTGGACCAACGCCCAGTCATCCGGTGCGATCGGGTCCCCCGATGGCATGCGGCGTGCCGAGAAGACCTGATACTCCTCCGGGCCCACGAGCGGCTCGGCCCCCCAAATCTCTCTCCCCTTGGCGTTACTCCGAATCAAACGCCCTGACTTGTCGGCCAACCACAGGCCGACAGGCAAGACATCGAAGATCTTGTCGAGGATGGCGGCTCGTGCGCTCTGCTCATCGGCGAGCTTCGCGCTCTTTTGCTGTCGCGCAAAGCGCTCGGATGAGAGATGGAGCACGCTGGCGAGCGCCGCATCTGCAGCCCCCGCCCGCAGATAGTCGCAGGCCCCAAAGGAGGCGTAGTCAGCGAGTCTCGGGTCTTGCGCTTCCCCCCGAAGCAGCAACGGTACCGAGGCGGCCTGCATCGCAAGCTCCTGACAGCAGGCGAGGGGCTCGGGCGTCGAGCCGAGATCCACGAGCAGCGCATCGAATGGCCGCTGGGCGAGAAGCCGCAGAGCCGTGTCCACATCTGGGACCGACTCGAGCTCGAAGGGCCGCAGCGGGTCATACCCCGCAGCCGTCAGTGCAGCCGCCAACGAAACGTCGCCACTGAGCATCAAGACTCTCAACGCTCGACTCGAGAACTCGCGCATGGCTTCGCCTCTCTCGTTGGAGACCACTCCTTCCGCAAGCGCCATTCTACGGGCAGATGCCAAGCGCGTCGATGCACTATCCCTACGTGCCCCAATTGCCTGGCTCGAAAACCCTCCCGCCAATGAAGTACGCTAGGGATTGAGAAAAGTCATCTCGTCCAAGTACAGTGTCGCCGCGGGCGACGTATTCTGAACGGTCACCGAGGTCAGCAGAGAACGGCCTGCACAGGTCGCGGACAAGTCGATGCTCACTTGCGCCCACTCTTCACCCAGCGTCACGGTCTGCTCCTCACAGCGCTCGCCCTCATGACTCGCCGAGACGCTCAGCGTAGTGCCCGCCGTGTCACCGCGCGCCCAAAACCGAAGCGTCGAGAAGCTCTCCGTAGGGAAGGCCTGCCGCAGGTAGAGGTGGAACCCACTCCACTGCTCGAGCTCAACCCGCAGACAGCGACTCCCCGCCTGACAGCCCGAGCTCTGCTCCTCTAAACTCGCCCCGTCCCACAACAGCGGCGTCCACTCCACACCCTCCATCCCACCCCATCCGTCAGTATACACATCTCCGTCTGGGACGAAGCGACACTCTCCGCTCACCGGCTCCCCGAGATCATCGAATTGCAAACCCAAATCCACGGTTTGCACGTTCTGCTGTCCAGGCGTCACCACCTGGTAGGCGATCACCCGCTCACCTGTCAGCACCTGCCCTTGCGCGCTCTGCAAGCGAAATCGAATACCCTCGCCCTGGTCATGCCCAGGCCCCTGTGGCAACTGCCAAGCCCCACCAGAACGCTCGAGGGACAACCACTCACCATCCGGCTCGGCCCGGACTTCGGCGGCGCGAATGGGAATACGATGATTCATGAACGAGAGGCGCAGGTAACCCCATTGGTTCCAATCGTGTATCGCCGCGTACACCGAGCCGCTCACAGGACAAGGCACGCGCCGCGCCACCGCCGCGTCGTTGCTGCCCCCCTGCAGGACCGCTGCAGCCTCAGGGGTCAGATCGAAGTGAAACTGCGAGCCCGCACACAGCGGATTGCCCTCGATTGGACACAGATCGTGCACCATCACCACTTGCGTGGCGAAAGATGTCGAGATCTCCCAGCACTCTCCACAAGCCTCCCCTGGCTCACCGCCATAGGAGCTGGTGTTCCACGGCTCTGCAATGGCCAGCGTGATGCCCTCCCTCGCAAACGAAGGCAAGAAGCTGCGATCACTGGGAAACTCGCACCACCCCCAGATCGTCGACCAATACTGGGTCAAGCGCACACTCGAACACTCCGGATCCACAGCCTGGACCTCGCCGTCCCAGTCCTGCGAGCTGTCCAAGACCTCCCCTCGTTTGCCCTCGTCATCGCAAGCGGAAAGCAGCAAGCAAAGCAGAGACCAGGAGCCAAGACCACTGCACACCCTACGCATACCCCCCCCTAGCCTAGCAGACGGTTGATCCGGAAGATGCTTCGGCGGCTAGAAACCGCGAAGGCGCAAAGCCCTCTCTCGTCACTCCAAGCCAGACGATGACAACCAGGCGCCATCCACGAACTGCCCTGTCGCCACAAAGCGCCACCGGTCTCCTTCTTGGACCCCGCGATAGCGCAAAACTGGGTTGCTGACGCCCCCGCGTCCTGGCACGAAATCCAGCTCGCCACTCGCCCCCTCGAGGTTCACCGTTCCGCCCTTTTCGAGCGTTTTCACCCCCGCCATGTACTGCGTGGGCCCAAGCTCGAGGCGCTCACCAGCGACGGTGCGCCTGATGGCAGCACCGAGCTCACGACCTTGCAAGGTCTTTGCGCTCTGCGTCGAGAGGGCAAAAGCCAGGACATAGACCGCATCATATGCGTTGGCGACTTTGCTCACCTGCGGCAGCTCTCCCCAAGCGGCTTCATAGCGCAGAGCAAAGCGTTCAAAGAGCTCGCCATTCTGATCCCGTGCCCCCACCACCTCGAGGCGCTCCGCCAAGTCTGGCCGCTGCCCGAGCAACGCCAGAAGCTCCGGACGCCGCCCTGCCTCGGAGAGCACGTACTGCGGGCGACATGCACCGCCCGCACAGCGGCGCTCGATCGCATCGATGATGACGGCACTCTCGGCGCTCGCAATGATTGCCACCGAGTGAACGCTCTCTAGCTCGAGTCCATCCACGAAGGTCTTCGCCGCCGCCAGCTCCCCTAGCTCCTCCGGATAGCTCTGAACCTTGGGCTTGTCCAGGCCGCGCTCCATCATCAACGCAGCCAGCTGCTCCAGAAAGGCCGCTCCGTAGACACCTTGACGTCCGAGCAAGACGCTTCGGCCGGGAATGTCGGCGAGCAGCGCCGTCATCGCCGGAATCACGTGGGCATCCGAGTCGACCGTCCGCCAGAGCAAGCCCTCGTCGGCCAAGACCTCGACCACCGAGCTCGTCGCCGAGGGACTGATCATCAGCAGCTCTGCCGGCACCGCCACATTGTTGGCCACATCGATGAACGCGCTGCTTTGGAGTGGACCAAGCAGCGCCGCGACCTGCATCTCGGCATGCAGGAAGCGCGCTATCTCGGAAGCGTGCTCGCGCGACCCTCGCTCATCGCAGAGCAAAAGGGAGAGGCGCCGTCCACCGCTCAGCCCTCCGAGCTCGTTGATCTCACGCACCGCCAAGCGCATGGCGTTCAGGCGCACCCTCTGTGAAGGGTCCTCGAAGTGGCCGATGGCCCCCAGCAGCACGTCTGTCTCCTGCTCCAAGACGCCCTCTTGCTCCGAGCAAAGCTCCCCCAGCAAGGGCACACACTCACCACTCTGCCCACAGCGATGCTTCGGACCACAGGCGGCGTGTGATGAACAGCCTGCGGCTTTCGAAGCGGCGGGCGCGGCGCCCACGGCCGTATTCGGCCGACGGCTCGATTGGTCGTTGAGATAGACCGTGAAAGCAACGGCCGCAAAGACCAGCATCAGCGCGATGGCGAGCAACAGCGCTTTGCGGGAAGAGCCCTTCTCCCGCACCGCGGTCTCCATCACCGGCATCGATTTTCGCACCAAGAGGTGCAGATCGGTGAGCAGCTCAGCGGCACAGGAATAGCGCTGCTCCAAGGGTTTCTGAACGGCCTTGGTCAGCACGCGCCGAACTGCTGGATCCGTGATTTCCTCGGGGATTGGGATGGGGTTGTCGTCCGCTTGACGCAGGGCGATCTCAAAGGAGCTGTCACCGCTGACAGCGCGCTTGCCCGTCAGCACCTCGATACAGACCAAGCCCCACGCATAGATGTCGGACTGCGGCGTGAGCGCGCTGCGGCGTAGCTGCTCCGGGGCAATGTAGGAGGGGGTACCGCGGATCTCGCTGTTCGTGGTCAAGCTCACATAGCTCGCATCGCGGGCTTGCTCGAGCAGCCCGACGATACCGAAGTCGAGGACCATGGCGTTGCGGTGCAGTCCCCCAGGCATCACCATGATGTTCTGCGGCTTGAGATCACGGTGGATGATGCCCGCTCGGTGTGCACAGGCGAGGGCATCGATGACCTGAATCATCAGGTGCAGGCCCTCTTCCTCGCCAAAGGCTCCTTCTCGGTTGATCACCGCATGCAAGGTGTCACCGAGCACGTATTCAAGAACGATGTAGACCTGATGCTCGCCGATGGACCCGCTGTCGATCAGACGCACGATGTTGGGGTGCTTGATCTGTGCGATCGCCTTCATTTCTCGCAAGAAGCGCTTCTTCTCGCTCCACGCCTCGTAATCGTTGCCAATCCGATCCTGCAGCAGAAACTTGATCGCGACGGTCTGCTTGGTGGAGAGCTGGCGGGCGCGATAGACCACCCCAAAACCACCTTCTCCAATGAGCTCTTCGAGCTCGTATCGATGGTCGATGACCAGCCCCTTGGCCAACTTCACCATGCAGCGCGTCCCTTGGCATCGGAATACTCGGCAAGAGCGACAACTCCTGCCAGACTAAGCAAAATGCTATGGGCGAGTCGGAAAAGCAAGGAAAAGGCACGGAGACGATGGCCTCATCGAAGCCTCAAAGGGATCGCGGCAAAGGTTGTTGCGTGCCATCCCTGGCACTCACCCTTCGGGCTTGCTTCGCAGCGAGTCTTCGCCTCCTGGCTTCGACTTCTTCGGCATCCAGACGACGACTTGTTTGCATTCGTTCGCTCTCTCGAGCCCCTCGCAGCGCTGCGCATGCGCATCGGATGCGCCCGCGACAGACGCAGACTCGTGCCTCGCTTCGCTCACTTCTTGTCGATTGGGCACTTGACCCGTTTTCCCCAACTTCTCGCTTTCACACCGAGCGCGGGTAGGTCTGGAGCGTGCTCACCATCTGCTCGAAGCGGGGGCCCAGCCGCTGTACCAACTCATCCTGCCGCGCTGCTACCGAGGGTAGGCGCGAGAGCTCCACGGGAAAGCGCTCGGCGTTGCTCTCGACCCGATAGGCTGTCCCTGAGGCGTCTGCCTGCCAGAGCTCAAGCACCCTCGAACTGGTCACCACCAGGACTGGCAAACGATGCTCACTTGCTGTCGCCGCCAGCACGGGACGACTCAACTCCAGCGTCGAGAAGGAGAGCTCCGGCCAGTAGTTGACCAGCACCAGTCGCGCTTCCTTGGCACTACGCGCGAGGGCTGAGAGCAGCTTCAGCAGCACCGTCTCAGCACACATGATCTGCTCTCCAAGGAAGGGGAGCAGCAGTAGCACGCCTGCACTCGAACGCACCGACTCGACACGGCGATTCGCGCTCAGCAGGCTCTTCGATTCCGAGGTCGACACCAAGAGACCGTTCCCGCGCACGCTCAAACACACGTCAGCGCCGCTCTCGGCTCCTCCAAAATGAATCACGTCGTCATCGACGAGCAAGGTACGAGGTGGCTCGGCGCGCCAGCCTTCCGCGTCCTCCAGACGCGGTGGCCACTCCAGAATCTGCTCGCTCATGGTCTGAGGCTCCAGAGGTCGCGCCTGGCCGCGTGGCTCGAAGAGGTAGGGTAGCTCACCCAGGCTCAGCACCCAGCGCTGCGTGCGTATCGCAGCCGCTCTGGCCAACAACGGGGGACTCTCTGAACTGCCGAGGACCAGCAAGTGGGCGCCCTGCCGCGCCGCTCGGCGCTGCAAAAGCGAAGCACGTGCGCTCGTCTCGTTGAGGTAGACCGCCAATCCATTTGACAAAAGCAGGGGCTGCAGGGCGTCCTCGGTCCCCGGCCCATAGCCGAGAGCCTCGTCAGGCAAGAGCCTGAGCAGGCTCGCCCCAGCCGCAGCAGCCGGAGGCGCGTGCAAGATGTGCCGCTCGTGGCCAATACGCACCGGTCCGAGCAAGCCCTCGAAGGGGCCATCAGGATAGTGCTCCTCGAGGATCCGTTTGGCATCCTCGAGCGAGAAGAGGCGAAGCGGGGTGGGTCCAAAGACCAAACCCAGTCGTCGCTCGGACATCGCGCCGAAGCATGGGAGCAGCGCAGCCGACCACTCCGCTTCGATGCGGGTTGGAAGCACGGCGAGCCGCAGCGGCGCGCTGGGTGAGGTAACAGGCAAGCGCGCCTCGCTCTCGAGGTTGGGGAGCGTGCGAATGCTGGCGAGGAAGGCGTCGAAACCGCTGCGCACGCTCAACTCCGACTTACGATGGCTGAGCTCCCCCTGATCGAGGGCTTCGACCACGGCGCGACGCTCCTCCTCGGGCCGCGTCCACAACCATTCGGCAAAGTGCTCCGCCAGCCTCTCGTGGGGCAGCTCCTCGAGGAGGCTGCGCAGCAGCTCACGCTCCACAAAATCGAAGCGGTCGTAGCCGTAGAACACTGACTGGCCAACCAGGATCGCCGGCAGCTCGAAGACGCCACGAGACATGGCGAGTTCTTGAGACGCATCGAGAGAGAGGAAAGACTCGTTTCGGTCAATGCTGCGAGCGCTGACTTGGCCCCCCAATCCTACGTTTTCGAGGGCCTTGTCCAGCAGGGCCTCAGTCAGGGGTGTTGCACGGCCCCAGATCGCTTCGAAAAGCCAGGCGCACAGCTCGAAGGCGCGCTCGGGAAAATGATCGGCCACATGCTGGAACAGTCGAAGCGCCTGCGCACTGGCAACCGGCTTCTGTGGCCAGCGCAGCTTGACCCCAAGCTTCTTGGCCCAACGCTCCTGATCGCAACGAAGGTAGGCGCTGCCCGCCTCTCCTCGCTTGAGCGCCGGCTCGGTGACGGCAGCGAGCAGCACGTTGCGATCGACGGGCCGAGCCTCGATATCGACGCCATATCGCTGCCGCAGGCTGGCCAGTTGCAGCGACGCCAGGTATCCGCTGATGTCACTGAAATCGAAGAAGAAAGCGACGCGGGAAAAGTGCATGTGAGCCCAGGTGGCCAGTGTTGTTCAAGAGAGAAAGCGCCCTCGTCGGACGAAGCCAAAGCTCTGGCGCTTCTTCGGGCACCGCCCAAAAGAAAACTTGTCCTTTGAAATCAAAGGTTTGATAGTTTGCAGCGAGACACTTCGGCGCGTTGTATGTTCGCCCAGAGAGGCAGCCCCTCTCCTCGTCAGCGGTCGATGAGACGCATTCATCTTGCTCCGCTCCCGCCGACAGTTTGAGTTAGCACACTTGTCATCGAGCAGGAAGCGTATCATCTTGTGCGCGCTTTGGCCGGGCTGGCCGAGGCAGACAGGGCGCGCGCCCCAACCTGCGCTGCGCAAGGCAACAGCAAGTGAGAGAAGGGCACGCATCCTCTCGACATTCCAAAGGGATCGCTGCTGTCGAGAGGTCGGGGCCCGAGAGCGAACGTATACACACAGCCAGAGGGGCCGTCTCGGCGAGACGAGGACCAACTTGAAGATCATCAAGAAAATCAACCAGGCCATAGTGAAGAAGACGCCCTTCTACTCTTTCGAGTACTTTCCACCCAAGACGCCCGATGGTCTCTCCAACCTCTATGACCGCATTGCGCGCATGGGAGAGTGGCACCCCATCTTCGTCGACATCACCTG
>JAVFAO010000077.1:0-21338 GCA_034002465.1 Myxococcota bacterium
GTAGTCGTCTGAGCTGGACCGTGGAGCTGCTCGCGCGCTGGGATGGGATCGAGTTGCTTTGGGACGCAGAGCGTCGGCATAGCGTCGAACGGTCGAATCTCTTGCGAGCGTTGGCTCACCGTCAAACCTGTACGCTACTGATGTGGCAGCACAGCCCGTCGGAGCTTGGGCTTGCCGTGCCGCGCATGGAGGGAGGCGAGCCGACGCTCTTGCACTTCGACGCCAAGCAAACGGGTGACCTTCGCAAGCTGCACAGCTTGCTGCGTCCGATGCCAACGATGGAATCGCTGCTGGTGGAGCTCGAGGCGGTGGCGTTGCGGGCACCCCTTGGCAGGGACTTTCTCAAAGACTTCCGTTGGGCGCGAAAGCGGATGAACGAAGCCTGGAGCGGGCTCGATGCGGCGGGTGCGGAACAGGGACGAGTGCGGCAAGAACTCAGCATGATTACGCTCAACCGTCTGATTTTTCTGTCTTTTGTTCAGGAGCGTGGCTGGTTGGACAAGCGTCCTCAGTTTCTTTCCGAGGTCTTTGCGCAGGCGCTGCAGCGAGGACAGAATCTCTATCGTGAGGTTCTCTGCCCGCTTTTTTTCGGTGTGCTGAACACTCCGCCCGAGCAGCGCGAAGCCTACGCCCAGAGCTGGGGACAGATTCCGTTTCTCAATGGCGGCTTGTTTGCTTCAAGCCATTGGGAGAAGTGCTTTCCCGAGCGAGGCCTGGACAACCGAGTGTTGCTCGAGGTGGTCCAACGATTGTTCGAGCGCTACGAGTTTAGCCCGAATGAGACGGCAGAGCTTCCCGGCAATCGCAGATGCGTGGATCCGGTGATCTTGGGCAGGGTGTTCGAGGCCCTCATGGAGCAGGATCAGCGCTCACAATCGGGGAGTTTCTACACGCCTCGGCACGTCGTGCAGCGCATGGTCCAAGAGGCATTCGGCGCACTCTTCCTCGACCTCTGTCAGCAGTGTTCGGCGACCTCAGGGCAGGAGCTCGACTCAGCGATCGAGCGGCTCTGTGTCGAGCACGACGCAAGCGGTTTGTCTCCAGAGCTCGCCTGCTCCCTTGACCGTCGGCTGGCTTCCATTCGAATCCTCGATCCTGCCGCGGGCTCAGGCGCATTCGTCTTGGGCGCTTTCGACGCGCTGGTGTCGATTCGCATGGCACTCTCCGAGCGCTTTGGTGTACCGCATGCGCTGCATGAGTTGGCACGTCACGTGGCGACCCACAACCTCTACGGAGTTGATCTTCTGCCCGAAGCCATTCGGCTATGTGAGCTGCGGCTCTGGCTTGCTCTCTCCATGGGAGAGCCACAGCAGGCCATCAAGGAGATCGAAGCTCTCCCCAACCTCGACCTCTGCTTGCGTCAGGGGGACGCGCTCGTCGAGGTGCAGGACACTGCCCTGAGCGATGACGAGCTGGATTCTCTGCGCAGCGAGATGATTGTGCTCAAGTCCGCCTATGCTTGTTCCTCCGGTGCAGAGAAAGCCCAACTCGCGTCTCGGATCAGTGGCTGCGAGCGGGCCATGTTCGTGCGTCGCAGCGCGCTCTTGTTGGAAAAGCTCGAGGCGCAGCTCGAGGCCTTCGATTCCTTGGCGGCAAGCCCCAGCTTGCTCTCTCAGCCCCGAGGGCTGAGAGCGCCCGAGCTCGAACTGTGTGCGCAGCTGCGTGCGCAACACAAGCTCTTGTCCGAGACCCTCGAGCAGGCTCGCCGCTGCGAGCGTCTTCCGGAGTTCAATTTCGCTTTGCATTTTCCAGAGGTGAGCTGCGCCGGGGGCTTCGATCTGCTCATTGGGAACCCGCCCTGGGTGCGTCCCCACCACCTGAGTGTGACCACCAAGCGGGCGATGCGGCAGCGTTTTCGGGTCTGCTACCGCTCTGCCTGGCGTCCCGGTGCCGGCTTGGGCGGCGGATTGGCTGCCGGCCAGGTCGATATGGCGGCAGTCTTTGCCGAGCGTTCGTGGCAGCTCCTGCGGCCAGGAGGTGTCTCGGCGCTGCTTTTGCCCTCCAAGCTGTTTACGGCGCTTGGGGCCGGTGCCTTTCGACGCGAGTGCCTGCGTATGTCGAGGCCGCTGCTGATTGTGGATTGGTCTCGGCAACGTCTTTTCGGGGCGAGCACCTACCCTGCGTTTCTGCTTAGTCGGCGTCAGTCAGAGGAGTTGCGAGGGCAGGAGACAGTGCTACGGGTCGAGCGCCACGGGACGGAGGCAGAGAGCTTTCACCTTCCGCGGCGGAGAATCAGCTTGGTCTCTGGAGATACGGCCAGCCCCTGGCTACTGCTGGCGCCGGATGCAGAGGGAAGGCGACATCCCTTTTCACATCATCAGCATCTGTTGGGTCAGCGCTTCGAGCTGAGACGCGGTGTGTTGACGGGGTGCAACGAGCTCTTCGTGCCAAGCGCTGTTCTTCCCGAAGGCAGTCTCTGCAGACTTCGTTTGGCCAATGGAGAGGAGCCGGTCGTGGAGAGCGCCATGCTCTATCCTCTTCTTCGTGGATGTGATGTGGCTCCGTATCAGGCGGGAGTACAGCGCAGCCTGCTGATGACCCACCGGCGAGATGGAGAGGTCCTTCCTGCGTTGCCCCGAGAGACAGCTGCATTTCTCTCGCGACATCTCGAGACTCTGCAGGGACGCGCGGACTATCGTCAGCGAATGCCCCCTTGGACGTTGTTTCGGGTTCATGCGGCGCTCTTTGGGCCGAAAGTGTTGTGGCGCGATATCGCAAAGCGGGTGGAAGCTGTCTATCTTCCCTCTCAACCCCAGGAGAAGCCGGCCATCGCGCTCAACTCCCTCTATTACTGTTCCGTACGCAGCGACGCCGAGGGCTATCTATTGAGCGCATACTTGAACAGCTCTTTCGTGCGTCAGCGCTGCGAGGCGCTCGCCGAGCCGGCGCAGGGCGGACACTTCCGATTTTTCTCATGGGTCATGGGTTTGCTGCCGTGGCCCTTCGAGGATGTGCCCAAAGCCTATCGGGACGAAATCTGTGCGCTGAGTCAGAGCCTTCATCAGGGGCAGACGCCTGAGCCACAAAGAAGGAGCAGCTTGCGGCGGGTTGACGAGTTGGTCCTCGAGGCCCTGGACGCCTGTGCGCGCCGTTGGGGGACCGAGGGCATTCTGCGGTCGCCAGCATGACCACAGCATACTCTGCGGATGTGCGGTCTTCGTGCAGCAAGCTCGACGATGGAGATGGCGAGGGACTGCTGTCCCCGCAACGGCTGCTGTTTGCTCAGCTTTGCGACACCATCCTCGAGCATCGAGCCGCATTGCTGGTTTCTCCGACAGGGAGCGGAAAGAGCTTCATCGCCGCGGCCTTGGCGCGATGGTTCAAGCGGCGCTTCGGGGTGAGCACAATGCTGGTGGTCCCTGCGCGCCTCAAGCCGACCTGGGCTCGCGTGATGGAACAGATGGGAGCGGAGTTCGAACACATTGTCTCGCATGAGCGTTGGAGTCGGGCAGCGCCGCCTCAGGTCCGCGAGCCCAGCCGCTGTCTCTGGGTGGTGGATGAGGCCCATGCATTTCGGCACGCTTCGACCATTCGCCATGCATCGCTCGGGCGAGCGATGATTGGCGGGTGGAAGTGCTTGTGCACGGCGACCCCGATCTGCACGGAGGAAGAGGACCTGCAGAGCATGTTGTCCCTGATGGGGCAAGCGCGATTGTCGACGTTTTCGCGCAGAGAGGTGTTTGCGGCGTTGGCAGTGGGCCTCAGTAGCCCTGAGCTTGAGCTTTCAGTGTGTCGTACAGAGCTTCAGATCGATTGGGGCGAGGAGGAGCTCGGCGTCTTGGAAGCCCTTGGGCAAATCGATTGGCCAAGCTTGGGCCAGCATTCGAACGAACAGAGCCTGCTTCTGCATCTTTTCTCGGCGCGCTTCGATAGCCACCCCCTTTCGCTCGTCGAGACGCTCAAGCGCGTTCGTCGTTTGTATCGCCGGGCGATGAGCCCCACGGGTGTCGTGCTTGCGCGCAAGGCGTTGCAGCGCCTCTTTGCTGGCGTTTCGATGCAGCAAGGTCTGTTGGGCTTCGTATGGGACGAAGTCTGCGATGATGCCGTTGGAACCATTTCAGGGACACTTGGAAAGCAGCGAGCCAGCCAGGAGGAGCGCGCGAAGCTGTCGGTTCCGGTCCTTCAGGCGCTGTGCGAGCGCCTGGGCGTCCTGATTGGGGAGCTCGAACGGGCCTGCGCTCGGCAACCCGATCGCAAGTTGGCCGTGATTGAGCAGTTTCTCGAGGAGCGCTTGGGTGAGCCGCAGTTTGGTTGGCTCAGGGTGCGTTCCAAGGCGGTGCTGTTTACCCAGTACGAGAGCACCGCACGCGTGCTCTGGCGCGCTTTGCTGTCGCGCTGGTCCGTGGGGCTGCTGTGCGGGGCGGAAAGTCGTTGTGGATATCAGAGGGTTAGACCAGAGCAGCTGTTGCGTGCCTTCGAGCCAGGTGGTGAGAGCACTTCTCCCCAGCTCCTGGTCTGTACCGATGTGCTCTCAACGGGGCACAATCTGCAGACTGCGAGCGTCCTGGTGCATGTTGATGAGGCTTGGAACCCGGTGCTGCTTCGCCAGCGCGAGGGGCGTTTGTTGCGTCTTGGCCAAAGGGCGGAGCAGGTTGTTCTGGCCCGCTGCCGTAGCGTTGCGAGCGGCTCGAGGCTGCAGCAATACGGTGAGGACAAGCAGAGAGCGCTGTCGCGACGTCGCGCGTTGCAGGATGGGCTGGTCACGGCTTCGGGTGGGGGCCCGTGTCCAAGAGCGGCTCGGCTCTTCGTCCTTGACGAAGGGTGGCCGCGGTTCTGGCTGGTGCATGGGGATGGCGAGCAGCATGTGCTTCACGCCCGCACGGCCTCAGACTTGATTCGCTGCGCAAGCATTCGAAGTATTGAGCCTTTTCCGTTGCGCCCGAGCCGCTGCGCTTGGAAGCTGCTTCGCTCCCTGGGGCAGAGGCTCTGGCTGTTTCGGCGCCATCCTGAGAGCGGCGAATGGTGGCAGCGCTTGGCGCGCTTGCGCAAGCAGTTGAGCATGAATCCTGGGGTTTTCGTCGATCTCCTGATTGCGGAGTGGTTGGAACTGGGACCGTCTCGTGGTCAAGCGGTCGCAGATTCTCTGCATGAGGGGCAAGTGCTCGAAGGGACGCTGCAGTGGCTGCATGAGATCGAGGAGGATGTCAAGGTGATGGGGAGCTATTCGGAGCCTCGGGTGGTGGGGGTCTACGTGTTGAATGCAAGGAGTGACTTAGGTGATTCTTCCACAGCCTAGGGTGATGGCGAGAAGCTATGACCAACTGCTACTTAGGTCGACATGTGGAGGAGGACGGAGGGGCGTTTTCACAGACTGCGCACAACTTATCCACAGGCGTTGGCCACATGCTCCCTCACCGCAGAAGGCCTGGCGAGATAAGCTGATTGCGGGCGATACTCGTCCATCTATTTGATTTCTCGTCGTTTCTTGATTTTACCAAAAAAAGTATCCCGCTTTCAGTGAGATGTCGGGGCAAGAGAAAAGAAGAGCGGGGCTGTGGATAACTTTCGCTTGACAAAGCTCAAGCCTTGACGGTGCCTGGGAGTGAGGCGAATGTGCCGTCGTCGTCGGCTGAGGGTCGGCGCGAGGGGGGTGGAATGGGTGTCGATTGGTCACGGGATGTGTTGCTGGAGCTTGGGAGCAGGCTCGATGGTGAGGTCTGCAGCGATCTCATTCACCGACGGATGTATGCCACCGATGCATCGTTGTATTCGGAGATGCCCTTGGCAGTTGTGTATCCGCGGCATCGAGAGGACATCGTCGAGCTCGTGCGCTTTGCGGACAGGCTTCGAATTCCTTTGATTCCGCGTGCAGCAGGGACGAGCCTGAGCGGTCAGACTGTCGGGAATGGTCTGGTTGTGGATGTGTCGCGGCATATGGGGGGGATTGGCGATGTGAACCTGGAAGAGCGTTTTGTGTGGGTGGAGCCGGGGGTGATTCTTGATGAGCTCAATCGTCACCTTCGCTCCACGGGGCTCTTCTTTGCACCTGACACATCGACCTCGAATCGCTGCATGATCGGGGGAATGGTTGGGAACAACTCCTGCGGCAGTCACTCGGTGCTCTATGGCGATACCCGTGCGCACGTTCTTGCGCTTGAGGTGGTGCTCAGCGATGGCTCGACGGTGTGTTTGGAAGAGATGGATGTCGAGCAGATGCGGGCGCTCGAGAAGCAGGACAGTGTCTTGGGTCGCGCGCAGCGCTGCATTTCGCGATTGCTCGACGAGCACCGCGAGGCCATCCTGGAGGCCTATCCAAAGCCACAGGTGGAGCGTCGCAACATGGCGTATCCGTTGGATATGCTTGCGCATAGTGAGGCTTGGGAGGAAGGGGGTGGCCGCTATCATTTGGGGCGTTTCTTCTGTGGTTCGGAAGGCACCTTGGGGATCGTGTGCGCGGCGAAGCTGCGCTTGACACCTCGGTCGAGCTTCAACGCCGTCGTGGCGGTGCATTTTGACAGTCTCGACGCATCGCTGCGTGCGACGGTGGCAGCTCGTCGGCACCATCCAGCGGCGATTGAGCTCATCGATCGGCGCACATTGCAGGCGACTGAGGGAAACATTGAGCAGCGGCGCAACCGGGAGTGGCTCGTTGGGTCCCCTGAGGCGGTCTTGGTGGTCGAGCTCTACGGAGACGACGAGACGGAGGTGGACCGTTTACTGTCTGAATTAATTGATGATTTTCGGCGGCAGAAGTTGGGTACACATTTTCCCATTCTGAAGGGCGTCGAAGCCGAGCGGATCTGGGCGTTGCGCAAGGCTGGTTTGGGTTTGCTGATGGGTGTGGAGGGAGATGTCAAGGCGATCACTTTCGTGGAAGACACGGCGGTGGCGATAGCGGATCTTCCAGAATACATTCGGCAGTTCCAGAAGATGCTCCTTCCCTTTGATACTCAGTGCGTCTACTACGCGCATGCGTCGGTGGGTGAGCTGCACCTGAGACCTGAGCTGAATCCAAAGCTTCCCGAGGACATCGAGAAGATGAAGGCGATCGCTTTCGAGACCGCCAAGCTCGTCAAGTCGTTTCGGGGAAGCCTCTCGGGCGAGCATGGCGACGGTCGGGTTCGAAGTCCTCTTCTCGAATACATGTTTGGGCCCGAGGTCTATGGCTATTTGCGGGAGATCAAGGCCGCCTTCGACCCCAAGGGAATCTTCAACCCAGGGAAGATCATCGATCCGTTACCCATCGACCAGGGCCTTCGCTACCCGCCTGGTTTCAAACCTGTGTTGCCGTCTACCTTTTTCTTCTTTCGCGAAGACGGAGACATCCTTCGGGCGATCGAGCGCTGTAACGGCGCGGGGGCCTGTCGCAAGACGGCGCTCGCCGGGGGCGTGATGTGTCCTAGCTACCACGCCACAGGTGATGAAAAGCACTCCACCCGTGGTCGCGCCAATGTCATGCGTTCCTTGTTCATGGAGGATCCCGCATCGGCTTGGTCGTCTGACGAATTGTATGAGTCCCTCGACCTTTGCCTCTCGTGCAAGGGGTGCAAGAGCGAGTGCCCTGCAAGCTTCGACATGGCGCGTTTGAAGAGCGAGTTTCTCAGTCACCATCAAGAGCTCCATGGCGCTTCATTGAGGAACTTGGTCTTTGGCCACCCGGATCTCTTTTTTCCGAAGGTCGCGCAAGCTGCGCGAATGGGGCAGAAGCTGAGCGAGTCAAGCGTCGGAAAGTGGATGATGTCCGAGCTGCTTGGCATTCACCCGCGCCGTAGGCTACCCGAGTTTGCCCCCAAGCGCCTGCGGACATTGCTGCGCCGGCGCAGAGCGCACCCCTCTGCAGGTCAACGCGGCAAGGTGTTGCTGTTCATTGACGCCTATGCGGATTTCAACGAGCCGCAGATTGGACTCGCTGCCGTGGAGGTGCTCGAGCGTGCCGGATTCGAAGTGCTCACGCCCAAACACCAGCCTGCGGGGCGCACCCAAATATCGAAGGGATTCTTGGCCGATGCCAAGGCTCACATCGAGCAGAACATTGAGAGCTTCCTAGCCTACGCAGAGGAGGGGATCCCCATTCTTGGGATTGAGCCGAGCGAGGTGCTTACCTTCGCAGACGAGGCGTTGGATTTGGTTCGTCCCAGTTTGCTTCCAGCGGCACGCAAGGTCGCATCGATGGTTGCGTTCGTGGATGTGTTTGTGGGCCTGGAGCTTGAGAAAGGAGAACTTCCGTTGTACTTCGATGACGAAGCTCGTCAGGTTCTTCTGCATACGCACTGTCAGGCAAAATCTCTCTTTGGAAGCGCATCGATGACTCGTGCTTTGAGGGCGTTGCCGAACACGAAGGTGGAGCTGATTGCGAGCGGATGCTGCGGTATGGCGGGCTCCTTTGGATACGAGAAGGAACACTATGACGTGTCGATGGCGATTGGTGAGCAGGTCCTGTTTCCTGCCGTGCGCGCTGCCTCAGAGCAGACCATCATCTGCGCAGCTGGCACGAGTTGCCGTCACCAAATCTTTGATGGTACCGGGCGCCAGGCGCTGCATCCCATTGAGCTCATCCATGCGGCGTTGCGCCCGTCGGAGTGAGTGTGCAAGACTCACCATGAAAGGGATTCCAAAGGGCGACGCCCTTTGGCGGGGTGTGGGGCAGGGCCCCACAGAAACCACGACTCAAGTATCCGAGCCTCGCGAAGCGCGTGAGGAGCGCAGGAATTGCGAGCCTCGCGTAGCGCGCGAGCCCTGCTGTTCGAAGTCTCAAGCCTCTTGTCGATTGGGCACTTGGCCCGTTCCCCGCACTTCTAGCGCTCGCCGGGCTTTGTCGAGAACTTCCGTGTGCTGCAGCAGTTCGGGGAGCCGAGACAGTGGCCACTGACAGTCGGCATCGCAGAGGGCTGTTTCGGGGGCGGGGTGAAGCTCGGCAAAGACGCCATCGATGCCTACGGCGACAGCGGCGCGCAGCAGGGGCAAGACGTATTCGCGGTGTCCTCCGGTGCCATGGCAGAGACCGGGGTGCTGCACGGAGTGCGTGGCATCGTAGACGACTCGAGCCCCAGTGTCGTTGGCTATCTCTCTGAGTATGCAGAGATTTCGCATGTCTACGTAGAGATCCTTTCCCGCTTGGGTACTGCCTCGTTCACACAGCCACAGCTCAGGAGCACCAGCGCTGAGCACTTTGTCAGCGACATGTCGCATGTCTGTGGCGCTCAGGAACTGGCCTTTCTTGATGAGCACTGGCAGCCCGCAGCTCCCTACCTCGAGCAGCAACGAGCTCTGTCGGCACAGAAAGGCTGGGACCTGAAGGGCGTCCACATGGGGTGCCACCTTTTCGACTTGCCAGCACTCGTGGACGTCAGTGATGACGGGTAGCTGACTCGCCTCTCGCGCTTCGCCAAGAATCTGCAGCCCCATCGACAGACCGAGACCTCGAAATGCATCGAGGCGTGTGCGATTGGCCTTGTCGAAGCTGGCTTTGAAGTAGCAGCGGTGCGGACGGGTCTGTCGAGCAACTTCGCTGGCGATTTCGAGCGTAGTGGGGCCCGATTCGATGACACATGGGCCGAGCACGTAGAACATCTTGTCAGACCTATCTCTCGTAGCGCTGCTCGCGGGCGTGGGATGCGCAGGGGTCAAGGCTTGGCCACGTCATCAGGCGGTGGGGAGGTGAAGAAACGTGGCTCCCCATTGACCAGCTGAATCCAGTAGCGCACGGTGTCGCCCTTGAGGGTATGGGCGCGTGCCTCTGCATCTCTTGCCAGGAAGGCAGTGAATTCCTCGTGGCTGAGCGGGTGCGGGAGCGCTTGATCCTGACACATCTCGAGGTAGCTTCGATAGAGGCGAGTGACGGCGCTATGCAGAGGCGCTGCTGCCGGTTTGTCGTGAGCTTTCGACTCAGCGACGGGGCTGAGCTCGGAAATGGGGATCTCGACGGCGGCCTCCAGCTCGTTTTCGAGCTCACACATAGAGCAGGCGCGGAGCTCGTCGAGTACTTGTGCGGCGCTCTGATAGCGGTCGCTCAACTCCCGCGCGGTGGCCTTGCGGAGGATGGTTCCCAGTGGGTGGCTCGCGATGGGCTCGGGGATGGTGACCTCTTCCTTCATGTGCTTCATCACGATTTCGTAGGCAGAATCACCAGTAAAGACCCGCCAGCCCGTCAGACACTCGAGGTAGACCAGTCCCCACGCATAGATATCGCTCTGTGGGGTGACCTCCCCTTGGATTTGCTCGGGTGCCAGGTATGCGACAGTGCCAGCGACCTCCCCCGGTCGCGTGACTCGGCGTCCTGCCATCGATTGCCAGGCGGTGGTGGCACCAGCCAGGCCGAAATCCAAGACGATGGCATGTCGCTGGCTACCTGTCTGAGTGAGCATCACGTTTTGGGGCTTGAAGTCTCGGTGCACCACGCCTTGGACATGTCCAGCGCTGAGCGCGTCCAGGCAATCGCTGAGCAAGCGCTTGCATTCGAAGGCACCGAGCCTGTCTTCACGCTTCAGGACCTCAGAGAGGGGGTAGCCCTCAATGAAATCGAGGACGATATAGACCGCGAAGCGTCCGATCTCGCCGGTGTCGATGAGCCTGACCAGGTTGGGGTGATGCAGGCGACCGTAGACGGCGATTTCTCGCTGGAAGCGCGCCTGCATGCTCTGACGCTCTTCCTTGGGGAGGTTGTCGAGCCTGAGGATCTTGATGGCCACCCGCTGCTTGGTTCGCCGATGTGTGCCCTCGAAGACGTCTGAGAAGAACGTGCTTGCAATACGGCGCTGTAGCTCGTAGCGCTCATCGAGGATGAGTCCTTCACGAAGCTCGTCGACGCTCTTTTTTCCGAACCACACGAGGGCCTCCTGAAGCAAGGTGAAGCAGACTCACTGCATGTGCAAGACGAGCTCACGGACCACTTTGGCGGCGAGCAGCGTGGAGCAGCCGGAACTGTCCAGCATCGGAGCGAGCTCGACGACATCGGCGGCGACGATGCGACCTCTTGGGATAGCACTCAGCATCGCCTCGAATTGTGGCCAGAAGATGCCGCCCGCTTCCGGGGTGCCTGTTCCGGGCATCACTGCCGGGTCGAAAACATCGAGATCGATGGTCAGGTAGATGGGGCGATCTCCGAGCTGCGCGAGGATGGTATGGATGGACTCGGCGCTCACGGACATGAGCCTCTTCTCGCGTCTCATCTCCTCGAATTCTTCACGAAGACCGGAGCGGATGCCCAGTTGGAAGAGGCTTCGAGGCGGAAGCACATCGAGGCATCGACGCATGGCGCTGGCGTGGCTGAACTTCTCGTCGAGGTAGCCGTCTCGGAGATCGGCGTGCGCGTCGAGCTGTATCAGGCAGAGTGAGGGAAAGCGGGTGAGGGCAGCTCTCACGGCGCCTGCGCTCAGCGAGTGTTCACCGCCAAGGAGCAGAGGTTTGAGGCCGAAGGCGTGGAATTCGGCGAGATTTGCGAAAACGGCTTTCGAGACTGCTTCAGCGTTGCCGTGTGCCGCGATGTTGCCGAGATCAGAGAAGGCTAGGTCTTCGAGGTCTCGGTCGAGGGCAGGCGAGTAGCTCTCGAGTCCCTCAGAGACCATGCGAATGGCATCGGGACCAAAGCGCGAGCCAGGTCGGAAGGAGACACTGCCATCAAAGGGGCAGCCAACGATGCAGACCCTGCCAGGCTTCGCTGTCCGTTCTGCACAAAAGAAGAGGGGTCCAGTGTCGATGAGGGAGTTCAAAGCGTTGCTCTGGATACGAAAGAGGTTCGGCTCGGCTGGGTGGATTCATCTGCGCGTATCGCATCTGCGCACATGAGCCAAGAAGAATCCAACCGTGCTTCGTCGCTGAGCATTCCCAATGCGCCTGCAGGCTCGCGAGCAAAGACTGCTGCCGTGCTCATTTCCTTTGGGATGTCAGGAGGATGCATGCCCTTCGTCGGCTTTCGATTTCACGCTTTCGGGGAAGCTGCGCATGGCAGCCGAAGGCAGCCCGTTGCAAACCGAGTGGACGTGAAGTTGGGGAAAGGGGTCAAGCGCTCAATCGACAAGACTTGGGAAAGGGGTCAAGCGCTCAATCGACAAGATGTCTTTCTAGCTGCGACGCAGGGCTTTGCGTATGTGATTGGGCTGGGCAAAGCAGCCGAGGTGGAGCTCACGGTTGTAAATGAAGCAGTCTTCTTCGATGTACGCGAGGCGTGTGTCGATGATGTCTTTGGGGGCAACACAAGAACTGGCGTAGATCCAGCTCCAAGCGCCGCTGGGATAGAGGACGACCGGACCGTAGTAGGGGTGAGCATGACCCACGGCACGGCCGATGGTTCGGATCATGTCGAGGTGTACCTCGCGATGCAGGAGCGGGCTCTCGGCCTGAGTGACGAGCACGCCTTGTTCACTCAGGCGCGCTGCGCAGTTGCGGTAGAAGTCTTCGTTGAACAGGCCAGTGGCTGGTCCGACGGGATCGGAGCCATCGACGAGGATGACGTCATATTTGGGCAGGTCCTCTCGAGCGACCCAAGCCAAGCCGTCAGCGACGTGAACCTTTAGCCGCGGGTCGTTCCAGGCCGTTCCGATGCTGGGGAGAAACTGCTTACTCGCTTCGATTACCATTGCGTCGATTTCGACCATGTCGACGTGCTCGACTTCGGGGTATCTGAGCACTTCGCGCACGGTACCACCGTCACCACCCCCGATCACGAGCACTCGGGCTATCCTGGGTGCGGTGCAGAGCGCTGGATGCACGATCATCTCGTGGTAGAGTTTTTCGTCGTATTCTGACGTCATCCAAAGATCGTCGATGAGCAGAGCGCGCCCGAAGGCTTCGGTGTCGACGACGCTGACTTTTTGGAACTCGCTGTGGCCAACGAAAAGTGTTTGTTTGATGCTCAGTCCGAAGCGGATCTTCTCTTCGAAGACCTCATCACACCAAATAGACATCGCCTTCTCCTGTGTTCTTCGGGGAGTGGTGATTGTGTTCCTGTCGGTCGCGAGCCGAGCTCGGCCGACGACTCGCTTGAGTTGCAGAATCCTTTGGCCTGACCAGAACTTGGGCGTCCTTCTCTGACTTGGAGAGGGCGCAAGAAAGCAAAAACGCCCGCAGCCAGCTCCTGGGAGCTCGCGGCGAGCGACATTGGTGCGGAAACGGCTTAGCGCTCAGCCCATGGCTCCGCGAACGCTGTCGTCCCATAACACGACGCCAGCGAAAGCAGCAGCTTTGGCGGCCACGCGATGCTCGACACCGATGGACAGGATTTCTTTGATTTCTCTGTTTCGATGATTCATGCCCTGGACCACCATCTCACGGACGTAGGCTTCGATTTCCGTCCTCCTTCCCGCGCCGTGATGCTCCATGATGAGACCAGGCAATGCGGGATCGAGTGGCACTCCGATGGCGACGGCGGCTGAGATGTACTCTCCGGCCTTGTCAGACTCGTGACTGGCATAGGCCACAGGCACGAGAGCACCGTAGGGCAAAGGATGTGGCTCGACGCGCGTGCAGTGCGGCGGCAAAATCGAGCTCATCCGCACCAAGTTGGTGTCTCCCACCCCTGCGGCGAGGAGAGCTTGATCGAACGCATTCAGCAACGAGAACCCTTCTGCGGCACCGGAAACGAGAAAGTAGCGAGATGGCTGTTTGAAAATCATACACCTCCTCCTACTGCTCTCAGGGCCGGCTCCAATCCTTCACTGATGTGTGAAACCAGTTTCAAGGATTGGCGTGGCGGCCAGATGCCCCGATTGATGACCAACATCTCGAACTGCCCTGCTTTCAACCCTTCCTTGATGACAGGATGGGCTGCATCCGGAGAGCACTCGCCACAAGTGTAGAAGTCCACTGCAGCGTAGCCATGTTCCGGCCAGGTATGGATCGAGAGGTGCGACTCCTCGATGACGATGACCCCGCTTACCCCTTGCGGCGCAAAGCGATGGAAGGTCGATCGCACGACGGAGGCGTTGGCCTGTTTGGCCGCCTTGACGAGCAGAGCCTCGATGCCTTCGAGGTCATTGAGGGCTTGCTCATCGCAATCATAATACTCCAACAGAAGGTGTCGCCCAAAAGTGTTCAACCCATGGTCCTCCGAGAAACGGGGTACCTGCCAAGAGGCAAGCACATGTCGACGAAACCCGCGCTTACAGCGCCACCGGCCGCGCAGCTTGTAACTGCAGCGGAGCTAGTCGTCAATGCTATTTCGAGTCTCAGTGCCGTTCCCGTGCTTTCGAGACATTGCTCACCTAGAGCACGAAGAAGCTGTGCATGAGACTTCGCTGAGAGGCACCTTGTGAGTTTCCTTTCCGTCGCCTCCTTTCAGAACTGCTGACGTGCCCTCTGCCCACGCTGGTTAGGAGTCTTGGGTGGCCACCCCACAGCCTCCACGCACTGCGCCAAGTATGGAGTTGAGCGAAGCAAAATGCAAGGGTCGTGCTGCGAGGACTCAGGGAGATGTGCTTTTCGACGTCGTCATCTCGAGATGGAGCGTACAAGCGCTGCCATCGTTCGGAAAAGTGAGAGCCCGCGTCTCGCTTTGGTAGCCCTCTTTCTCGAAGCGCAGCCGAATGGGCTGAGTCGCTTCGAGGTCCAAGCTCTTTGGCGTTTCTCCGAGCTGGCTTTGGTCGTGCCATATCGTGGCCCCGCTCGGCTGCGTGCTCAGCTCGCAACGTACCATGCGGCTCGTGGGTAACACGACCTGCAAAGATTTTTCTTCGCCAGCTCGAAGGCTGACCCAGCGTTTGACGCTGCGGTGTCCGACGGCGCTGAGGACATAGTGTCCTTCGAGCGCGCCTTCTGCCTCTAGCCACAGTGGCGTTTGGCCAAGCTCCACACCATCCGGGGACTTGACTTGGGCTGGAACGTTGCTCGTGAGCTGCAATCGGGTGATTTTCCCCTTCGCTTGTGTGTTCTCCTGCGTCGCGGGTGCTTGCTGAGGCGGGCGTTGAAGCAATGCCCAGGCTGCGCCGCCAGCGATCGAGAGCGCAAAGAGCAGAACAAACGGCCACCAGCTCAGGGACCTGGCTTTGGGCGAGGGAGCGAGCAAGACGGTGGCAGCGCGCTGTTTATCCTTGCTGCTGAGCGCGTCGCTTCGCGCTGGGAGGCGTGGAGACGAAGGGCCAAGCGCGACCTGCTGGGGCTTGACAGGTGGCGAGGGAGGCGAAATGGGCTCGACGGCGAGCGCCGTCTCTGCCATCGCCGGGGCGTCTTCGTGCTTGGGAGGGAGGCCGCCGACAGGAGCGATGGCGGTGCTGGTTTCATCCAATTCGATAGCTTCGAGTGGGAGCAGGGCCGGGATGGCCAGCTCGGTCGAGGCGTTTTCGTCATCGGCGAGCTCCGTAGCCGAGATTTCGCCCAGCTGAGAATCCTGTTGGTTTCGTGTCTCTAGAGGGTCGGATTCTGCGTGGGCTTGCTCGAGCGTGGCCCTTGCATCGATGCCGATGTCGACGCAGAGGAAAGCGGCGAGCGCCTCGGCCATCTGGCGAGCGTTGTGGTATCGTTGTGCCGGCTCTTTACGCACCGCAGTTTCGATGATCGCTGCCAGCGCTGTAGGGACATGAGCAGGCAACGTTGGAAAGGGATCGCTGAGATGGCGCAACACCACCTTGACTGCGTTCTCCGCAGGAAAGGGCACCTCGCCAGTGAGCAGCATGTAGAGCACACAGCCCAAGGCGTAGACATCACTGCGTGCATCCAGCTTGTCGCCACGAGCTTGTTCTGGGCTCATGAAATCGGGGGTTCCGCAGACCATGCCCATGCGGGTAAGCTGCGTCTGAACAGGTCCGGCGACGGCTTTGGCGATCCCGAAATCCAGCACTTTGACCAGCTCTTGACCGTTCTGCTTGTGCAGGAAGATGTTCTCGGGTTTGAGGTCGCGGTGGATGATGCCCTTGGCGTGTGCCTCGACCAGTCCGCGGCAGATCTCGAGCGCTATCTGGGCAGCCTCTTTCGGCGACAGTGGGCCCTGACGATGCAGGCGATCGGCGAGGTCCTCGCCTTGAAGCCACTCCATTGCGATGTAGAGCAGACCGTCTGGGCTCTCGCCGTGGTCGATCAAGGCGTCAGTGTTGGGGTGGAACAAGCGCCGAATGGTCTCTGCTTCGCGGATGAAGCGCTTGGAGGTAACCGGATCGTTGCGCAGCGCCTCGCGCATGATTTTGAGCGCGAGGGGGCGATGGTTCTGCAATGAGCGGGCCTGATAGATGAAGCCCATTCCGCCAGCAGCAACGAAGCGTTGCAGTTCGAACTTGCCATCGACGATGAAACCGGGCTTCAGTTTTCCCGCGGGATCGGCAGATCTCGAATCCATCACACGTCTCCGCTACCGACCTGGCCAGGTGCCCACTGCCGACTGCGCGCCGCCGAGGAGCAGCGTTTGACTCAAGCTTCTGGCTCGGGTGTTGTCAAGGTCAAACATGGGGCGTTGCGGGCCTTCTCAAGCGCAGTCGCAGCACCATGCGTGCCGGACCGCGCGACCAGCGGTATTCGCGAGCGTCGATGAGCGAGTAGGGGGCCTGACCGTGTTCGCCGCTTGGTTCTTGGCTAGAGGACTGTTCTCGTGGTGTGCTTGCGTGCCCGGCTTGGCGCGTAGGCAACGGGTATGGTTCGCACTGAGCCTGGGCCTCCTGTCGATGATGGAGAGGCTCGGTTCCAATGGTGTCAGCGCAGTGCTGCAGCCAATCGTCCTTTGAGCACAGCACGCTGAGCTGGCCTTTGGGGCCGAGTCGCTGCTGCCCCAGCGCCAGCCAGCGCGGCAAGGTGGTGAAAGCCTTCGAACAGAGCAGTCCGATGTCCTGGGCTTGCCACTGCTCGACCTTGACTTTGCAGCATTGGACCTGCTCGAGCTTCAGAAGAGCAACACAGTGCTGCAGGAAGGCGTGGCGCTGTCGGCGCGGTTCGACGAGCGTGAGCGAGAGGCTGGGCTGCATGATCTTGAGGGGAAGACCCGGAAAACCCGCTCCGCTGCCGATGTCGACGAGCGCTGCGAGCGGACCGACACGCATGATCTGAAGGCTGTCACAGATGAGCTCAGTGGCGATTTGCTCTGGCGACAGAGGGCCAATGATGCTGCTGTTGTGCTGCGCTTCGAGCAGGGCATCGAGATAGCTCGCAAAGCGCGCCATACTGCCTTCATCAGCGTCGAGTTGGTGTTCATGGATGAAGGCTTCGATGGCGCCGAGGGCTGAGCGGGTGTTGGTGTTCATCGAGGCTCACTTGGGTCGTTCTGCTGTGGCTGCCTTCGGTTCTCCTGGGAAAGACTCGACGTGAATGGTGCTGGTGGGGAAAGCGAAGGAGGCGCCATGCTCTTCCACGGTGCGCATGATGTTGAGCATGAAGGTCTGTTTGAAAGCCAGGTAGTCAGCCCAGACGGTGGTTTGGACGAAGGCGTAAATGAAGATGTCCAGGCTGCTGGGACCGAAATTGTCGAAGTAGACCAAGTAGAAGTCATGATGGAAATTCTCGTCGTTGGCAATGACGTCGCGGATCGCTTGGACGATTCGATCCATTTGCTCGGGCTTGGTTTTGTACTCGAGGCCAATCGTCATGCGTACCCGCCGCTTGCGCATACGGGACCAGTTGTTGATGGCGGAGGTGGTGAACTGCGAGTTTGGAACGGTGATTTGACTGTTGGCGAAGGTGCGAACCCGAGTGACACGCAGCCCAATCTCCTCGACGGTGCCCTCAATGGCTCCGACCTCGATCCAGTCTCCAATCTCGAAGGGCTTGTCGAAGAAGATGACCAGCGAACCGAAGAGGTTGGCCACAGTGTCTTTTGAGGCGAGGGCCAAGGCGGCGCCACCGATACCAAGCCCCGCGACCAGGCTGGTGACCGAGTAGCCCAGGTTCTGCAGCACCAGTATGAGTCCGATGAGAAAGAGAAAGACCTTCGACGCGCTGCGCACGATGGGGACCATCATGTCGTCGAGCTTGGTGTTGGTCTGGGACGCCTTCTCCTTCCAGATGTCGCAGAGGCCCTCGACGAGGCGAATGGCGAACCAAATCAACAGCCAGACTGAGGCGCCTTTGAGGACGGCGTCGACGAAGCGGCTGATCTCTGTGAGAGAGGGGGGCATTGGGAGGATGGACGCGCCAATCCAGATGCCGCCCAGCACCATCAACCACTGTGAGGGCTTGAAGGCTGCTTCGAGGAGCACGTTGTCCAGAGAGAACGAGGTTTTGTCCGCTACCTTTCTGAGGCGAGGAAAGAGCATGCGGATGAGAGACTTTCCGAGAAAACCGCCCGCAATTGCGAGAAAACTCAATAAATAAGTGTAGATAGGCATTCCGCCCAGCTCGTAGTGGAAGAACTCGCTGAGGCTTTCCATGGTCAGGACTCCTGATTACAACTTGGTTTGGACGCGCTCACCAAGGCGCTCCCGAAGCGCCAAGTAGAGCGGGTGTTGGAAAGGATCGAGGTTTGCCGATTGGCGGCTCTTGGTCTGGCCTTGGGCCGGCGCGGTGCATTCGAGGGCGTGGTTGAGGACGAGTCGAAGTTCGATGTCGTCAGCTTCGAAGAGGAGCAGGCAGTGGCCGCGGCGGATCTGGCGCAGGCGGACGCGGTGTATTTGCGACCACGCTAGGGCGATGCGGCGTCGTTGGGCAGAGAAGCCGAAGCGCTGCAGGCGCAGTCCTTGCTCATCGAGCCAGAGTCGGCTTCGGAACCGCAGATAGGCGTAGAGCGCGACGAAGATGAGCAAGCCAAGGCAGAGGGAGAGCATCACATAGAAATAGTGCCAAGGGGTAGCGGCGAGTGTGCCGCTCTGCGCCTCGACTTCGCGCAGAAAGAAGAAGGTGTGGGCGGAGTAGGCCACAGCAGCGGCACAGAGCAGGAAGAGCATCAGCAGCTGCAGTTTTGGAACTGGAAAAGAGAAGCAGCGGCTCATTGAGCAGGTCCTTTGCGCCGAAGTCTGAAGAGCTCGAGCAGAATTTCGTGTTGTGGTCGCGAGCTGAGCGCCTGTACGTAAATGTGGGCGTGTTCTTGGCAGAGCCTGGCCAGGCGCTGCGCATGTGTGTCGAAGGCTTTGCGGTATTCCTGTCGTATCTGCTCGACCTCGACGAGAAGCTCCCCGTCTCTCTCGAGTCCTTGAAAGAGGGTGAGTCCCTCGTAGGGGAGCTCGAGCTCGTCAGGATGGACGATGTGCAGCAGGACCAGGTCGAAGCGTCTTGAAGCGAGAACGGCGAGGATGTGCTCGAGCTCGTCGAGTTCATCGAGCATATCGGAGACGAGCAGGAGCAAGCTTCGCGGGGGGAGCGTGGTCCCGACCTGCTTCAGGCAATCGGCGATTCTGCTTTCGACTTGGCGCGATTGAGGTTTTGCCAGTGTTTTCAGGTGGTTGACAAGAGCGCTCGTGCCGTCAGGTGGTGTCGTCGGGTCGTCGAGCATGGCGAGCATGAGGTCATCGAGCTGAGCGCTGCGCGAGCTGGAGGGGAGCCGGCGATGGATGAGCTTCGAGAAGGTGAGCAGGCCGACGGCGTCGCCTTGTCGCAGCAGCAGCCATGCGAGGCTGGCTGCCAGTTTGCGTGCGTAGTCCAGCTTGTTTTCGTCGCCTTCACCGAAGAACATGGAACCCGAGACGTCGAGCAGGATATGTGCATCGAGGTGTCGTTCTTCGTGGAAGCGCTTGATGCTGAGCCGGTCGCTGCGGGCAAAGGCCTTCCAATCGATGTGGCGTGGGTCGTCCCCCGGACTGTAGTCTTTGTATTCCGCGAAATCAGTGCTGGAGCCGAGTCGCGGGGATGGATGGATGCCGCTGAGTTGTCCGTCGACGGTGTGCCTTGCGTGGAGCTTGAGCCTTGCGATGGCGGCCAAGACCTTGGGGTCGAGCGCGCGCGGATGAGGGCTCGCCGTGAGCGCTTCCGGAGCGGAGGTGTTTGTAGCGGCTGCGGGTATTGGCGTCGTTGAGCGGAGCAGCCGAAGCTTCTGGCGGAATGCGCTGATCACGGTTTGATGTCGTCGAGCAAACGTTGGATGAGGTGGTCTGCAGTGAAGCGTTGTGCATCTGCGTTGAAGTTCATGATGATGCGGTGGCGCAGGACGTCTGGGGCGAGGATGCGCAGATCGTGTCGGCTCGGTGCGCGTTCGCCGAGGAGAACGGCGCGAGCTTTGGCGGCGAGGACGAGGTATTGGCTGGCCCTAGGTCCGGCACCCCAGGCGACGAAATCGCGAACGTAGCTGGGGGCTTGTGGGTGTTGCGGGCGGGTCGCCGTGGCTAGGCTCACGGCGTATTTGATGACCTCATCGGAGACGGGGACGCCGAGGACGAGCTGCTGGAGGGCGAGGATGGTTTCCTTGTCGAGGACGGGCTGCACTTGTGCGAGCGCCCCGGCGGTGGTGTTTCGAACGATGTCGAACTCCTCTTGAGGGGAGGGGTAATCGACGCGGATGTTGAACATGAAGCGATCGAGTTGTGCTTCGGGGAGCGGGTAGGTGCCCTCTTGCTCGATGGGGTTCTGGGTGGCGAAGACGAGGAATGGGGGATCGAGTTGGAAGCTGCGACCGCCGACTGTGACTTGGAGCTCCTGCATGGATTGGAGGAGAGCGGCTTGCGTTTTGGGCGGTGTGCGGTTGATCTCGTCGGCGAGGAGGAGGTTGCAAAAGACGGGACCCTTGACGAAGCGAAAGTGCTTCTGGGCATTCTCGGGGTTGCTCTCGAGGATATCTGTGCCTGTGATATCGGAGGGCATGAGGTCGGGGGTGAATTGAATGCGGTTGAAAGCGAGTCCGAGAGACTGAGCGAGGGTGCTGACGAGGGTGGTTTTGGCGAGTCCGGGGACACCGAGCAGAAGGCAGTGTCCTTTGGCGAGGAGCGCGGTGAGGACGAGCTCGATGACGTGGTCTTGTCCGACGATGCGTTTTCGGAGCTGTGTTTGCAGCTCCTCACGGGCGAGCGCCACGGTTTGGAAGGGATCAGCGTGCATCATTGCCCCGAAGTGGAAGGGAGGGCCGGGCTTGTGCCCAGCTTGGGAGTGTACGTGCTTGGCGCGGTGGTGCAAGGCACGTGGGCGGACCGCGCACGGCGAGTCTTAATGATGTGGAATGTGCAGCACACAGGTCAGGGTAGGTGCGCGGGAAGGCGCAGGGATTACCTAGGGAGTGAGGTCAACATCTTGATATTATGCAGATATCGGTGATTTGACTGTGGAGTCGCGGGAGGAAAATGAAGAACCTCGTCACTTTTCTTCATTTTCGGCTTGACGCAGGAGCGAAGGAGAGTAAATTGCCGCTTCGCCGCCGGGGACAACGGAGCCTCAGGGGCGGCAGACGGTTGGTTCTTTGAAAGCTGGATACGAGAGAAGAGAGCGCGCGCACGTTCGTGTCAAGCGGACGTGTTGCAGGTGATGAAGTGCGGATCAAAAAGTCAAAGAACGCGTGAGCCACTCGCGAGAGTGGTGAGCGTGTGCAAAGTTTCCAAGCAATTGGAGAGTTTGATCCTGGCTCAGAACGA
>JAVFAO010000078.1:0-21274 GCA_034002465.1 Myxococcota bacterium
TACACTGGCACAACGGACGCACTAGCCAGAGACGACACCACGGGAGCATACGCCCAGGGGTAGGCCATCTGCCAGCGCAGACACGTCGCGTCGGGTTGCTTGCTGCTCATCGCGCTCACCCCTCCCGAGGCGAGCTTGAACGCCGAATGGTAATCCTCTAGCCGGTCGCCCACGAAGAGCAAAAAGCTGTCACGCTCGGACTGGGCAACGCTCTTCTCCACCGACTGCCGAATCGGCTCGTAGAGTTTGCGCGCTCGCTCCAGCTCGTCGAGCTCGACCAAGCGCCGTACCTTCGACCAGGTCTTCGCCGTCGACCCCGAGAGCTTGGGCAGAGACCAGCCGCTATCCGCCTGCCATTCCAAAGAGGCCTTGCCTGCACCCTCGAAGATGGGGAGCTGGGAGGCCCGCGCATCTCTGCCGTCCCACTGCGCCTCCATCTGATAGCCGAGGATGTCGTAATAGGTCAGCGGATAGCCAGAATGCAGCAGCGCTAGCTTCTCCCGCGCCTCGTCACGGCGCCCAAGCTGGTCCAGCGCATAGGCCTGCCAATAGCGCGCCTTGCCTCGCACCAAGGGATTGCCAGGCGGAACCAAGCGCTCGAAGGCCGTGAGCGCCTCCTCCCATTGGCCAGTCCGAATCTTGCACCAGGCATAGTAGCCACGCTCCACGGTGTCGTTGTGCTTGCTCAACCAATCCTGCAGCCGCGGCTCCGCGACCGTGCAGTCCTTCGCATCATAGGCTATCCAAGCCAAGAGGTAGCTCGCTCGCTCGCGAAACTGACCCTTCCGATAGCGCTTGAGGTAGCCCTCGAGCGCTTCCAGAGCCTCCGCGTGGCGATACAAGCGGCCCAACGCGCGGCCCACCAAGAAGCTGGCCTCCTCCTGACGAGGTCCCGCCCGAGATGCAAAATCCATATAGATTTCAAGCGCTTCTTCCACATTATCGCGGAGGCTCGAGATCCCAATCCGCGCCACCTCCCAGCGGGCGTCGTCACCATACTTCGAATGGCTCGACAAACGACGCAGCTCTTCCCGCGCCTCGGCGTAGCCCCAATGGCGAATCAGGGTCTTCGCCCGCTCGAAGCGCTCGCCGTCGCTCAGCTCCTCGACCCCCAGCGACAACGCTGGCTCCCGAGTCGCCTTCTCCATGGGATATCGGAGCAACAAGTCGCGCTCGAGCCCTGCGGCTGTCTTGGTCGCCGTCTCCCGGTTGTACTCCACCAACGCCCTCAAGGCCTGCGCCTTCAGTCCACGGTGCGTCTGAGCTTTACTCACCTCAGCTGCGAGCTGGCGCGCCTTCTCTGCATCCCCACGCCCCCACAGCAGCGCTGCTTTCCAGAGCCGCGACTCCAGCTCAGCCTCGCTGCCCTTGGAACGTCGATTGAGCTCATCCATCGCAAGCAGCGCCGCGTCCTCTTCGCCCTCGTTGAGCAGCGCCTTCGCCAGCCAATAGAGCCGCTCCTCCTCCACTGGCAGAAAAGGCTGAGGCAGCGAGGAGAGATAGCCCGCAGCTCCCGGCTCTCCGGCTTGGGACATGAGCTTGCCCAAGAGGTAGCGCGCGTCATCCGCTTCCGCTCCTTCATAGGAGTCCAGAGAAAAGCGCAGAATATCAACTGCTTCCTGATACCGAGCAGCGCGCATCGAGGTCCGTACCGCCGCCAGCCCGCGTGGCAGCAAGCCCTTGCTCGCACGCAACGAAGACTGCAACGCGGCGCGACAAAGCTCTTCAGGTGCAGCCCATTTCGGCTCCGCTTGCGGCGCAGGCTGCTGCTGTGGCGCTGGTGCAAGCAAGCGGGCGGCGTCACTCTCGGGCGCACGGGGTGCCTCATGACGACATTGCACCATGAACGGAAGCAGCAAGACGAGCGCAACTCCAACGGGCACCTTCACAGACTTGACCCCCATCCTCGCCACCGCCCTCAGTCCAGCAGACGAAGGCAGCTCTGGGCAGCTTCGCAACAGTATGCCAGCGAAGGGCACGCATCCTCTCGACATTCCGAAGGAATCACTGCTGTCGAGAGGTCGGTGCCCGAGAGCGAACGAATGCAATCGCCATTGACACAGTCTGCGCCAGCCGTGCGCAGACAGGCCAGGCAACTCACAATGTCGTTGACTTTGGCCTGCTCTGCAAATCGGCCGAGTACCTCCATCGTGCCTTCACTCACACCCGAACGCAGCGCCAATCGTGCCCAGCGAGCTGCCTGCTCGAACTCGCCTTGCCGCACTGCCACCTCTCCCAGCGACCAGTACAGCTCACCGTCCTCCGGCTCCAAGCCCCGCGCCTGCTCCAGGGCGCGCCGCTCCTCACCTTGGCGAATCCAGAATTCTGCAACCAAGGCCACCACAGGTGGGGAGGATCGCGCAAACGGCCACTCCCCAAGCAGGGCGACCAGCATCGCACAGTTCTGCATCCCAGCAGACCAGAGACGCTGGCGCGCAGCACGAACACTCTCGCGATCCAAACCAGGCCAGCCAAGCGGCTCGAGCATCAGAGGCAACCACGCTTGCCATTGCCCAGACTGCGCCAAGAGACCCGTCAAGCGCTCCCGCTCGAAAGCACTCTCGGGTGCAAGCAGCACAATCTCACCCAACCACCGCTGCTGCTCATTCGGGCGCAGCGCAGCAAGCTCCACCAAGCGACGACGGGCCGCTGTCTCACTCGGCGCCAGACGCAGCGCCTCCATCATCGACGAGCGCGCGGCGTCCACGTCCCCAAGCGACTCATGCACCCTCCCAAGGGTGAAATGCGCAATCCAGGCATCAGGCATCTCTGCGACAGCTCGCTGCGCCGAATTCAGGGCCTGCTCTGGGTCTTGCAACCAGTCCAGCTCCAACTCAGCCAGCCACACCCAGAGCATCGACAACTCCGGTTGTGCCTCGACGCGCTCGCGGAGGTCGCGGGCGGCCGCCAAAAAGGCCTGCCGCGCCTCGCTCTTCTCCGCTTGCACCGCAGCTCCCGCGGCTTTCGAATCGAAAGCATAGAGCCGCCCCAACTGAAACCAGGCCGCGCGAGAGTCGCACAGCGACACCACGAACCAAGCCAGCTCCTTCGCCTCGGAGAGCAGCTTCGGCTCCGTCAATGCCCATCGCATCGAATACTTGACCACCAGCGAGGCGAGCACCGGATCATCGCTGAGCCGGTGAGAGAGCTGGCGCGCATCGGCGAGCAGCTTGGCCCGCGTCGTCCGCTCGGCTGAAACATCCCCCAGCGCTGCCTGATATTGCGCCAAACGCTCACGCAACGAAAAGTCGTACGGCTGCTCGGCCAACAACGCCTCGAGCTTCCCGATCGCAGCATCTGCATCGCCCATTCGCCAACTCAATGCGGCGCGCTCGCGCTCGAGGCTGCGCCCAGTCCCGCCCTCGGCGCGCGCCTGCGCGGTGTGCCAAGTGCTGGGGTGCATCGATAGCCATTCGAGCAAACGTCGCAGCGCGACACCATCGCCTCTGGAGGCGAAGAAGCGGTGACTCGCCACCGCCGCCGCACGCCAGGCATGTCGAGCGAGGCCATCACTGCGCGAGAACGCCCAGCCCAACTCCAGCAGCGTCGGAGACTGCAGAGGGATCTCCGGCCAGAGCTGGCGCAGCACGCTCGTCGGCTCACCGCGCCGAGCCCGAAATGCCATCCAATACAGCGTGATGAGCTCATCTTGCGGCTCGAGCCGATGCGCCATCTCCAGCGCCTCGACGGCAGCATCCAGGTCGTCATAGCGCACCCTCAGCAGCCCCTTCTCCAGGTACCCCGCAGCGCTCGGCTCCGTCTCCAAGGCGGCGCTCAGGCTCGCCTCGACACGTTGCACACTGCCTTCACGGATGAGCAGCCCCAAACGCAGCAATGAAAGCGCCTCCATGTCGCCCCGAAGCGCGTCCTCGAGGGTAGCATCGCTCAGGCTCAAAGCAAGCCCGTCTTCCCCCCGAAGACAGCGTCGATGCTCTGGACTGAGCTGTTCTAGCGCGGCACCGCTCGACTTGAACTCTGCGCTGCCCGAAGCCGAACGAAGCAACGCACGCCGACGTTCGCTCTCGAGACCGCGCGCAGCATGGAAAGAGGCCATCAACTCAGTGACGCTGCTGCCACATTGCCAGGCCGGAGCGCGCACAGCCACAGAGCTGCAGGCCACACAAGCGCAGGCCATCCAAGCAAGCAGCCCCATCTCTCGCCACCTCGAGTCCATCGCTGCCGCCCCTCATGAGCTGAGCACTCAGCGCGCCGTCATCCATCTGCCAAGGCCCCGCTGCCTCGTCGTGGCTCGACGTGCGCAGCCGCATTGCCTATCATCCATGAACGAGCCTGGGCACCTCGCATTTCACTGGCCCAAGAAAAGAGCTTTGCTCGAAACGGGGCATGTTCGGTCTCAGCCCGAGCGACTCACCCACCCCATGCCGAGCTGCCAAACGGAGGCGGAAGTGGCGCAGACAAACAGTATCATCGATCTCGATGAACGACGTCGAGAACGCAACCCAGGTTCGCAGAATGGCACCCAGGCACCATCGCCGGCGCCGCTCCCCATCCGTTCCGGTATTGAGGATGCCAGTGTCCTACAGGAGGAGCAACGTTGGTTCGAGAGCCTCATGAAGAGCCATGGCGGTAAAGTGGTGGGCTATTACCGCTACAAACTTCGTGACGAGGACCTCGCCCATGAGCTGATGCTCGAAGCCTTCACCCGGGTCTGGAGCTCCCGCAAGACCTTTCGCGGCGATGCCAAGGCCAGCACCTGGCTGTGGACCATCGCGCGCAGGGTGCTGGCGGCACATTTCGACACCAAACGACGGCACGCGGCGGAGGTCCTCGTCGAGGAGCTGCCTGACGTCGCGGCCGAAGCTGAAGACGAGTGGGCACAAAGCAAGCGCAAAGCGCTCAGCGAATGCCTCAAGACCATGAACGACAAGATCCAACAGACCAGCGAGCTGGTTTGGTTGCTGGGGTACTCCTACGTCGAAGCGGCAGCCATCATGGACGAGTCTGCCGACACAGTGCGCATGAGACTCAAACGCGCGCGAGCACCGCTGCAGCAGTGTCTCGAGAGCAAAGGCGTCATTGGTGACGAGTGAGACGACGCTCGCCCCTGCGTCAACGGGGCAATGAAGCGAACTGCATTCACCTGACTCGACCGCCTGTCGAGCTTGGACGAGGGATATGTCATGTCGAAGCACAGCGAGTATTTGGAACGGTTGGTCGAAGCGCAGCTCGACGGCAAAGACCTCCCCGAAGCGTCCAACGATGAGCAACGGCGTGAACGCCTGCTCTTCGAGCAAACCTGCGCGCTGCTCTCTGCCGAGCTTCCCGAGGCGTTGAGCGAGCAGTGGGTCGAGAAAGTTTGGGCGCACATCGAGTCCATGCAGGGAAAGCCTCAGGCCAGCATCGACGAGCCTGGCGCTGCTCCCCTCGACGACGATGAGACGACCTCCTCGAGCGCCTCGAGCGAAGATTCGGCAGAACAAAGCAACGTCGTCCCCTTGGGCCGCTCTTGGACAGTGGGACTCATCGCCGCTGCTGCCGCCGCCGTGCTCCTGGTGATCTTCTTTCAGAGCCAAGCCATGCAGCATGCGCCGCCCACCTCAGAGGCAGCCCGCAACGTCCAGGCAAAGGGGGAGCACAGCGCTGCTGCGCCCATGGAAACTGCCACCGTCACCGCCCAGGAAGCGCCGCGCCGAAGCGAATCCAAAGCGGACTTGCTGATGGCCAAAGCTCCCGCTGCTGAGGATGAGGGGCTCTTCGCTGGTGAGATGGACAAAGCCGAGGCTCCCGCAAGCCCCGCGCCCTATGGAATGGGACTGGGCGGCACTGTGGGCGCAGGTCGAGGCGGCGATGGTTCTGCTCCGTCCGAACCCCACATGAAAATCAAGACCAGCGATGATGCCAAGGGCAAGCCCGAAAAAGCCAAGGATAGCGACCACTACTCCACCCGCCAGGCGCGACCGCTGACCGCCGGTGAAGTCGATGACAACGCGGATTTCGAAGGCTTCCTCAGCTTCCTCGGCAAACGCAACAAGAACCACCTGGAGCCCATGGATGTGCAGGAGCGGCTCTTCGTGCGCATCCTCGACCGCAACGACAAGCCCATCCCTCGCGCCGAAGTCAGCTTCGAGCAGGGACAAAACACCATTTTCACTGGCCGCACCTTCGCCAACGGTTGGACCCTCTTCCATCCCCGCGCCATGGGCGCTCAAGCGGGGCAAGACTTTGATATCCAAGTCCGCGTCGACGGCCACGTCCAACGCTACGAGCTCAACCGTGGCTCTCGCGAGCGATGGCAGCTGCGCATGCCCTTCGAAAGAAGCTTGGCACCGGCCCCCTCCATCGATCTCGTGGTCCTGCTCGATACCACCTCCTCAATGTCCGATGAGATCGAGCAGCTTCAGTCCACCATCATCCAAGTCGCCGCCGACCTCGCCGCCCTCCCCTCACAGCCCCAACTGCGTTTTGGACTCGTGCTCTTCCGCGACGACCGCGACGAGTACGTGCACCGCGTCTACCCCTTCGAATCCGATGTCCAGCGCTTCCAGAGCACGCTCGCAGAGGTCGAAGCCGCCGGTGGTGGCGATATCCCAGAGCGCCTGGAGGTGGGCTTGCATCACGCCATCCACGGCATGGACTGGAATGCTGAAGCCATCAAGCTGGTGGTCCTCATTGGCGACGCCCCTCCCCACGCCAAAGCCAAGAATAGCTTCAGCTACGCCGCTGACGCTGCAATGGCCGCCTCGATGGGTATCAAGCTCTTCAGCGTCGCAAGCAGCGGCTTGTCAGATGACGGAGAGTACGTCTTCCGACAGCTCGCCCAGTTCACCATGGGACGCTTCGTCTTCCTGACCTACGGTCCCAAAGGCACCTCCACTGTGCACGATGTGAAGCCTGATTCCTTCCAACCCGAAAGCCTCGACCGACTGATGGTGCGCCTCGTCAAGGAAGAGCTGGCCAGCCTCGAGCTCGACTGAGCTCAAACAGCCATCCTGTTGGCGAGATTGCTAGTGTTTCCCGTAACTTGTTGCATGTATCGAAGAAGGGCGGACACGCAGGTCCGCCCCTACTGGTTGGACGCGCAAAGCCGTTGTCGGACGCTGCGCTATCGCTCGCGCGCATCGGATGCGCTTGTGACAGATGCTGACTCGTGCCTCGCTTCGCTCGCAACATCAGTCGCCCAGGCGTGAATGGATCAAACCCTCGAGGGCTGCGCAGGCCGCGTCGAAATCCATCTCGCTGGTGTCCAAGAGGACGGCGTCCTCGGCCTGACGCATGGGCGCCACATCGCGCGTCGCGTCACGGCGGTCTCTGTCCAGGATGTCAGCTTCGACCTGTTCCAACTCGACCGTCTCGCCGCGGCGCAGCAGCTCATCGCGCCGCCGCCGAGCTCGCGCTTGCACGCTGGCGGTGAAAAAGACCTTGAGCTCGGCATCGGGAAACACCACGGTACCGATGTCACGACCCTCGACGATCGAGTTGCGGCTACGGCCAAGCCGACGCTGTAGCGGCAACAGCGCCGAGCGCACACCAGGGTGAGCGCTGACCACGCTCGCTGCTCGGCTTAGCTCCGCAGTACGAATGGCCTCGCTGACGTCATGCTCGCCCACCCATACCCGCTGCCCCTCTGCGCCGGGCTCGAAGCGCAGCGGCATCTGTGCGCAAAGCCCGACCAGCGCCGTCTCATCCTCCCAAGACACGGCGCGCCCCCGAGCAAACCAGGCAAGGCTGCGGTAAATCGCGCCGGTGTCGAGAAGGGCAAAAGCTGTGCGGCGAGAAACCTCACGACACACAGTGCTCTTGCCCGCACCGCTCGGCCCGTCGACCGCGACGATGAAACCTAAGTCCCTGCCCATGCTCACGCCCCTGCCGAGTGCGAGGCAAGCGCCTCCAGAACCTGCCCCATTGCGCTCACACAACGCACGTTCTCCTCCTCCTTTCCAACACTAATGCGCACGAGCGAAGGCATACCGTAGTTGTCCAAGGGGCGGATGATCACACCGCGTTGTAGCAACTCGGAGAAGACCAACTTGCCTGCGTACGGAAGCTCCACGAGCACGAAATTGCCGACGCTATCGGTCACCTTCAAGCCAAGCCCGCGCAAACCCTCTGTCAGAGTCCGCAAGCCCTTGTGGTTGTTGGCCACGGTCTGCTCGAGAAAAGCGACATCGTCGAGCGCTGCGGTCGCAGCCCTCTGGGCGACCAAGTTGACGTTGAAAGGATCACGCACCCGGTTCACGTAGTTGGCCAGGCGAGGGTGCATCACCGCGTAGCCGACGCGCAGCCCAGCTAGACCGTAACACTTTGAAAACGTACGCAAAACAACCAGATTCGGATAGCGCTTGAGGTAGTCGAGAGCGTTGGGGTAGTCTGCTCGGTCGACGAATTCGAAGTAGGCCTCATCGATGACCACCAGGGTCTCGTCGCCCACCTGTTCGAGCAGCTTCTCGAGCTCTTGGCGTTTGAAGTAGTTTCCTGTTGGGTTGTTCGGATTGACCAGGAAAATGAAGCGGGTGTCTGCCTTCAAGTAACGAGGGAAGGCTTCCAGGTCATGCCCCCAATCGCGACTCGGAACCTCATCGAAGGGGATCTTGGCGGCAATGCAGTTGAGCTTGTAGACCACGAAAGCGTGGGCGCTGACGACAGCGTGCGCCTGAGGCGTACGGAAGGTACGCAGCAGCAGGTGCAGGATCTCGTTGGAGCCATTGCCGATGATGAGCTGCTCTGCATTCACCTGGAGATGACGGGCCAAACGCTGCTTGAGCGCGAAGGCGCTGCCATCCGGGTAGATGTGCACCTCTTCGACGGCCCGCCGCGCCGCTTCGAGAGCCAAGGGACTGGGGCCGAAGGGATTCTCGTTGCTCGCCAGCTTGATGATCGAGTCCAGACCCAGTTCCCGCTGCAGCTCCTCGATGGGCTTGCCAGGCACGTAGGGAACCAAGACCTCGATATGACTCTCGACGCCAATCGCCATCCTCGCCTCCTGAGCGTACTCCCCCTCTCGAGGAAGTGGGTTACCGAGGCAGCTATACCGCGTCAACGATGGGTAGGTCAAAGCTTTCCAAGCACTCCTCCCGCAGAAAGGCGCTCACCACCTCGGCCAATCGCTGCAACGCCTTCTCATCCAGGGGCACACGAAGCCAGACCACGTCAGCGCAGGCGCGATACCAGGTCAGCTGCCGTTTGGCATATCGTTTGGTGTCTCGCTTGGCCAGCGCCAGCGCCTCGTCTCGACTCCACTCACCCCGCAAGTACGCCGCTGCATGCCGGTATCCCAACGCTTTGAGAGGGAGCCTTTCGGGGTCGAGCGCCTGCTCGAGCAAGCACTGCGTCTCCTCCAGCAGCCCTGTCCGCCACATCTGTTCGAGTCGCTGCTCGATCCCCGAATAGAGCTCCTCGCGCGGACGAAAACAACCGAAGGTCAACTGCCGAAAGCGGTACTCGCGAAAGCCGTGCTCGGCCCGTAACGACGAAGGCAAGAGACCGGTGCTGGCATAGAGCTCCAGCGCGCGTTCGATGCGCACCCAGTCATTCGGGTGAATACGTGCTGCTGCGTCCGGGTCATGCTGCATCAGCTCCTGGTAGAGCGCCTCGATCCCCTCCTCCTCCCTGCGCGCGTTGAGGGCGGCGCGAAGCTCCTGTTGCCGGCCTGGCACATCCACCAAACCATGGTTGAGCGCGCGATGATAGAGCCCGGTCCCCCCCGCTGCGATCACGGGCACCTGGCAGCGGCTGGCCTCGCTTATCACGCGCCACCCCAAGTCCGCAAAACTCGCGGCATCGAAGCTCTCGCCTGGATCGATGAGGTCGATGCCGTGAATGCGCACCCGCTGCTGCTGGCTGGCTGTCGGCTTGTCGGTCCCCACATCGAGCCCACGAAACACCTGCATCGAGTCCACATTGAGAAGCTCGCCCTCGAGCCGCGCAGCCAACTCCACGCCGAGGCTGGTCTTCCCCGAGGCGGTTGGCCCAACGATGCTGATCAGCGGCATTCGTTCGCTTTCGATTGCATTCGCTCGCTCTCGGGTACCGACCTCGCTCGATGACTCGCGAGGATGGAGCACCCTTCGCTCGCTTTCGATTGCCATCGCCTGCCTCCTCCCCTGCTCACTGCAGGCCATCAAGCCTCCGTTCGTTCCCGCCCCGTTCACCGACGACCAAAACGGCGCTCTATCTCGTCCAAGCTCATCCGGAACGAAACGGGCCGACCATGCGGACACTGGCCCCGAAACTCGACCTCGTCCATCTGGGCAAAGAGGGAGTAGGCCTCCTCTGCGCTCATCGACTGACCAGCTCGCACCGAGGCATGACAAGCCATCCGCGCAATGACCGCCTCATAGGCTTCATCAATGCGCTGACTGCGCTCGTGGTGGACGAGCTCGGTGAGCGCCTCTTTGATCAGCTTCTCATGTGCACTTCCAGCGAGCATCGCAGGCACCGCATGCAGCGCAAACGAACCCGCCCCAAAGGGCTCGAGCTCGAAGCCGAGCGAGGCGAAATAGTCGCCAAACTCCTCGAGGGCAGCAGCCCTGAGCGCATCGAGCTCGAGCAGCTCCGGGAACAACAAACGCTGTTGCGCGATGGGCTGACCCGCGCGGGCAGCAAGCAGGCGCTGGTAGGTGATGCGCTCGTGCGCTGCATGCTGGTCAATGACCACCAGACCGCGCCCATCGCTGGCCAGCAGATAGGTATGGGCGAGCTGGCCAATGTAGCGCAGGTCCGAATACCCTGTGCTCGTCTGCCCCATCGATGCTTCATGAGGGCCCTCGCGACCGGCGTCAAGTACTCGAGATATCTGGCTTTCCAACATCCTTGCGCTGTCCTGAGGTGCTTCGGCGCCAGCGTGACCTGCGGCGTCGCAGGCCAGCTCAGCGCTCTTGGAGCTGAGCTGAGGATACAGTGTTGGCGCGCTGCCTGCGTCGCGAATCCCCGCAGCGCGTTGCAGGAAGTCATCAAGAGGCCTGGAAAGCGGCAACGAAGCTTGCTGCGCTGGCATGGACAACGCCGGGCGAGGTGCCGAAGCAGCACGCTCAGGCTCCTCTGCAGAGGCGACATCAGTGGGTGTGCTGCGCCCGAGGGCATCGCGCAAGCGGTGGTAGACCAGCCGAAAGACCCGATCGGAATCACGAAAGCGCAGCTCGATCTTGGTGGGATGGACATTCACATCCACGAACTCAGGAGGCAACTCGAGCAGCAAGACCACCAATGCCACACGTCCGGAGGGCAGCAAATCCCGATAGGCGGTGTTGATCGCGGCGCTGATGGTGCGGTCCTGGACCCAGCGGCCATTGACGAAAACGTAGGAGGGAGTGCCGCTGCGATAGTGCAATCGAGGGTCGGAGTAGAGACCACCGACGCGATAGTCGTCGTCTGAGTCGGACGACTCCAGCGGCCGAAGTGCGGCATGGGTCTCTGCACCGAGCAGCGACAAGACCCGATCCGAGAGCGCCTGATGGGGAGGAACATCGAGCCGCGCACGCCCATCGACGAAGAGCTGAACGTGCACGCCTGGGGCCACCATGGCCAAACGCTGCAGCATTGTCTGGATACGACGCAGCTCAGCCAGATCACTCTTGAGAAACTTCAGTCGAGCGGGAGTATTGAAAAAGAGTTCTCGGACCTCGATACTGGTTCCGGGAGCAAGCCCCGCCTCTCGCTCATCTTGAATACGACCTCCGGAGACTTCGATAAGACAACCCGTGTCGGCTCGAGCGACGCGAGTCGCCAAGGTCGTGTGAGAAACCGACGCGATGGCGGCCAGCGCCTCTCCTCGAAAGCCGAGGGTTCGAATGGCGTTGAGATCTTCGACCGAGGCAATTTTGCTGGTGGCGTGGCGCAGCAGCGCGGTGCGAGCGTCGCTCGCGCTCATGCCCCAGCCATCGTCGCTGACGCGAATGAGCTTGCGTCCGCCTTCCTCGATGTCGACGCGAATCCTGCTCGCACCAGCGTCCAGTGCGTTCTCGACCAGCTCTTTGACGACACTCGCAGGTCGCTCAATCACCTCGCCCGCTGCGATCTGGTTGCACAGCTCAGGCGGCAGGAGGCGAACCGCGCGAGGGCCAATGACGCTACTCATGGTGCACTCGTATGAGAGGAGAGCCGGGCATCAACAACGAGCTGATGCGTCAAGGGCTATTGGCCTCAGCGGCTCGAGCAGAGCCATCAGGCTGAGACGAAGAGCCCAGAGGCGCGGGGTCGTTGCGCGCTCGAGCCCATGGTGCGCTCAGCTCGCCGGAGGCGTGGGCGGCGTCAGGAAGGCGCTGCCGATGGTGAAGGAGCGGTTCTGCTCAGCTTCATCGAAGATGGCCTGAATCCAGGGACCGTAGGGTTCGGTCTTGGGGTCTTCATGAGCAAGGAACAGAAGCAAGCGCCAATTTCCAAGCAATTTCGAAGACTTATCCTCCATGATCCGACGACTGAGGTCGGCGCGTTGGGCGGCAAAGTCTTCCTCGCTTCCTTGCTTTCGTTCGATGAGCATCGCCACGACGCGGGCGTTTTCGACGGGATAGACACTGGGCACGAGCTCATTGGGCGTCTGCAGCTTGAGCACGGCGCGGGCGAGCGCAGGAGAGTTGCCGAGCTTGGGCAGGTAACTCCAGGAGTCGCCGACGCCAGCGTTGAGGCTGAACGGCCCGGTTTCATCAACCTTGGCGCGCTCCTCGAGCGGGATCACCAGGGCCTCGGGAGCGCTCTCGGGAGGAGCAGGACTTGGGGCTTCGGGAACGAGGTCAGCTGGTGCTGGTGCAGGACCTTCAGCGATGGGGTCGGTGGGCAGCTCAGCTTCGGGAAGCGCCTCTTCGGGGCTTGGCACGGGCGCGTCCTCAGTTGCGGGCGCATCCTGTGGCGCGGGCTCGGGCTTGGTTTCCAGAACGCCAGCATAGAGCAAGCCATCGAGGGCGGCCTGCATGTCTTCTCCAGCGGCGACCTTTGCATGCACAGCCTTGGCGAGCTCTTCAACCTTGCTCGAGGACCGTTGCCGGTGCACAAGCGTGCGCGCAATGTCAAACTGCGCCTGGTCGAGAGGCGTCTCGACCGCTTCGGTGCGCTCGAGGACCTTGACGATGACGTAGTGCAGCTCGGTTTCGAAGGCCACCAGCTCGCCCACGGATTTGGACTCAATGGCGGTTCGGTACTGCTCGGACATGTTGTCGAGGTCCGAGAAGCCGCGGTCACCGGTCTCACGATTGACGACCGCTTCGTTGTAGAGTCGCACAGCCTCCTCCAGGCTCATGCCTTCTTCGAACACCTTTTTCTTGGCGAGGGCAAAGCGATCTTCTGCTGAGAGCTTGAGATCAGTGCCTTCACCCGTTTCGCGGATCAGGTCGGCGCGACGTTGTATGATGAGTTCCTGCAGGTGCACCCGCGCGGGGATCTTGTATTGTCGCTCATTGGACTTGTAGAACTCGCTGACCGCGTCCATGTTGGCGGAGAGGAAGGTGGCGACGTCAGTCTCGCTGGGCGTCTCGACGAGATGCTGAACGTGTCGATCTTCGAGGGCGACGAAGCGCAGATTGAGGCTGTTGGCCTCACGGGCAAAAGCCTCGCGCAGCTCAGCGTCGCTCGGGACGAGGGATGCCTCCAGCAGTGTGAGGTAGTTGCGTGCGAGAATCTCACGCCGCTTGTAGCGTTCGTAGTTCTCTGGAGTGATGCCGAAGAGATCGAGCCGGGTTTGGTAGAGCTTCTTGTCGAAGGCCTTCTCTTTCTGAAAGAGGAAGGCGTCGGGGTTGCCCTTGGCGGGATCGACGATGTACGCCCGCAGCTCCTCATCGGAGACACGCAGACCCGCGGCTTCAGCCTTGTCGGCGATCAACAAGACGGTGACGATATTGTAGAGCACCTGCCGCTGCCGTGCGAAGAACTCTTCCTCGCCACCGCGCAGGTACTCGCCAAAGACCTTGGCCACCGACGAGCGGAGCAGGTCTTCGTCAACGCCGAATTGGCCAACATCTGCAGCGACCTGCTTGGTTTGCGGGTTGCACGAATCCGTGTTGGGCAAGCCAAACATGAAGACGAACACCACGATCAGCATGCCGAAGAGAACGTAGATAAAAAAGGACTGTGAGTGCCGGCGCAAGCTCTGAAGCATCGCCCGTTTCTCCGCACCAGAACATCGAGGACTGCTTTCGACACCGGCTCTGGCTACCGGATCAAAGCAGCCGCGGAGAATAGAAATGTCCGCGCCCGAATGCAAGAGCTGAGGAGCGATATCTTTTCCAAGACCGCTCTTCTTGTGGGCACGCTTGCCGCTTTTTTAACCTTGACGCCATCGCATTCGAGGCGTCAGGGCCAGCGTCTGCGCTCAATCGGGGTACAACGAATGCGCGTACGCTTCGGCATCACTGCTGATTTTTGCTGCGCGTTGAGGATCGACCCGTTTGACGAGCTCCCACTCCATCGCGTAGTCGCGCCCCGTACTCGCCGAGCCACTCGAGTTCTCGGTGTCCTTGGTGAAGTACACCGTGCACCCCGTGCCCTGGGCAACTCCCGTCAACATGTAGCGATAGCGGATTTTCGAGTTTGGCTCGCTCGACCACTCGGTCTCGAGGTAGTAGCCACCGCCAGCATCCCGCGTCTGGAAGCCTGACTCGAACAGCAAGACCCGCGCAGCCGCCCAAACCTGCTCCAGCGGCTGGTTGTGAGTAAAGCCATTCATTTCGCCGTAGATGTAGTCGTTTCGCGCAGAGTTGCGGTACATCCCAGAGCAACTCCAGAGCGAGAAGCCCAGCACCAACAAGGCGCTCGCAGCCCCCCATACGAGTCTTCGCTCCCACACTGCATGCTTTCTCATGAGCAACCTCCATCTGGACAGCCATCTTCGTCGTCAGCAACGGCGACTCCATCGAGCGCCGAGCAAAGCTCAAAGTTCATCCGCCAACACGCCGCGCTGCAGCTCGAAGCGGTGAGCGCTGCCACCTGCCCAAGCAAGCATCGCGCCAGTCATCGCTTGGGCAAGGCAAACCAAGACTCGTCGACCACGACATTGGGGCGAAAGTCTCGATACACGTACTCCCCAAAGAGCCCTCCGTCGAAGTCATCGAGGCGCACATGCAAGGGCAGATGATGGCGCTCGCAGATGAACAGCGTACACCGGGGCCATCGCAGACCATCGCCGGGATCATCCGAGAGCTGCGCCACGACCTTCGTCACAGGCGCATCGAGCTCCTCATCGTGGAGCGTGCAAAGCGACTCCAGGCGAAGCTTGCCCAGACTGTGTGCGCGCCGCTGCAGCTCCAAGGTGGTCTGTGTCAAAGCGACGACACTCGACTCTGAGATCGAGAAATGGTGAGGGTACAAGGTGTTGATAAGCGGGGAGGACTGAGGCCAGGTACGGGCGCCGATGAGTCCCTTGAGCCCAGACTCCCGGGCCATGAAGTAGCCCTCATCATCTCGGCCCGGAACATATGAAGCTTGCATGCCGCGATGCTGCTCCCCAACCCACCGTAGATAGACTGCGCCTGGCTTGCGATACTGCGTGTAGAGCTGGCTCTCGGGCATGAGCTTGCCCTTGATTCGATCCCGCATCACGATGGTGCACGTGTAGCTCTCGAGCGAGGCCAAAGCCCGCTCGGTTGCTTCGGTCAGCGCCGCCGCACGCTTCTGGAGCTCGGACTGCTCGCTCATCTCAACCCCAGATCGGCCACTTTCGACGAGCGCTGCGCGCGTCCATCATGGCTTGAATGGCCCCCTGCACTTTCTCACTGATCTGCCGGCATTTCGCGCGATCGTCGGCGTCCTCGGGGCTGTATTCCTCCAAGGAGATGGGCTCTCCCAGCTCGACCTCCAACTTGGCAGGCAGCGGGAAGTGAAACACAGGGCCCATCCCAATCCCCGTTGGCAAGCCCAGAAACAGGGGGAACGATTCACTGCGCAAGAGCTTTTTGGTCCCAATCAAGTCGGCGAGCTTCTCGCCTCGGTGCAAGACGAAGAAGGTCTCATGTCCACCGAGGCACATCACCGGCACAATCGGCACACGATTGCGCAGCGCCAAGCGCACATAGCCCGTCTTTCCGCCAAAATCCACGCGGTGCCGCTGCTTGAACGGGCGAAACGCCTCGTAGTTCCCGCCGGGGAAGACGAGCACCTTGCGATTCGCCGCGAAGGCCGCATCCGCCGCCTCATGGCTGGCGCGAATCATCCCGATTTTGCGTAGGAAGTTGCCAAGCAGGGGCATGTCGACCATGGCGTCGTGCCCCAAGTAGTTGAGCGAGTCTTCGCCATGATTGTATTCATACCACGCCAGTCCGAGTATGAATGGCTCGAAGAACGTGATGCCTGCGTTGTGGTTGCCGACAAGCAGCGCCTTGGAGCTGGGCATCTTCTCGATACCGTAGACCTGCGCACGGAAATAGGTCCGAAGCACCCGAGCGAAATCAATCACCCACTTCGCAACCTTGGGATCCACCTCTCCAATGCGGTCCGCCTGCTCTGCGCGCACGAAGAGCTCAATCAACGATTTCATGTCACTCAGCATCTCGCGCCTCCCGATTCTCGCGCATCACCCCGCGCGCACTTCTTGTCGATGGGGCATTTGCCCTGATTCCCGAACTTCTTGTCGATTGGGCAGAGCTCAAAATCGGAACAACCTCACTCATCCCACGGAGCAGCAAGCCAAGCAGAAAGCCTACTCGAGGGCAAGTCGAATAACGCGATGTTGGTCACCTCGTAGGGAGTGAGCTCGCGCGCACAGACCCGACCCGCGATCGTCAGACAGAAGCTAGCTTGGCACCTGGAGCGGGTCAACGATCCTGATGCGCTTCGCGCATTCTCTTGGTGCAATGCCAGCCCGATGGCAACAAGAGACCCAAGCGCGAAGGCGGCGCGCCATGGGCGGCGCGCAGAAAGATGCTGCCTCGCTGGGCATTGCGCCTCATCACGCAGTGGTCTACCATCCATCGACCTTGCCGTGCCTTCGGGCGCGTCCGAGCCACCTCAGCGGCAGGAGATGAGCATGCGATTTGCACGCACCGCGTTCTTTCTCTGTATACTCATGACGTTCGCCTGCGATGGCGAGCGCAAATCGACGCGGGTGCAAGCCAACAATGGTTCGCCTGAGCCCGCCAGCGCCGACGAAGCGGGTACGCCCGACGTCAGCGCGCCTACACCTGAGGACAGCCAAGGGACACCCACGGCCGTGCGGACCGATACCGGGAGCACCCTCGCCCCACCCACCGATTCTCAGCGACGAGAGGGCAAGACGCCCACATCCTCGACGCTGGCGGAGGTCGGCAGCTACGGCGCGCGACCGAGCACCAACTGGATCTTTGATCCCAACAGTGACGGCGGCTTCTTCCTCGTCGCCTCGAGCAGCCGCGCCAACGCCGTCGGCGGCGACGTCGTGCGTCGCGTCGATTTGCTCAGCACACCGGCCGAATACGACTTCAACCCCAATGTGCCCGGTACTCAGGGCATGCACATCATGCTGCCTGATGAGCTTCGCGGTGAGTACCCCAAGAAAGATGTCGGTGGAGACGGCCTCTTCGTAGGCTCCATCTGCGGCATCATCCCAGGCCCTGACAACCGCGTCATCGCCTTCACCGGCTCTGGTGCCTTCGTCCTTGACCCCTATCGTCGTGAGCTCGCCCTCACCCCCGAGCTGGTCATCCACTTTCCCTATGCGCACAACGCCTGCGATGGAACCTACTCCAAAGAATTCAACAAGATCTACGTGGTCGACGTGGTCCCGCCCGGCGGTAGCAACGCCCAACAGGGTATCTACGTCTCGGATCTGCCCAGCGATCCAAGTCCCATCGTCGGTTCCCTCTACACCGTCCCCACCACCTACGGCTTCAACACCCACTCGAAGAACCGTTTCCAGTCGGTCGACCTCTTCGACGACAAACTCTACCTGATCGAAGGAACCAGCCGCTTCGACGCCGAATGGGAGTCGGGTATCCACGTGGTCCCCCTCAACGAGTTCGGAGAGCCGCTCTTCTCTGCGGCCACACTGGTCCGCAGCGAAAGTAAAATCGAACGCGCCCAGGGCTGCACCCTCAACCCCGACAACACCGCTGCAAGCTTGGTCGTCGGGGCCAAGGGGAGACCTACCCTGCTGCTCGGAGCCACCCAATCCATTGCCGCCTTCGATCTCAGCTCCACTGAGGCCACTCGGCTCGATCTCGATCCCAGCCGGCCCGGCATCCAGGCCCTCGACCTACAACCCTTTGGTCAAGGAAATCCCGCTCTTCGCTTCTCGCCAGATGGAAACAAAGTCTACGCGATGCCTCACTGCCGCTCGCGCGACGCCAAGGCCAAGGTGGGCGGCAACTACGCCGATCAGCTCGAGCAGCGGCTCGCCGTCTTCGATCTCAGCGGCGAGAGCCCCATCGTCAACCCAAGCTCGGTTGACGCCGGCTACCTCAGTTTCGTGCAATACCTGGCCAAGGACCTCAAACCCAGCTACATGCCGCGCTTCGCCATGACCTTCCGCGACATGGCAGTCGGCACCAAACACATCGGCATCGTCGGGGCTGGCGCCTCCGGGGCATCAGGCCTGGGTGCAGGCGCAGATCTGGTCGTCATCGATCTGGCCACTGCTGGCCCTATCGCCTTCGACTACCCCAAGGACCCCAAAAAGGCGCACGAGCTCAACTATGGGCTCAAGCTGGGAAAGGACGACGCCAGCATTGGCGCCGCCGAAATCACCAGCCGTGCCATCATCTGGATTCCCTGAGCCGCCATGAACCACTACGAAATCGCTCGCGCGGTCATCGTACCGCTGCTTTGGATTGGCGGTCTGGCTGCCGCGCTTAGCCGCCTCGTCGTGCTCGTCTCCAAACTGCGACTCGCGCGCCCTGACCCCCGCTTCGACGATTGGCAAGGGCGCTTCGCCCGACTCATGCGCGACGGCTTTGGCCAACGCCGAGTCCTTCAAGACTTCGCAGGCCTGCTCCATGTCTTCATTTTCTGGGGCTTCATCCTACTCCAGTTCGAAACCATCGAGTGGACCCTGCGCTCACTCATCCCCAGTTTTCACCTTTCGAGCGTCATTGGGCAGGTCCCAAGCAACGTGCTCGCCCTCTCGCAGGATGTCTTCGCTGCCCTCGTGCTGCTTGCCATCGGCGTCGCGCTCGTTCGTCGCTTCCTCATTCCTGCTCAGCACGTGGTCAGAACCCCCGACGCCGCCATCATCCTCGGCTTGATCATCGCGCTCATGCTCTCGCGCTACCTCGCCAACGCCGCTGACATCGCCGCCGGGAGCAACCTCGTCCCGGCACAATGGATGCCCCTGGCCAACCTGCTCGCGCCACTGTTCAGCTCACAAGACAGCCCGAGCAGCCTGCAGCTCGCCATGCTCCATGGCAACGTCGTCGCCCACATCGCGCTCGTCGCCTTCTTTCTCTACTGGATCCCGCGCGGCAAGCACTTGCATCTGCTCGCCGCGCTGCCCAATGTCTTCTTCGCCAGAACGAAGAGTGAGCTGGCGGCCCTACCACCTGTCGACATCGACGCCGTCACCACTGCCATGGAGACCGACGAATCCGGGGACTTGCACTTGGGCGCCAAGACAGTCAACGAGCTGACCTGGAAGCAGCTCCTCGATCCGCTCGCGTGCACCGAGTGTTGCCGCTGTGAAGCACACTGCCCAGCGTTTGCCACCGGCAAAGCGCTCAACCCCATGCAGGTCATCCACCACGTCAAGGATGCAAGCCTCGAACACACCAAGGACGCGCCCGTCGAGCTCGACAAACACGTCAGCGCCGACGAAATCTGGGCCTGTACCATGTGCGGCAGCTGCGTCGCACACTGCCCGGTCCACATCGACCATGTCGGCATCATCGCCGAGCAGCGCCGCTACGCCTGTTTTCAAAATGAGCTTCCAGGACTGCTCGCCAACACCCTTCGACAGCTCGAGTCGAGTAGCAACCCCTGGGCACGCTCCACGACCCGCCGCGCCGATTGGTGCAAAGACCTTGACCTCCCGACGCTCAAAAAGCTGGGCCGGACACCCGAGTACCTGTTCTTCGTGGGTTGCTCCGGTAGCTACGACGACCGCGCTATCCAGGTCAACCGAGCGCTGGTCACCTTGCTTCAACGCGCAGGTGTCGATTTCGCCATCCTCGGCAAAGAAGAGCGTTGTTGCGGTGATCTCGCCCGTCGTGCCGGGCACGAGTTCCTCTTCTGGACCACCGCCAAAGAGAACATCGAGAAGTTCAAGAAATATGGGATTCGCAAGGTGATCGTCAGTTGCCCTCACGGCATGAACGTCTTCCGCAATGAATACCCGCAGTTGGGCTTTGTGTTCGAAGAGGTGGTGCACCACAGTGAGCTGCTCCTGCGTCTGCTCGACCAGGGCAAGTTGCAGCTCAACGGACATCAGGCCAAACGCATCTGCTTCCACGATCCCTGCTATCTGAGCCGCTGGAACGACGGTGCCGAGGCTCCCCGCAGTCTCATCGACGCCATCCCCGGAGCCACGCTCGTCGAGATGCCTCGCCATCACCGAGACGCTTTCTGCTGTGGTGGCGGCGGAGCGCGCATGTGGATGGAGGAGAGCGCAGGCGAGAGGGTGAATGAGGTCCGCAGCATCGAAGCGCTCGAGACAGGGGCCGATCGTATCGCCGTCGCCTGCCCCTTCTGCATGACCATGCTCAGTGATGGGCTCAAGGCTGCTCCCGATCGCCTCATGGCCCGCGCGGAGGAAGTCGGGGTGCTCGACCTCGCCGAATTGCTACTCGAGAGCGCACTCGAGCAGCCTGCTCCACCCCACGCTCCCTAACGCCGAGCTCGAGCCAACGGCAATTGTCCTTTGTCACCGAGCGCGCCCTCCACGCCCTTGATGCTTGACGAGGTGCCCATGACTGAAAGCCCTGCCCCCCAGGCAAGCAAAAAGAAGAGTGATCTTGGTCCACGCGTGCTGACCTCAGTGCTCATGCTCCCACCGCTCTTGGCCCTGCTCATCTGGGGACCGCATTGGGGCTGGGCTGCCTTGATCGCGGCAGCAACTGCCGTTGGCCTCGATGAACTCTACGGAATGCTGATGAAGGACGAAGCGCCGCTCGTCCGGCGCGTTTGCGTGGCTATCGGTACGCTCTTCTTCGTCGCGCTCTACCTCTTCGTTGGGGCCAAGCCAATGCTCGAATTGCCCGTGCCCCAGGCGGAGTTCGTACTCGCGTCGCTGAGCGTCGGCATGTGGGCCTTCTTCCTCTTCCATTTGATGCGGCCACGAAAGATCGAGTGGGTCGCGAAAACCATCGCCGCGTCTCTCTCCGGGCTCCTCTACGTCTCCTTGAGCTTTGCGTTCCTGGCCTTGCTGAAACGCGACTTCCCTGAGACCAACGGAGCTTGGGTGCTGCTGCTGCTGGCCATGACCTGGATG
>JAVFAO010000079.1:0-8560 GCA_034002465.1 Myxococcota bacterium
GCGCGAGCCATCCCGGCGAGCCGCTCGTAGAGCGCGAGCCACCCCCGGCGAGCCGCTCGTAGAGCGCGAGCCACCCCCGGCGAGCCGCTCGTAGAGCGCGAGCCATCAGCCACCCCCGGCGAGCCATCCCATCCCCGCGAGTCATCGAGCGGATGCCCACGAGCCTTCCGTGGCTACGCCTTCTCCGCATCGATCAGCTCATCGAAGGAGAAGCGCCACCGCCCATGTAGCGTTGGCGTCTGCAGCGCCAACCTTAGCTCCTTCAGATAGCGTGCACGGCTCCAGAAACTCGCCCCGAAGCGCTCGAGATGCTGGGTGTGCACCTGACTGTCGATGAAAGCAAAGTTCAAGCGCTCGAGCTGGCGCACAAAACAAGCGAAAGCGACCTTCGATGCATCGCTGACATGGGCAAACATCGACTCCCCAAAGAAAGCCGCGCCAAGCGAGACGCCATACAATCCCCCAACCAGCACCCCCTCCTGCCACGCCTCTACGCTGTGCGCAAATCCTGCCTCGTGCAGCTCACAATAGCCCTTCACCATCTCCTCGGTAATCCAGGTACCCCGCTGTCCCGGCCGCGGGAACTCAGCACACGCTCGGATCACCCGCTCGAAAGCAGTATCCGTACGCAGCTCAAAGCGACGCTTGCGTATCGTCTGTCGCAGACTGCGAGCCAGCCTTAGCTCTTTGGGCAACAAAACGAAACGCGGATCGGGTGAGTGCCAGAGCAACGGCGAGTCCTCGTGCGGCCACGGAAAGATGCCTGATGCATAAGCATTCAGCAGCCGTGGCAGCGAGAGGTCACCCCCGATCGCCAGCAAACCGCTTGCACTCGCCATCTGCGGCGGCGGAAAGGTCGGCTGTTCAGAGAGCCGGAAGACTGGCATTCAACGCTCCCAGCACAGCTCGCCACCAACCACGGTGGCGAGGCAACGCGCCGCCCTCAACTCCTCTACGGGAAGCTGACGAAGGTCGCGATCCCAAACGGAAAAATCAGCGAGGAAAGGTGGGCGCAGCGCCCCGAGCTGGTGCTCGTCGAAACCGAGCCAAGCAGCACCTCTGGTGAACGCCGAGAGGGCCGCCTCGCGCGTGAACCGGCGCGGAAAACCGCTCGGAGCAGATTCATTGCTGCAGGCGTCGGCAAGGATACCCGGCACATCGATAGCCTCGATCGGATGGTCGGAACCCAATCCGATGGGGATGCCCGCACGCCGCATGCGCTCATAGGGGTAGGCATCCTCCAGCAAGGGACCGAGAACGGGCTTGGCCCAGCCCAGGTCCACCCTGGCGTGGCTCGGCTGCACACACACGCCCAGCCCAAGCCGAGCGAGCCGCGCGATGCTCAACGGCGAAGCCACCTGCACGTGCTCCACTCGCCACCGGCACGAAGCCTCGACCCCAAGCGCTTCGACCAGGTCGAGCGTCTCGTCGAGCGCAACATCGCCAATACAATGAACCGCGAGCTGACAACCGCGTTCTCTGGCGCTGAGCGCCACCTCACGACGCGCTTCGAGGCTATCGATGCTGTCACCTTGAGACCCGTTGGAATACGGAATTGACAAGCGCGCACCGCTCGACCCCAGCGCACCATCCGCGAAGAGCTTGCTCCCACAACGCCGCAGCAGCAGAGGGTCTTCGTCCTCCCAGCTCACAGCCTCACTGCCGGTGCGCATGAAGGCGCGAACCCGAAGCTTCAGCGTTCCTCGCCTTCGGGCGCCATCCAAAGCACACCATAATCGGTCATCCACCGCCATTTCGTGAACACAGGAGCAACCCTGTCCGAGAAATATATTCTGCTGCTCGGATAGGAATCCTTCAAGCCAAATATCATCATCGTATTCACATTCGCAGAATACTTTCTGAAGGAGCTCCATTTGCGCCTCCAGAAAAACCCCCGAGTGTGTATCGAAGCTCCCCGCCCCCAGCTCCTGGAGCCTGCGCAGCGCCGCGCGGTTGGCGCAAATGGCATGCTCATCAACCCGACGTGCCAGCGCGGGCGTCTCTGGAAAGAGCGTATCAAGAACCCGACAACACAGATCGGGCTGAATACGCGCCCCAAAGGCGAGCAGGACATCACCCGGAGGTGTGCCAGCGCTGAGCAAGCGAACGAAGTCCTCTTCGGTGAAGGCAGATGAAAGATCCAGGCCCCAGCGCGCTCGCCCTAGCCCCCCTAGATGGGCATGGGCGTCGATGAACGCCGCAAACGCAAAGCCCTCGGGCAGACGACGGGGCCGCACCCGCGGCGCGCTAGGGACCCAGCGCTGAGCAGCAGGGGGTCCGGCAGAGACCATCGCAGCACAGTGCGACCCCATCCCAAGAACGAACTGCGGACCTATCCAAGACGTCGCGACGTGCTCAGTCATCTCCCAAGCCGAAGACCTCGACGCTGGGCTGCTCCAGATCCGCCACGTGCACTACCCCTGACTTGATGATCGCTTCGCCTTTGAGCGGAGTCGCCAAAGCAATGCTGCGCTTCTGGATGGTGTGCACGAAGCGATCCCAAGTGCTGTCAGGAACGCTGGCCGAAGAGGCCATAATCTGGCGAAATCGGTCCCAGGTGCTCTCTGGACGTGCTGGACTGGCCTGGGCGGCGGGCCGCTTGCCCAAACGCAATTTGAAACGCTTCCAAGACTCCTCGCTCGGCCCAGAACGACCATCATCTCGACGGCGACGCATCATTCCACGGAAGAGATCCCAGGTGCTCTCTTGCGAGGTCTCCTGAGGGATGGTGCGCGACGCCGCGGCGTTGATCGCCTTGCGAAACGCCTCCCAAGGGGAATCGAAATGCGGCACTGGGCGCGCTTCGTTGATGCTCTCGAACTCTTCGATGTCCTCGGCAGAGAGGAGGATCACCTCCTCTTCGATATGCGCATCCGAGTCTTCGACAATCTCGATGTCCGCCGCGCTGAGCATGACCACATTGCTCACCTCACGCGCCTCGGCGTGGGGTGACTCCATGTCGCGCAGCATCACGACCACACTGCTCTCAGCCTTTCGCTGCTCTGGCGCTGCTTCGAGCACGCGTCCGCTATGACCACGCAGAATGGTGGTCACCCCGTAGGGATCATCAGAAGGTGAGGAAGGCTTCGGTATCAAACGCGCAAACATCTCGGCAGTGGACGCACTCGGCGCAGGTGGTGCAGCAGGAACGACCTCGTCCATGCCGAGACGCGCCGCCAAGGCGCGCTTCTCCGGTCGACCTTCGAGCTGGACGAAAGGCCCCACAGGAGAACTGCCCACCTGATGACCTGCACGCACGACGCCCAGGTCGAAGAGCCGCGTCAAGACACCGAAACCGCGCACCTCCACAGTCGACACATCCGTGCGCACCCAAAGCACGCTCTCCTGCTCTTGCGGCTGTGCTTGGGGGAGCTGTAGCTCCGGGACGAGGGCCGCGATCACGGTTCGTTCGGTGTCCTCCTGGCTGCGATAGAGCCGACCGATGTCTGGATGATCCTCCGCGCGCGTCCAGCGACCATCCTCGGCATCTCTGATCAAGGCGTCTCGCGACACCAATCCCAGCACCGCCAAACGCGCAAGCTGAGCCGAATTCTCAGCCTCGAAGACCCGCATCTGCGTCTTGATGAGGTATCTCCCCATCAGCCTCGGCTCCTGCATGACCAAGAAACGGATGGTCTCAACGCTCGCACGACGTGCCTACCCTGGGGTGCCTTCGACCTGATGACGATAGCGCAGTCGCAATTCACGTGCGGCCTCGACTCGTGGGGCTTTGTCGCGAACGCCCACAAGCAGCAGTCTACCACCGATTCTGGAGGTGCGAAAGCAGTGCGTCCGCGGGATGCGATTGCAATCGAAAGAGAGCGAAGGGCACTCACTTTCGAGTGCCCTTCGCTGGCTTCGGCGAGCGGTGGCGCTCGAGAGCCTGCACTCCATCAGGTCTGCATCGAGGCCATGAAGTCCTTGTTCGTCTTGCTCGTCGCCATCTTGTCGAGCAAAAACTGCATCGAATCCACCACGTTGAGGTTCTGCAGGAGCTGTCGCAAAATCCAGACGCGGTTCAACGTCGCCTGATCGAGGAGCAGCTCTTCCTTGCGCGTCCCAGACTTGCCAATATCGAGGCAAGGGAAGATACGCCGCTCCATGAGCTTGCGATCCAGGTTGAGCTCGCTGTTGCCCGTCCCCTTGAACTCCTCGAAGATCACCTCGTCCATGCGACTGCCGGTGTCGATCAGCGCCGTCGAGATGATCGTCAAACTGCCTCCATTCTCGATATTTCGCGCCGCCCCAAAGAAGCGCTTGGGCTTGTGCAAGGCGTTGGAGTCCACACCACCCGAGAGGATCTTGCCGCTTGCCGGAACCACCGTGTTGTAGGCACGAGCGAGACGCGTGATGGAATCGAGCAAGATCACCACGTCGCGCCGGTGCTCGACCAGCCGCTTGGCCTTCTCGATGACCATCTCGGCCACCTGAACATGGCGCGTTGCCTGCTCATCGAAGGTCGAGCTGATGACCTCCCCACGCACCGAACGCTGCATGTCGGTGACTTCCTCAGGCCGCTCGTCAATCAACAACACGATCAAGACCACCTCTGGGTGGTTGGTCGTGATGGCGTTGGCGATGTTCTGCAGCAAAATCGTCTTGCCCGTTCGAGGCGGCGCCACAATCAGCGCGCGCTGTCCCTTGCCAATCGGCGTGAGCAGGTCAAGCACTCGCGTGGAAAAATTGGTCGACGAGTACTCGAGATTCAGGCGTTCATTGGGGTAGAGTGGGGTGAGATTGTCGAAGAGCATCTTGTTGCGCGAGAGCTCGGGATCCTCGAAATTCACCTCCTCCACGCGCAAGAGGGCAAAATACTTCTCGTTCTCTTTCGGAGGGCGAACCAAGCCATAGACCGTGTCCCCAGTGCGCAGATTGAAACGCCGGATCTGGCTGGGTGAAACATAAATGTCATCAGGGCCTGGCAGGTAGTTGTTCTCAGTGGACCGCAAAAAGCCAAAGCCGTCGGCCAGAACCTCAAGCACACCCTCGCCCAGAATCTCTCCACTCCCGCTCGCGTGATGATTGAGCAGCGCGTAGACCAACTCCTGCCGGCTCATGTTGGTGGCATTGTCGATTTTGAGCGACTGCGCCTCGGCGAGCAGCTCGGTGATAGGCATCGTCTTGAGTTCTTTGATCTTCATGGCATCGCTTTGGTGATGGGAGGTGGGCGGCTGTTTCCCGCTCGGTCTCGCCTCGCGGTGCACGAGCGCAGACCCAGGAAGAGAAAAATGCAGCCGGAGGGATGATGGGAGAGAAACTTCAGTCCATGCTAATCGGCACTGGGAAGGGAACGACCTTGGACACGAACACGTTTGCTTCGAAAGCACGAGCAAGCGTGCTCGGCCAGGCGCCTGAAGGGCGCTTCTCAGGGGTGAGCGGGCAAAGAGAGCAGACAACCGTCAGCGCAGAAGAGGCACGAAGCGAATCACTGAGCTCTGTCGGTGCCCCAGAGGAGCGAACAACAAGATCCTTTTCTTATGGGCTTGCTCGGATCGTGTCAACGCTTCGGACACACTCTTGCGATGTAACAGCGCACGTGCAACGCTCTTCCCGAAAAATGGTACCCTCTCGTATCATTTTCTCCGAAACCACCAAGGATTCTCACCATGCGCGCCCCGCGCTCCTCTGTCATCACCTGCATTCTGCTCGCCTGCGCCTGCTCCAGCCAATGGGCAGAACTCTATCCCCCATCGCCACCTCCCAAAGCTTACGCCGAGTACCTCACAGCTCGCCTCCTGCGCGAAGATGCCTGCGCAGATTCCGGCCCAGAGTGCGCAACCCCAGCCAACGCCGAAGCTGCCCAGCTTCAACAAGCCACCCTCCAGCAAGCGCTCGCCGCCATCGAGCGCGCCATCGGCGCCGCGCCGAACGATGACGCCCTCTACATCGAAAAAGCCGATCTCCTCCGACTCTCCCAACGAGCACAAGAAGGACTCGAGCTGCTCGACGCCATCCACGCCAAGACCCAACACGCACACCTGGTTCGCGCCCTCTGCTACGAAAGCATCGGAAACAGCGAGCGTGCCATCAACACCCTCATCACCCTGCTCAAACAACAACCAGGCTTCCACGAAGCCAGCTTCGCTCTCGCCCGCATCGCCATTGAAGAGCATCAACTCGAACACGCGCGTTGGGCACTCGAAGAACTCCGAAAAAGCCGCCCAGACTTCGCTCGCGCATGGCTCGCAAGCGCCAATTTGGCCTTCGAAACAGAACGCTACGACGAAGCGTCAGAGTACTACGAAGCATACCTGCTCCTCGATGCCCGCTCCGAACTCGCCTTTCTCAGACTCGCGAAGTCCTACGAAATACTCGGCGATCCGCTCGGCCGAGAAGAAACCCTGGACGACTGTATCGCGTTCATCTCCGGAAGTATCACGTGCAAATCAGAATACGTCTCCGCAGCATCCGTACTGCAAGGGCCCCTCTCCAGCGATGGCGAAACGCTGCTGCTTGCACTCTTCGACAACACGACCGACCCAAGCCCCAACTTCCTCCTCGAACTGGGCCTGCGAATCCTCCAATTCCAGAGTTTCCCTGTCTACGCTGAGCTCACCGAACACATCCTCCTGCAGCAGCCTCGACTCGACACCTTGCGACTTGCCCTCGTCAAGCGACTCATCCTCGACAACGAAGTCGAGCGCGCCGCCAAACTCAGCCCGAGCTTCGACCCCAGCAGTCCGCAGTTCCGACAAGCCGAAATCGCACTCGCCTTCGCCTATGCGCTCTCGGGACAAGCTCAAACAGCCATCGACCGGCTCGAGCTGCTGCTGAACACACACCAGCAGCCAGAACTCTACCTCGCCCTCGCCCAAATCCAGCGCCAAGATGGGCGAAGCCAAGATGCCAGAGAATGCCTCGAAATCGCTCTCGAGGCGTGCACCAACTGCAGTGAAATCAGACTCGCGCTGGCCGCTCTGCTGGAGTCCATTGGCGAGCTGGAGCTCGCCATCGAACACTACGAGACAGTCGCCACCGCCAACAACTCCAGCACTTCGTTACCCTTGTTCGACGAACTCAGCCTGCGCGCACTGCTCGCCTACGCGAGACTCGCCTTGCTTCGGCCCAAACACCGCAGCGCCGCCCGCACCGCACTGCAACACAGCCTCGAGACGAGCTCCGAAAGCTCGAGCGTGGCTACGACAGAGCTGCTGATCGCCCTCGCCATGCTCCACATACAAGATGAAAAGCTCGAGGGAGCCCAAACCCTGCTCAGTCAGGCCGCTGAGCTCCCCGCCTTCGTCGACAAGCTCCGAGAACAACACTGCGCCCTCCGACGCCTCGAGCCAGTGCTCGAACAGCGCAGCTGGGAAGAATGTGTGCGTCTTCTTCCCGAGAAGCTTCGCTCGAGCCTCAACGAGAGCGTGCGTTGTGTACACAACACAGAATGAATACAGCGAAGGCTCACGACATCTACCACCCACTGCGGCACCTCTGCCGCCTCCCCCGCAGGCCATCATGAGCTTGGGAAAACAGGCCAAGCGCCAAATCAACAAGAAGACCATGCCCCAGACCTACCTCCTGCGTTCACTTGCCGCCGCGAGCCTGCTGTTGCTCGCCGCCTGTCCCCGCTACCCCATGCCCGAAAACGCCACCGGCGTGCCGTCAGAGCTGATCGATGCCATCGAGGCTCGCGCCAACAGCATCAGCGACCTCAGGATCAGCGCCAAAGCAGATTACTGGGACTTCGACAAAAATGAGCGCGTTGCCGGAAGAGATGTCGTCATCTCCGCACGTCTTCCTGCCAGCCTGCGCATCACTTTGAGCAGCTTCGACAAAGCCCTCGCGACCTTGGTGAGCGACGGCGAACGCTTCGCGATGATCGACACTCAGCAGAGCGTCTATTACGAAGGCCCCGCGAGTCCTGAGAACCTCTCCCAGCTCATCCCGCTGTACCTCAGTGCGCGAGACTTCGTGCGCGTGCTCAGCGGAGCGTTCCCCGTCGACGAGCTTCATGCAGAATGGAGAGCAAGAGCGGAGCTTGGTTGGAACAGCGACAGGGGACGATATCGACTGACGTTGCCGCGAGTCGACGGCGGAGCTTTGCGCATCGAAGCCAGTCATCCAGAATTCGATGTCCAGGTCATCGAGATCCTGGATGCGAATGGAGAGTCACAGTACGTGTACAAGGCCACGGACTTCATCAAGATAGGCAGTACGCGGCTGCCGACCATCTGCCGTTTCGAGCTCGTCTCTCGACAAGTCGACGTGACTATCCGCAGCGAGAAGACTGACGTGGACCTTCAGCTCATCGACAGAGTCTTCGAGCTCCCACTGCCCCCGGGCTTCGAGTTGGTCAGCCTCCCATGAGAGTCTCCTCGCCAATAGAGGGGATTCCAAAGGGCTAGCCCTTTGGCGGGGTTTGGGGCAGAGCCCCAACAAAGCCTTCAGCGAGCCGCGCGAAGCGCGCAAGCGTCCCAGCGAGCCGCGCGAAGCGCGCAAGCGTCCCAGCGAGCCGCGCGAAGCGCGCAAGCGTCCCAGCGAGCCGCGCGAAGCGCGCAAGCGTCCCAGCGAGCCGCGCGAAGCGCGCAAGCGTCCCAGCGAGCCGCGCGAAGCGCGC
>JAVFAO010000079.1:8570-20892 GCA_034002465.1 Myxococcota bacterium
AGCGCGCAAGCGTCCCAGCGAGCCGCGCGAAGCGCGCAAGCGTCCCAGCGAGCCGCGCGAAGCGCGCAAGCGTCCCAGCGAGCCGCGCGAAGCGCGCAAGCGTCCCAGCGAGCCGCGCGAAGCGCGCGAGCGTCCCAGCGAGCCGCGCGAAGCGCGCGAGCGTCCCAGCGAGCCGCGCGAAGCGCGCGAGCGTCCCAGCGAGCCGCGCGAAGCGCGCGAGCGTCCCAGCGAGCCGCGCGAAGCGCGCAAGCGTCCCAGCGAGCCGCGCGAAGCGCGCAAGCGTCCCAGCGAGCCGCGCGAAGCGCGCAAGCGGCGACGGCGTCACTCAGTGGAGCTGTCGCTCGTCCTGGGCTGCAGGAGCGAGAAAGCCCGCATCCTGCAGCAAGGGCAAGAGCTCAGCAGAAAACTTGTAGCCCGCGTTCGGAAACACGATGCTGCTGCCCTCGAAGCGCGCCACATACACAATGGGCAAAGCCGTCAAGCTGTAAGTCATCTGAACCAAGGTGCGACGAGGCAGGATGGTGTCCGCAGTGACATGCAAGGGCTGAGAAAGAATGTAGTAGCCCTCCGCCGGGCGCGCCTCGAGAGAAGCCAAGAAACGCAGGTCAGTGACCACGATTCCACTTTCGCGAAAACTCCAGCGCCGATTGCGGTTGACCTTCGGCAACGCCAACACGACCTGCGAAAAGTCAGGCTCCGTACGCAGTTGCACGAGTCGCTGAGCGGGGAGCAGCTCCTCCTGGCCCGGCAGGGCACGCTGGGTGACGAACAAACCCGGTCGAGGGATTCTATCCACAGCCTCTCGCACGACACACTCTCGAAAAGCAAAGCCCAATGCAGCCGCCGCACGCAGCCCTAGTGGCTGAGAATAGCGCATGCGCAGGAGCCTATCAATCAGCATTTCACATGCAGCCAGCTGCATTCGCTAGAAGCCGTCTGCCGTGCGCCTCTGCACAAGCACCGCCCGACCAGGCTCCACAAGCAAACCCCCAAACGCTCGACAAGACGCTCAATACAGAAGGTGCTGTGGCTCGAAAGCAGCTGCGTGGTGCCTCAGCTGCGCAATCCTCACTGTCCCCTCGGCGTCCTCACACCAATCCACGCCAAGCACGTCGAAACGAAGCATACACCCCGAGCAGTCGTGCTGACCTATCCACTGCGACGCCGCCCGCTCGAGATGCTGCTGCTTGCGCGCCGTCACCGACTCCTCCGGTCGACCCTGCAGGCCCCCTCTGTCGAGCCGACTGCGCACCTCCACGAACGCAAGCACCTCCCCTCTGCAAGCGATGATGTCCAGCTCACCACCACGCGCTCGAAAATTGCGCCCAAGAATGCTCCACCCCTGCGCCTCGAGGTGAGCAACCGCCGCATCCTCGGCACCTCGCCCAAGCTCCTGCTTCCATGAACGACGCGCCATTCTCAGCTCCCTGCCCCGAGAACCCCACGAAAACTCAGGCGATGGATGGGCGAAGGTCCCAACCGCCGCAGCGCCTCGTAGTGGGCCGCCGTCGGATAGCCCATGTGCCGAGCAAAGCCATACCCAGGATAGCGCTCGTCGTAGGCCCGCATGAGACGGTCCCGATGGACCTTCGCCAAGATCGACGCCGCCGCAATGTTGTACGAGCGCCCATCCCCTTTGACATAGGCCGTCTGGACCTGACTGAGCGAAGGGATGAGCCGATTGCCATCGACGAGCACACGCTGCACCCGCAGCCCCCTACCCTCGAGCACGACAGCAAGCTGCTCCACCGCCTCCCGCATCGCGTCCAAAGACGACGCCAGGATGTTGTGCTCATCGATGTGCGCCCAGTCGCGCTCGGCGATGGCGAAAGCCATGGCCTTGCCACTGATCTCGTCAAACAGCGCGTCCCGACGCTGCGCGCTGAGCTTCTTGGAATCGTTCAAGCCAGGAATAGCCTGCTCGAGATACACCGCCGCCGACACCACTGGCCCCGCCAACGGCCCTCGACCCGCCTCGTCAGTGCCAATGAAGACCCTGAGGCCAGCCTCGTGCAGTCCCTCTTCAATCTCCCCAACCCGCGCGACGAGGCCGGGAAGAAGCTGCGCAGCACGCTTGACCATTCACTATTCCTGTATACGCATCAGGGAGACCTCGATGCCTCCCTCTGCTATGTCCAAACGCAAAAAGTGCCGCCCAATCCCAGTCATCCTCTCGAGCTTGGGGGTCGCACCACCCGCGATGAAAGCCGGGATCTGAGCGACCGAGAAGGCGTAGTAGGAATGCACATGTCCGAAGAGCAGCAAATCCACGTCCGCCGCGGCCAAGCGCCCTGCAAGCTTCGCTGCCTCAGAGCGACTGCGGAAGGCGCCATTGCGGGTGCCAACAGGATCAAAGAGCGGATAGTGCGTCACGAAGAGGTGCTGTGCTTCGCGCGGAAAGCCCAACCACTCTTGCAAACGAGAATACGTCGATGCGTCCAGGGTCGCTGAGGCCGAGTCCGCAAGACTAAAGCCCACACCCTTGTACGAAAAGTGGAAACTATGCGGACCAAAGTCGCGTGACCACAGTGCCTGCGAACTGCCAAAGTCATGATTGCCAGGCGTCTGGTATACTGGAAAGGGCAGCTCGCTGAGCGCAGCCGCACAGCGCTCGAATTCCTCCGCGCCACCACGATTGCTCAGATCCCCACCAAAGAGCGCAAAGCGCACCTCCGGCACCGCCGCGAGGGCCTCGGAATAGACCTGCCAAGTCTCGATTCCTTCTTGCAAATCAGAAAAATAGATGATCCGGAATGGCCCTGGCTCGAAAGCGTCTGGTGAAGCCAAACGCATGCTCCCAGTGCTCGAAGGCGTGAGCGTCAAACGCCACACCCGCGTCGTATTCGAATCGGCGCTCTCTTCGCTCAGCGAGAGCAGCCCCGCCGACTGCTCCACGATGACGCTAGGCATCAGGTTGTGTACGGTCAGCTTCCAGTCCTGACGCGCCGTTTCCGAAACCTCGAAGCTGAGCTCGAGCGCCGGCGACTGCGCCCACAGCTCAATTTCCCCCTCTGCCATGGTCCTCACCGCAGCGAGGTGGTCTGCGACGCGCAAGGAGACGCCGTCCGCTGAAGCAAGACCTGCGCGCCTATCGAGCTCGGCCCTCTCGTCCGCTGGCTCGATGCAAGCCAACGACGCCAACAGCGCCATCAACAACAGCCCCCACAAGCGATAGCGCTGTGCCTCTCTGCAAGGTGCCGCAGTATCTGCATTCGTTCGCTCTCGGGCGTCGATGCTCATGGCGCTGCCTCCCGCGCCGACCAAGCGTAGCCCAGCCCGAACGCTGCAATCAGCGCCGAGCCAATCTCCACCTTGGTATGCACCGTCCAAGAATCGCCATCTTCGTCAGAGGGCAAGGCCAGCGCGGCGTCAAGCCCAAAGAAGCCCATCGAGCCCGACGAGATATCGTTCAACCCTACGCCCCCAGCCAGCGTATCGCGCCGATGGTCGTAATAAAATCCCAGCTCGAGCTGGCCCTGCCGCCACTCCCCAAGCACGGTTCCAAAGCGAAAACGCGCCAACAACGTGTCGACGCTGTCCGTCCCCAAAGCCAAATCGAGCTCGGGATAGGCATAGAACTGAAGCCCCCACCCCAAGCCCAGCTCCATGAAGGTCGCCCGCAAAGAACGCCCCAAGAGCCCAAAATCCAAGCGCCCTTGCAGCGCGCCCTCAATACCCAGCACAGAAAAGCCATCGGCACCATTGCGATGGTGCGTCACACCCAGGTCGAAATCCAGGTAGCTGCCGTCTGCACTCGCCTGCTTGCCCAAGGGACCAAAAAAGCGCCACCCGGTATGCAGCGCATAGAGCTGTTCATCGAGATGCAAGGCGGCTAGAAGACGCGCCGAGAGATGCCACGCGCTCAAGCGCAACGCGCCCTCCAAGCCCCAGAAGCTGTGGTGCTCGAAGAGCGGATCATAGACGTACTGATACCCCGTACGCAGCTCGGCCAGATAGCGTTGCCTCGGCACCACCCCAGACTCCCCCAGCCCTGCGCTGCCCACGAGATCCGCGAGCCACGTCGACACGAAGAGCCCAAAGCCGCTCACTGTCACCGCAACAATGGGACCCACGGTACGGCGCGAAGCCCGAGTGGCCCAGAGGCTGAGCGCACCAGCAATGGCCGCACCAAGGCCCGCCCCTTCCAGCGCCAACAGCCGCCAGCCCGCATCCTCGTCACCCGCCGCGTAGACGCCGCTGCCGTGCAACAATACCCCTGGAATCCAGGCAAAAAGAAAGGGAAGCGCGCCAGGCTCGAACGCAGCCTGAGCTTCCTCCTCTGACACCGCCGTCAGCCCAGGCGGCTCCGAAGTCGAGGACGCGCTTGCCGAAGTCGACACCCCCGAGCCTGTGGATGGCTCTGCACTCGCCTCGGCCGAGAGGGCGCCTTCAGCGAAAACCGGAGAGGACGCGCACAACAGCGTCGCGCACAAGCCGCAGCACAGCCAAGCGCGCAGCATCACGCTCCCCCTTCACTCTTCGGCTTGGCAGGTCCGAGGTGAAGCGCGAGCTGCGCGTCCAACACCCTCGCATCGACGTTGCGCCCCGTGAGCACCAAGCATGGCGCCTCGAAGCTGTCAGGTAGACGCTGCTCGAGAATCGCCGCCACGCAAACCGCAGCGCTGCCCTCCACCACCTCGCCCATCTCCTGGAAAAGCAAGGCCATGGCCCGCCCGATGCTGTCCTCGCTGACCTCGATGAGCTGCTCGACCCGCTTGCGCACGAGCTCGAAGGTTCGCGGCGACACCCCACCTTCCAAGCCCTCCGCCAAAGTCGGCTTGGGCGCCTGCGAGAGCAAGGCCCGGCCGAGACGCAAAGACTCACTCATGGCGTTGGTTTGCTTGGACTGCACAGCAATCAGCTTGGCTGGGTGTCCGGCAAACTCGAGGTATCTGGCGATACCCGATGCCAAACCGCCGCCACCAATCGGGCAGATGATCGCGTCACAGCGCGGCATCTCCTCCAGGATCTCCCGAGCCAAGGTCGCCCCGTTGGCGGCAGCCACCAGCGGATCATCGAACGCTGAGACGAACAGAGAGCGACCAGACTTGGCGAGCGCCCGAGCATAGCGCTCGGTCTCGTCGTAACCGGGATAGGGAGCGAGCACCAGCGAGGCCAGCTCGTCGATCCGCATCCTCTTGTTTTCTGCAACGTTCTGTGGCACCACAATGGTGGCCGGGATGTTCAGCACCCGCGAGGCCCACGCCACACCAAGCCCGTGATTCCCGGCGCTCGCCGCCACCACGCCTTGATACTGCGCCACGTCCTTCGCGGAGAGCCGCACAATGGCGCCGCGGCTCTTGAAGGACCCCATGATCTGGCGAGTCTCGAACTTCGCCTGCACGCAGGCAGCACGACCATAGGGCCCCAACCATGGCAGCTTCAGGAGTGGTGTGCGATGCATCTGCTCTCGCACAATTTTCCAGGCAAAATCAACATCTTGCCTGGAAATGAAGAGCGGCTGGGGGGCCGCTCGCTGAGCTTGGGGCTCTCTTGCCATGGAAACGCCGCTGTGTTAGCCGAAATGCTGCCTTCGGCCGCTCGACGCGCGAGCTCTCGGAGGTCCACTCTAACCAGTGACCGCTATCTGTCAATTCGCCTCTCGCCCAAGCCCCCCCATACGCAGAAGCGTTTCGACGCACCGGCGAGCCGCGCCTGCCCTGCATGAGGAGCCCTTCGTGAGCATTGCCCCAGCCACCCGCAAACGCGCGCTCAGCGGCATCAAGCCCACCTCCACCCCACACCTCGGCAACCATCTCGGCATGGTCCTGCCTGCCATCGCGCTGCAAGAAACCCACGACTGCTTCTATTTCATTGCCGACTACCACGCGCTCACCACGGTGCATGACCGGCAGAAGCTGCGCCAACACTCGTACCAGATCGCCGCCTACTTCCTCGCCTTTGGACTCGACCCCGAGCGCTCGTGCTTCTTTCGACAGTCCGACGTGCCAGAGGTCTGCGAACTCTCGTGGATCCTGAGTTGCATCGTCAACATGGGTCTGCTCGAGCGTGCCCACGCTTGGAAAGCTGCCAAAGACCGCGGAAACGAAGGTGAAGCCGTACACGGGCTCTTCGCCTATCCCGTTCTCATGGCCGCAGACATCCTCATCTACGACGCCGACTGCGTGCCCGTCGGCAAGGACCAAGTCCAACACGTCGAAATGACCCGAGACATGGCTGAGCGCTTCAACTTCGAGTTCGGTCACACGCTACGTATTCCGTCAGCGCTTGTTCGCGAAGAGGTCCACACCGTCCCCGGCCTCGATGGACGCAAGATGAGCAAGTCCTACGACAACACCATCACCCTCGTCTCACCCCCCAAGAAACTGCGCCAACAGCTCATGCAGGTGGTCACCGACTCCACCCCCCGGGAAGCCCCCACAACGCCAGAGACCTGTACCGTCTTCGCGCTCTACAAGCTCTTCGCAAGTCCCGAGCAAAGCGCCGACATGGCCGAGCGCTACCGAGCCGGCGGTTACGGCTACGGACACGCCAAACAGGCCCTCTTCGAGCTCGTCGACGCGCAAGTCGCCCCTGCGCGCCAACGCTACGAGGCACTGCTCGCCGAGCCCGAGCACCTCGAAGACATCCTGCTCGCTGGCGCCGAACGCGCACGGCGGGTCGCCCGCAGTGTCCTCGACCGCGTCCGCGACCAGATCGGCCTGCGAACGATGCAGGCCTGAGCCACCACCTTGATGGAACTGACCTTCAAGGCTCAGCTCCAGTCGCGCTGAGCTTCTCGAGTGCCTTTCGATTCTTCCCCTGTTTCAGGCTGCTGCACCCAAAGCCGTGACGTCATCTTGCGAGGCGATTGCCCATGGACATCAAGCCAACACCACTCCAGGGCAAGACCGCGCTCGTCTCCGGTGCCTCTGGCGGCATCGGCGGCGCCATCGCCTTTGCCCTTGCCAGCGTCGGTGTGCGCGTCTGCATCAGCGGCAAAACCCCCGCCCGCCTCAGCCGCCGTCGTGAAGAGCTGCTCGCCGCAGGCATCGACGCCGACGCCCTGCTCGACGTCGCCGCAGACTTGAGCCACCCCCCCAACGCCCAGGCCCTCGTTCAAGCCACGCTCAGTCACTTCGGCCAGCTCGACATCCTCGTCAACGCCGCGGGAAGCGGTGCCTTCGAAGCCTTCGACAAGCTGAGTATCGAACGCATCGACCAAGTCATCGGGAGCAATCTCCTCGCCACCATCTACCTCTGTCACGCCGCCACCCCCGCCCTCATCCAGAGCCAAGGCCAGCTCATCAACATCTCCAGCGGCCTCGGCAAACGCGCCAGCGCCAAGGCCACCGCCTATTGCGCCGCCAAGTTCGGCGTCCAAGGCTTCACCGAAGCCCTGCGCCTCGACCTCGCCAGACACAGCGTGCGCGTCTGTGCCCTCGCCCCCGCAGGTGCCGGGGTCAACACCCCCTTCTGGGCCTGCACCCCTGCCCGCGCCAAGCCCGAACGCATGCTCGCCCCACAACGCATCGCCGAAGCCGTCTTGATGGTGCTCAGCAGCCGAGAGAACGCCAGCTTCGACGAACTGATCCTCCGTAGCATCTGAATGCCCATGCCCGTTTCCCCCTTTCCTTTCGACCAACTGCCCCAACACCAAGCGCAAAGCATGGGCCACGCGCTGCTCACTGCTCACGCGCTCGACCTGCTCGCCCCCTGGGCCCGCGCCGCAGAGCACTTCACTGGACTGACCGCGCTACGCATGGTCCCCCTCCCAACCAGCCTGCACGCGACCATCTCCCCACCCTGGAGCGCACGTGTCGCAGCGCACCTCGGCGACCCAGCAGTCGTCCTGAGCATCGACCATCGCTTCGCCTCCGCGCTGCTCGGACGCCCCATCGACGCCCTCTGCGAAGCCGAACGAGGCCTCCTCGAGCTCATCGCCGCCTGCGCCTTCGAACAGGTCGAGCGCGCACCCGCTCCCCTCCCGCTCCCCTCAATCACCCTTGGAGCGTATTCAGAAAGGGGGATCGGAACACTCTCAATCTCGTTGTCTGGAAACGCACGAAGAGACTGGATGAAAATGGGAATCCGCCCGGAGTTGCTGCGAGAGCGCACCTGCCATCTGGTTGAATGGACGATAGAGCTGGGCTCTATCCTCCTCTCCCGCCGCCAACTCGAGGCCTTCTCTGCCTTCGCCATTTGTATTCCCCAACAACCATGGACCGTCACGACGGAGTCGCCTTCGCTGTACCCCGTCTTCGTTCGAGCTCATCATTCGCCGCACCGACTGAGCTGCCGACTCCTTGCGCAAGATGGGCAATGGCGGCTCGAGACCCCTGAACAAGCAGCCGCTTCCGCACACCCGCTCGAGGAATCGACCATGTCTTCCCCACGCCAAGCAGCAGATGACCCGCAGCTCACCATCACGGAAGCGACCCACGCGATGAGCCCGCTCGAGCGAGCCCTTGCCGAAGCGCCACTGGAGCTGCGTTTCGTCCTCGCCCGCAAGACCGTCGACGCCGCTGCATTTGCCGCCTGGTCTCGAGGTGACGTCATCGAACTGGATGTGCCCCTCGACCACCCCATCCGCATCGAGCTTGGGCGGCATCTGCTCGGCTTCGGCGAGCTCGTCAAGGTGAACGAACAGCTTGGAATACGCGTCAGCCAACTCTGCGATGATGTCGATGACCGCTGAACCAGAAAACTCGACGAGCCGGCTGCTCGACAACGTCCCTGTCGCCTTGGTGTGGCGCTACCTGAGCCATTCCATCATGCTCGGCTTTGGCATGTGGGCGGAGATGCGCGCCGCCCCGAGCCTGCCGGACACGGTCCTCGGCTGGATTCCTCGCTCAGAATTCGTGCTCCGGCACAACTACACCTTCTGGCTCATCGCCTACGTCCCACTGGCGCTCTGGTTGTGGCGCGTGGACCGTCGACGGTTCGTGCATTTCCTCTATGTCGGTGGGCTGTTGAGTTTGATTCGGGGCGTCTGTATCACCCTGACTGGGCTCGGACCGGTGTTTGGAGATGACGTCAACGCGAGCATGAGCTGGTCGCAAGCAAGCGAAGCGTGGTGGGCGCTGGTCAACCCGGTGAGCGCCTTGTGGGGCGACGCTCCCCAGGTCTACTTGACCAAGGATCTCTACTTTTCCGGCCACACCTCGAGTACCTTCCTGCTGCTCCTGTACCTGTGGCGCAGCCGCGCGCGATGGCTGGCGCTGTTCGCGCATGTGGCGGTGGTCATTACCGTCTTCTGGTCGCACCTGCACTACACCATCGACGTCGTCGGTGCCTGGACCATGACGGCCTGCGTCTACGTACTCTGTGAACGCTACTGGCCTAGCATACGTCTGCGCGCACACCGCAGCCAGACTCACTCGATCTGACGCAGCACGAAGAAGGTCGCGGCAGCCAGAATCGGCTCACCATCGCTGCGCAACTCCAGCTTGGCACGCCGCTCGCCGAGGGTCGCATCTGCATCGACGGAGAGGCTGATACAGAGCAGAAAAGGCTCACGCTCGGCAAGCTGCTCGGGCACGGGAATGCTGCGGCAGGCGTTATCGGGCTGGGAGTCGAAACCGAGCACCTGGACCCCAGAACCGAGCTCGAGCTCAGTGACGAAGCTGTTCTCTTTGGGGATGTCGACGAAAGCGGCGAGCCGCACCCCGGTGCCGCCGACGCGAACGAAATCGGGCACGAAGAGCATCTCGACGGCGCGCTTCTGCGCGGGCGCAAGCTCCTCGTAGACGTCGCCACAGCTGCTAAGGACGAAGCCAGCGAGGGCGCCGAGCAGCGCACAACGCCAGCTCACGGACAGCTCCCTTCGGCGATGGGGGTGAAGCCATCACACTGCGCCCAACAGGCGTTGCGGTAGGTCACCATGACGTCATCGTGCAGGACGCAAACCGGGTTGTCCGCCTCGGTACAGGCACAAGCAGGTTCGGTTCGACACGCACAAATCTCGCAGCCATTGATGTCCTGCGCGTAGCCGAAGGGGCAGTCGAGTTCACACGAGAAGGCGGGGCAGCAGTAGCCAACCTTGCTGACCGCCACGCCTTGGCATGCGGCGCTACAAGCGTTGTCATAAAGCTCTCCGTTGACACCGCACACAGGGTTGAAGAGCGCGCTGCACTGGCAGCGACTTTCGCAGCGCCCAGTGATGCAGGTGTAGCCGAAGGGGCAAGGCAAATCAGCCTCGCTACCGCAGGATTGTTCACGGTAGCAGAGGCCTAGACAGGACTCTCCATCAGCAGCGAGGACACAGGGCTCGCCCTCTGGAGGCTTGACACACTGCGTGCCCAAAGGACAAGCGGCTTGATCGGCGCAGAAGATGTTAGGACAGGCTCCAGAGTAGACCACCTCCACACCATCGCGTTGGGCAGCGCATGGGCTCGAGTAGCTGCCGCCATGCGAACCGCAGACCGCAGAGAGCTCCTTGCACTCGACGAGAGGGGCGCAATCGCAGGTGGGGCAGCCTCCCTCGTCGAGAACGAAACCCGCCTCGCAGCTCTGGGCGCAGTGCAACGCAGCACACTGTGAACGGCAACTACCGGTGTATGCGACAAGTTCGCCCGTGCACTCGGCTAGACATCTGTTGACGTAGGTGATGCCGTTGGCGCTACACACGGGATTGACCTCTGCGCCACAAAGATCGCAGGCGCTATTGCAGGCGCAGGTCGGACATGCGTCAGGGCCGACTGCGTATCCGAAAGAACAGCTATTCTCGCAGTTCAGCGCTGGGCAATCGGTCGGACAAGGGGAATAGGAAACGATTTCGACGTTGGCGCAGCGTGCCTCGCAGGCGTTGGCGAAGGTTTCGCCATTGCTACCGCAGACCGGCTCAAAGAGGTCCGAGCACTGGCAGCTCGAGACACACTCACCATCGACACTGCAGAGCGTGTCTGGAGGGCAGTCGAAATCGCTGAAGCAGACGCGAGCGCAACTGCAGAGCTCGCAGCCGAAGTCGTCGACCTCGTAGCCATTTGGACAAACCAAGGGACACTCGCCGTGACCCTCGCAAACAGGCACGGTCGGTGTGCAAGGGCCAGCACAATCGACGCTCAGCTCATACTGCGCTTCTTCCGAGCCAGCGAACAAGAGCAGATATCGCCCAGGATTGAGCGCGCTGAGCTCGAGCGAGAGGGGCGCAGGGCCCGAGTGAGAGACAATCGCCTTGCCCCAAATGCCAGTGGAGGAGCGAGGACCGTAGACGGCAAGGGAGAGCTCGACATTGTTCTTGGCGGTGGTGATTTGGATCCGCAGAGAGGAATCGAGCAACTCCACGCTGTACGCATCGAATGGCCCTGAAAACGTGCTGCTCTTGAGCAAAGGGAGAGGGTGGGGTCCGTCGACGGAACCAATGACGGTGGAGCTGTCTCGCTCCAACAACAATGGTGGTTGAAAAGGGACATCCGCCTCGCCAGAGGAACAGCCGAGCAGCGTCTGCCCAGAGAGCAGAAAGAGCAGAAGCATGAAGAGCTGAAAGGGCCGAGCGAAGCGCATTCGCCACCTCCGAGCAAAGGCGATGCAACTCTAACGCCAAAGCAACACTGGCGCAGCATCCATGAGCGCGCGACGGTGCTTTTCCCAACAGCTCCGCTGGACCGTGAAGTAGGGGGCGCATCGAGAATACGATTCTGGAAACAATGCTTAGCGTTCGCTGGCAAGAAGCTCAATACTCAATACCCTCGTCTTGATGGCACGAGGATACTCTCTGCTGGCGCTGACGCAAGAGACGAGGAAGCTCCGGTCTTGAGCCTCATGAAACTCCGCTTTCCACTGTCAAGCGGGCTTGGCATGCAAGCCGCTCGACAGCGTCCGAGGAGCGCCGACGAGATCGAAAAAACACAGATAATACAGACACTTGAGGAAAAATCCAAAGGTGACTGGGCAGCACCCAGTCCAGCTCCCTGGCGAAAACCGAAAAAATCACTTGAGAGCAGCCCCTAGTGGTCTTATTGAGGCGTCATGCGATCAACGATGCGGGCGCAGCGGTTGGCGCCCAACGCTGACGCGAGGAAGTGCAGGCATGTCCGAGTCCAAACCTCCATCTGCGGCTTTGTCCCGCTCCCCATCGACTCAGGCGCTCAACGACGAGACGAGCGTACAACCTGGCAAAGAAAGCCGCCAAGCGGACAAAAAGGCACCGCCAGGCAAGCACGTGAAGAGCCCAAAGGACACACCTCGCACGCTGGGTCCAGTACCCGATCTGGAACGACACATCCCGCCAGAATGGTGGAGCTCGCTCTTTGGCGCGATCTACCTGCAGACTGATGGTGATGTGGTCGAAGATCCGCACTTGACGGCTCAGGAGGTCGACCTGGTTTTGCGTTTGGCTGCGCTGAAGCCAGACATGCGTGTGCTCGATCTCTGCTGCGGC
>JAVFAO010000080.1:0-20801 GCA_034002465.1 Myxococcota bacterium
GGCCCACCAAGAGAGGCGGGTGTGGAGCAGCACCGTGCGCAGCAGGAGCAGCCCCAAGAACAAGGCCAGCCAAGGCAGCAGGTGAACGCCAAAAATGTACCAGAGCGAAGCCAAGGAGAAGCTGCTCCCGAGCTCCTTGAAACTCTGCGGAATACCCAAGATGTTGCGCTGCTCTTGCGCTGAGAAGTTGAGCACTTTGTGTTGCCAGAGCCGAGCCAAGAAGGTCAGGGAAGGCGTTTCGTCTGATGAGCTGCCCATGGCCACCGGTGGCGTGGGGTCGACCAGCACCCAGCCTCGGTCTGGGAGCCAAGCTTCAGTCCAGGAGTGAGCGTGCTTGCGTTTGACCACCCAGGCGCGGGCCGTGGTGTCGTAGTCTCCGCCAGCGAAGCCGTTGACATTGCGTGCGGGTATGCCCGAGGCGCGCAGCATCAAGGTCAGGGCGGAGGAGAAGAGCTCGCAGTGTCCTCTCCTGCTGACGAAAAGGAAGTGTGCAACCGGATCGGGGCCCGAAGGCGGCAGGTCGAGGGTATAGCGATGGCGTTGCATGACATAGTGCGTCAGGCGACGCAAACGCTCCTCAGCCCCCAAGCGTGAGGGGGCAATCTCTCTCGCGATCTCTGCAATGTCCGGAGAGACGGCGTGGGTATCGAGATCATGCCTGCGGATGATGTTTGGATCGAAGAGCAGCTGCTGCGCTGCAGAGGAGCTGGGCAGCGGCACCTGAGTCGGCAGCTCGTCGAGGCTCGTGACGTCACCAATGGTCAGCTCGTAGGTGATGCTTTCCTTGGGTGAATGGGCGAGGCTGATGGCGCCGGATGGGCTCAGACGAAGCTCCAGCGGCGCTTGCACCGAGAGCGTTGGCCACAGGGAGAGCAGCACGGGGCTCGACAATTCTTGCAGCTCGATGCGGTAGTGGGCGAGGGGCGAGCCCGGCATCGACCAAGCGAGAGTGCTCGATTCGGAGCCTGCCCCATTCTGTGTGCGAGGGATGACTTGTGTTCGGCCCAGGCTCGACGAGACCGACCAGCGATGCCCATCAAAGAGGTCATACGCTTGCGCTCGCCAATAGGGACGAAAGGCCAAAGCAGGCCCATAGGCGCGCAGCAAGTCTCGCTCATCCATGTGGATTCGACCGTGTTTGCCGAGCTCAATCTGCGGTGAGAAGCCCGTGCCCATCGCGGGCGCTCGCTCATCCACCTGTCCCAGGCCCCAGGATGGCCGCGGCAGGAGCACGAAGAGCAGCGCAGAGAAGGCGAGGAGAATGAGGCTCGAGGAGAGCAGCAGCGCGAGGTCACGCCAAGCGAAGCTGATGTGGAGAGCCTGCTGCTTGCCCCCCTGCCTGCTCAGGGCTGGCATTCGGTTCAGTTCGCTTGCCAACGCTTGGCCTTTGTCAGCTACGAGCTCGCTCTGGCGCATCCAGTGATTGGTACCGAGGTTGAGACACAAGCTCAGCGAATAGGCGACGAAGAGGGGGGCATAGGAGAAAGATGCGCCCATCACCGCTGCCACGGCCATCAGTAAGAAGGCGAGGGCCTGAATTTGTTGGAGGTCTCTACAGCTTTCGCGCATGTACAGCTTGAGCGCGAGCAGGGCGAGCACAAAGTTGAGAGCAGGCTGGATGAGCGGCTCTCCGACGACCATTTGGGCAGCCGTGGCAGCCACGAGCAGCAGCACCAGCGCATTGCTGAGCTGGCGCAGGCGTCGCGAGCGCGGTCGGGTGTGGAGCAGCGCGCTCGGCGCGAAGAGCAGCGCTGCCCAGAGGGCTTTTTGTTCCAAGCCGACATTGGCCAGCGCCAGCAGGCAGATGCCGAGCATCAGGTAGAGGCTGAGCCGGTGGCTGAGCTCGAGCATGGTCGGCATGGGATGGCGTTTTGCTGGGCTCACTGCGTCTCTCCTGCCTGCAGCTCGGCATCGACCTGCGGCGGTCGAAAAGGCTCTGCCAGCGGGTGTGCAACGAAGACGCGTTGCTCTGCAAGAGGGCTGGGAAAGCTGACGTCTTCGGTTTGCTCCGGGGTGAAGTGGCGCAGCAAGGCGAGGCAGACGAGCAGGCGTTCGAGGTGGGCATCTCCCCGACCAGGGGGGATTTGCTGATCGAGCGTGGACAAGCCCACGGCGTAGTCTTGTTCGTGCAGTCTCATCAGGGCGCTGGCTGTGAGGTCAATGAGCTCTTCGAAGTCATCGTCTCGGTGGGTGCTGCTGCAGACATTGGCGAGCAGGATTTCGACGCTGCTGACGCCTGCGCTGGCGGTCTCACGCAGCAGCAACTGCCGCGCTCGAGCGCTGGCTTTCCATGCGATGAGACGTCGATCGTCCCCACTTCGGTAGCTGCGAAGGGCCCAGAAGTCCTCGCCTTGCGCGGGCTTCTCGCCGAGCTCGCCGCTGCCTTGTGCTTGTTGGAGGTGAAGGTCGACAGGCAGATCGATGCGAGGAAAGACGATGGCGAGTCCGGGCAGCTCGATGCATTGAGAGCGCGCGAGCAAGCCAAAGGGAAAGCTGCTTTCGACGCAGATGGCGCGGAAGCGGCAGCGTCCCCGGCGTGGAAAGACGCAGCGGTAGCCAGCCTCTCGCCATTGGCCCGGAGGGAGCTGCTCGAAGTCGACCGCTTCGAGCTGGCTGCGCCGTCCGAAGTGCTCTCTCAAGGTTAGGCTGAGGCTGGGGAAGTGTCGTTTTCTGTTCAACACGCGCAGTGCGATGAAGGTCTCCGTGCCAGCGAAGAGGGTGCTGGGTGGTAGGCGGCGGATGCTCAGTCCCGTGAGGCTGACGGCAGCGAGGATGCCGCTGAGCAAGAGCACCGAGAGCAGCAAAGAGAGGAGCAAGAAGAGGAGGTTGCTAGAGGTGTTGAAGGCGGCAAAGGCGATGCCCATGGTGAGCACGGCAAAGAGTCGTCCTTCTTTGCTGAGGCGCCAGCGGGTTCGCCGTCGCCAGGCGAGCGCAAGCCGGGACCGGATGAGGGTGAAGGGATTCAACCAACGAAGAGCAGCCACATCAACCCCAGAGAAGCAATGAGGAGAATCGCCGTGAGCAGCAAAGCGAAGAACAAGAGCGCGGAGGGGGCTTGGGCGGAGGAGCTGCTCCGAGGTGTCGCTTGGGCTGTTGATTGCGATGCCTCGATGGGAATGGTGTCGGAGACGACGTCTTGCTTGTCCTGAGGCAGCGTGTCATCGAGGCCGGGGCGCTCTGCCCGCAGGTCGATGGGCTCGGTGGCGGCGAATGGACTAGGCTTGGGTGCCTCGATGGTCATTGCTTGGGCATCGACCCCACGCGATGACATCTGGGGAACGACTGCTCCTGGCTGGCTGCCGATGGCGAGCATGGGGCTGGTGTCGTGGGCGCCGAGCCCGGATGGTGTACCGACGAGGGCGGTGGCGGCGTGCAGCGCTTGGAGGAACGCTTTCATGTTGGGATAGCGCTGTTCAGGGCGGGAAGCGCAGGCTTGCTCGATGATTCTGTCGATGAGTTGGGGGAGCTGCAGGTCAGTCGGGCTGAGGGCTGGGAGGCGATGCTGTTCCTTGTAGAGGATCATGTCCTGGATACAGAGGCCGTGGGTAGGGAGCTTGCCAGCGAGGCAGTGAAAGAGGGTGAGGCCGAGGGCGTAGATGTCGGAGCGTTCATCCACGCGGCTGGCATCGGCGAGCTGCTCTGGCGCCATGTAGTCGAAGGAGCCCAGGACGGTTCCCGTGACGGTGCGGCGAAGCTGGTTGACCTTGGCGAGTCCGAAGTCGGCGACGAAGAGGCGGGGTGCATGGCCAGTTCGCTCGATGAGGAAATTGGAGGGCTTGACGTCGCGGTGGATGACTCCAGCCAGGTGAGCAAAGTGAAGGGCTTCCGCGGCTTGCTTGATGAGGTGAAGCGCGAGGGGAGCACCGAGCCCTTTGCCGCAGCGGGCGAGCAACGAAGCCAGGCTCTCGCCGGTGATGAGTTGCTCGACGATGCCCAGGGGATGGGCGAGCAGGCACTCGAAGGCGACGATGTGAGGATGGCAAAGCGCGCCGAGGACCTGCGCCTCTGTGACGAAGCGTTGGGCGATGAGCGGCTCGTGTCGAAACCGAGGGCGCAGGAGCTTGGCGGCCAGCAGTCTGCCCGTGTCGCGCTCTTCGATCTCGTAGACCTGTGCCAAGGCGCCTTCCCCGAGCAGGCGGCCGAGCACGAAGCGCTCGGCGATGATGTCACCTGTTTGGGGGGATTCTTCCATGGACTCTTCTCGGTGGTGGGTTTCGAGAGTGGAATACGATGGTGGGAGTCTGTCCACACCCTGCCGAAGGAACTGTCCGTTGGGAAGCGACGACCGGGAACGAAGCGTCGCTACGAGCCAAGCCCGCAGGGGGAGTGGCGCGGATGATGCGCAATAATCCCTTTGATTTCGTGGTCTTGCTGACGTGGCCAGCTTCTGTCGCGGAACGCTTTCGAGACCTCGAAGTTCGAAGAAAGCAGCAACGCTGCTACGCCTTCGTCGCTTTGACGGCGACTTCCGCGAGTGACGCGCCGCGTTGCAATGCGCCGACGCGCGGCGTGTGAATCATGCTTCAAGTAGCATGGCCGTTGCAACAAAGGAAGCGCGCTTGATCTCGGTCCTTTAGGCATGCATGCTGAGCTTGCTGCCAGGGGCGAGGTGCAGCATGGAGAGGAAGATGAAGCAAGAGAACTTGGGGGAACAGGCCAAGCGCCCAATCAACAAGAACTTGGGGGAACAGGCCGAGCGCCCAATCAACAAGAACTTGGGGGAACAGGCCAAGCGCCCAATCAACAAAAAAGTGGCCGAAGGGCACGCATGCTCGCGCCAATCGGGAGGATTAGTAGGTGGCCCGAGGTCGGTGCCCGAGTGCGAACGAATGCAGGGGAGAGGCAGGGAAGGCTACGCATCCTTCGGACCTATGCAAGGATGGGTGGCAGTCGTGAGCTTGCTTGCTTTCGTTGTGCTGGCGGCTTCTGCGCAAGCGCAGGAGGAGGATGAGAACTACTGGAAGCGGATCACCAATCCCGAGCAGACGCAGAGCGAGTCGCGGATTCGCGAGGGAAAGGAGGCTTTCCAGGATGGGCTGTATGCCAAGGCTCTGAGCAGCTTCGAGGAGGCGCTGCTGCTGACGCCAGAGAACGAGGAGGCCTACCTTTTCGCCATCTTCAGCGCGAGCGAAGCGGGGCAAGTGGAGCGCGCCTTGGCTCTGTTGCAGCGCCTTCGGCAGCTCTCGGCGGAGTCGGAAGCGAAGTATCAGCTCTGTTTCACAGCTTCGATACTGTATGCCAAGCTCGAGCGGTGGCAAGATGGCGTAGACGAGGCGGAGCGCTGCATGGAGCGCTTTCCCCAGGCCAAGCAGGGCCTCCTGTCGAATGCAGCTGAGCTCTTGATGGCTGATGCTCAGTTGGACAAAGCGGTGGACTACTACCGTGCGGCGTTGGACCTCGATCCGTATTCTGTGCATTCGGTTTTTGGTTTGGCGGTCGCGCTCGAGCGGAGCGGGCAGCGGGAGGAGTCGCAGCGATATCTGCTGCGGGGTTTGCAGATCGACAGTTCAGTGTCGTTCATGTTTTCGCCCAACACCTTCTTTACGCCCGCTGGAGAGGAACACTTTCATCTGGCCTTGATGTATAGGGCGCTCGGTCGCTACGAGGAGGCGCGGGTGCGACTCGCGCTGTATCTCGAGAGCGCGCCTCGGCAGGACTATGCAGACTTGGCGAAGCGTATCCTGGATGAGCTCTCGTCGCTGAAGAGCCCCCGAATCGACAGCTATCCACTGCCCGAGCGCGATGTCTCTGCTGCGGTGGTTGACACGAAGCTTCGCTGGCTAGCGTTGGGCACGGCAGGCGGCCGCTTGAGCGTGGTCAAGGTGGGGAGCAGTGAAAACTGGGATCTCAGCCTCTCCGGGCCTGCCATCTTGGACTTGGCCTTCACGTCTGAGGGCAAGGAGCTACGTGCTCTGCTCGACAGCGGCGAGGTGTTACGTTTCGAGACCAAAAAGGGCTTTGCCCAGAAGGGGAGCTTCAAGCTGGCGGACTGGGCGGCGCTGGGGGGGCTGAGTGCTGATGGGAGCAGCGCTATCATCGCGACGGACGCGATCACCTTGCATGCGCTCGGCACGGATGAAGAGGCGGTGGTCTTTGCGCAGAGCTACGAGCCGAGCTCGACGCCAGTCTTGGCTGCCACCCCTGATCGGACGGTGCTCTTGCAGGGGTGGACGCTGAGCTCGGTCAAGGATAAACAGGTCACGGGTGAGCTCTTGTTGGGTGGGCGCCTCCTGTCGTCAGAGTCTTCGGCTGATGGTGCGCTGATGGTCCTGGGGAAGAGCGATGGCGTGGTACTCACGGGGGTCGATGCGACGGTCCAGCGGGTGATCATGCCGTCGGAGGATCAGCGGGCGCGCGCGGTGGGCTTGGATCCGAGCTCGCGCTATTTGACTGTGGTGTTGGGAGCGACGGTGGAGCTCTGGGACCTGAGCGCCTTTGAGCGTTGAGTGCTCAGGAACACAAGAACCGGCGAACTCGCCAAGTGTGGGAGTGTGCCTCAGGTGCGAGAGCTGCTGTCGGCCTCCCCTCGAGCAAAAGAAGGAGATGGTGGTGGAGCTGTACAACTTCTACGAGCCTCGCGCGGAGGCGATTCCCATCTTGATTGACGTTCCTCATGCTGGCGAGTTGGAGCCTGCCGAGGTCACGGCGCGATGCGTGGCGGCGTATGAGCGGCGCAAGCGCGACTTCGATCTCTATGTCGATCGGTTCTGGTCGCAATCACCCTCTCTCGGGGCGACCATGATGGTGGCGCGCTACAGCCGCTATGTGCTGGATCTGAATCGCTCTGCGGAGGATGTGGATGCGGCTTCGGTGCAGGCTCATCCCAACCCAGAGGGGCGATTTCGGCGCGGGTTGTTGTGGCAGGTCACCGCTGCTGGCGAGCCTGTGCTGGCTGAGCCATTGAGCCAGGCCGAGTATGTGCAGCGGGTTGCGACCTATCATCAGCCGTATCACGCGCATCTGCAGGCGAGCTTGGAGGCGATTCGGGCGCGCTTTGGCTATGTGGTGCTGATTGATGCGCACTCGATGCCCAGTGTGGGGCGCGATGATCATCCCGATCCAGGCGAGCATCGTGCTGACATCGTGCCGGGCACGAATCAGGGGAGGTCGTGTCCGGCTTCGCTCACGGCGGCTTGTACTGAGGTCTTTGAGGAGCATGGTTTGAGCGTTCGCGTGGATCACCCCTACAAGGGTGGCTGGATTACTCGGCATTACGGCCGTCCCCAGGATGGGATTCATGCGCTGCAGATCGAGGTGAGTCGTCGCGTGTATATGGATGAGGAGAGTTTTGTCATCAATGAGGCCGGAATGACTCGTCTGAGCGAGGCGTGTTCGGCTTTCGTGAAGCGTCTTTCGACGTGGCGGCCCTCCTGAGAAGCGGTTTCTTGTCGATTGGGCACTCGGCCTGTTCCCCCAACTTTTTGTCGCGCGTCATCGGGCTGGGCTTGAACTCCAAGGTGTACGAATGCGGGGCTGGAGTCGAGAAAAGCGAGTGATTCTGCATCTTGATCTTGCAGCATGGGTGCCAGTATGTTACGGCCTCGTCCGAGCGTTGAGTGTATCACTCGATGGCTCGCGTCACCTCGCTCGAGTGTCGATGGCGGATGCTGGCATCGTCAAGGGCTGTGGGATGAGGTGACTGGTGTTGCCTGGCTTCTCGCGACACGGACTCCACCCAGACCGAAGGAAGGGCTCGGCGCAAGGCTGTTGTCTTGTGGTTGAGGTGGTCCCGAGGGTGGTCTGGTCTGTAGTGGCAAGTCAAGGGGACTTCAGGCGATGCGGCTCGACCCCATGTTCTCTTGGGAACGGTCGAGCTCAGTCATGACCAAGATCAATACCCTCGGAGCTCCCTTGGTGCTCCTGCAGGCGTCGGAAACGTGACTACTCGGAGATTCTGATTCATTGGCTGTGCTTGGCCAGAACATCGGCACGTGAGTGTGTGCACAGAGGCGCTTCTCGGGCACCTCACTCACCCGCTGCTAGCGCCGTTTTCCTAGAACATTATGTCGAGAAAGCGTTCGAACTGGGGGCCTCGAACCCCTGCCGCGATCAATGCGACTTTCATTACGCAGCAAGACGTTCCGGCCGATGGCTGGCTCATGCTCTGGGGCCCGGATCGGCCTGAGCATTTTCCATGGCACACTGCGCTGCAGAAGCTGGGTGTGCCCGTGGATCAGCGTCTGCGTTTGGAGGTCCAGAGCGCGCGATTGCTGTTGCCGCGAGAGGGGCGTTTGCGTGAGGTGAACGTCTCTGGGGTGGTCTTGTCGGCTGCGGCTGCGGTCCGTTTGTTGGGGCCAGCCCACCTCGAGGAGGTCGCTGACGCTGCGACCCAGCAGCGCTCTCATCGTCGTTACCGTCCCACGGCGTCCTTGGCGGCTTGGAGCCTCGCGGCCAAGCTCGCCCTCGAGCTGCTTGCTCGGCAGTCGTTTGTCCCGGCGTTACGTGCTGCGGGAGACGGGAGGATGTGGGCCGTGTGGTTGGCTGCTCTCGAGGCTTCCGCCGATCTTGGGCGGGTGCGTCGTCTGGCCACGGACATGCCGCCAGCGGCCCATGCGCTCATTTTGCCCACGAACCGGCGTCACTGGGATCGACGTCGAGGAAGGCGTCGTCGGACGATCGTGAGGGTCTGGCACCCTGAGAGCTTGGTTCGCGCTTTCCTCGATGCAGCCATTGACGATCTGGTGCGCTCCAACCTCAGCGCTCTCAATGGCTCTTTGCAGTCGCGAATGGGCCTCTTGTCGAATCTGCCCCTGCCTCCGTCTCCTTCGGACGATGCGAAGCCGCTCGCCGTCCGTGTCGAGGAGCGCACGAACTTTGCGCTCCTTCGCGCGCGCAGCCAGGATGGTGCGGAGCATGCTGAGGGGAGTGACGCAAACGCATCCTCACGACAAGATGGAGCGAGTGGGTTGCATGAGAGCGACCGCATGGAGTCGCCGCAGCGGTCGACGCGCGCTTCTCAGGCGCGCCGGCAGCCTGAGTCGGAGGCGCGCCGAGGGGACGAGTCCTCGGCTGATGAGCTCGACACGCGGGCACGGCGAGGTCCCATCATTTTGAGCGAGAAGCGACTCAGTGAGCTTGGGCGATGGGAGTTTCGCTGGGTGAATGGCCTGCTGAGTCCGCGCCGGCAGGCATCGGTGGACTTGCATCCCGACGATCCGGATTTGCTCAAGAGTTTCGACGACTGGCTCGCCTGGGTCATGGGTCAGAGCATGGGCCCCGCGAAGGCAGTGGATTGCAAGACCGGGTTCTGGCTCGAGATGCCTGAGGAGAGCGCTGGCGACGAGTCTTTCTGGTACCTTCGCTACGTGCTCTTGGCGGCAGACGATGCTTCTCTGAGCGTCACCGCTGCGCAGGTCTTCGTCACCGGCTCGAGCCGCTTACGGGTCCTGGACCACAGCTTTGATCGGCCACAGGAGAAGCTGCTCGCCGATTTGGGGCGGGCCGGTCGGATCTTCGAGCCCATTCGGCAAAGCCTGGAGTCGCCTCGTCCCGAGGGTGTGTTCCTCGACTCGAAGCAGGCTTGGCGTTTCATCTCCGAGGCGGGCCCTGTGCTCTACGCTTCGGGTTTTGACGTACGGCTGCCTGAGGAGCTCACCGGCCAAGGCCAGCGGCGGCTGCGCGCGCGCTTGCGTATCCGCGACATGGACGGACCAGAGTCTCACTTCAAAATCAATGACTTGGCTGCGTTTCACTGGGAGGCCGCGCTGGGCGATGAGGCCATTTCGGCCGAAGAATTTCGACAGCTCGCCGAACTCAAGCAGCCGCTCGTGCGCTGGCGCGGCAAGTGGGTCTTGGTCGATCCGCTGCAGATGCGCAGCATCCAGGATTTGCTAGGCAACGCAAATGCTTGCGGGACGATGAGTCGGTTCGAGGCGCTCAGCCGCGCGCTCACTGGACTCGCTGATCCCAACGCGCCCAACTCCAACATCGAAGTGGTGGTCGAAGGCCGCATCGCTGAGCTCGCGGCACAGCTCGCCAACGCCGATGTGGGTGAGGAGAGCGCCATTGCAGTGCCCTCTGCTTTTCAAGGTGAGTTGCGCGCCTATCAGGAGCGAGGTCTGTCGTGGTTGGCCTATCAGTCACGCCTTGGGCTCGGCTGTTGTTTGGCTGACGACATGGGCCTTGGAAAGACCATCCAGCTCATCGCCGAGTTGCTGCATCATGCCGAAATCCTTCCCGATGATCGCCGGGGAACGTTGTTGGTGTGCCCCACCAGCGTGGTGGGAAATTGGCAGCGTGAGCTGCAGCGCTTCGCGCCGGAGCTGCCGGTCATTCGCCACCACGGCAATGAGCGAGCGAGCAGCATCGAGGAGCTCGAGGCTCGGATGGCCAAGCCTCACACCGTGGTCATCACCACCTACGGGCTCGCCACGCGTGACGTCGAGCTGCTCAAGCAGCGTCCATGGGCCCGCTTCGTCCTCGATGAAGCGCAGGCCATCAAGAACGTCACCGCCAAGCGCTCCCAGGCGGTCCGCGAAATCGACGCAGCATTTCGAGTCGCGCTGACTGGAACACCCATCGAAAACAGGCTCTCTGAGCTGTGGGCCATCCTCGACTTCTTGAATCCTTCACTGCTTGGTCATTTCGAGAAGTTCCGCCGCTCCTACGCGCTGCCCATCGAGCGCTATCACGACGCAGTCGCGCTCGAGCGCCTGCGGCGTCTGGTTGGACCCTTCATCATGCGTAGGGTCAAGACCGATCCGGGCGTCATCAAGGATCTGCCCGAGAAGATGGAGATGAAGGTCTATTGCACGCTCACCCGCGAGCAGGCGACCCTCTACCAGGCCTTGGTCGACGCGGCGATGAACAACATCGATGACGCCCAGGGCATCGCGCGACATGGACGTATCCTGGCGCTCCTGACCCGCCTCAAACAGGTGGTCGATCACCCGCACCTCGTGCAAAACGACAAGGCCTTCGAGCCGCGGCGCAGCGGGAAGCTGACCCGCCTGCTCGAGATGCTGGAAGAGCTCAGTGACATGGGCGAGCGCGCCTTGATCTTTACACAATTCAAGCAGATGGGGGATATTCTCGTGTCGGTGCTGCAAGAGCGCTTCGACGTGGATGTTCCTTTCCTTCACGGAGGCGTGCCGCAACAACAGCGGGACGAGCTCGTGGAGCGTTTCCAGGACGATGACGGGCCGCCTTTCTTCGTGCTCTCCTTGCGTGCAGGCGGCACCGGCTTGAACCTTACCGCGGCAACGCATGTCTTTCATTACGATCGCTGGTGGAATCCTGCGGTCGAAGATCAGGCCACCGACCGGGCCTTCCGAATTGGACAGACCAAGAATGTGCAGGTGCACAAGATGCTGTCCATCGGCACCCTCGAAGAAAAAATCGACAGCATGCTCACAGAAAAACGTAACCTCGCCGACACGATCGTCGATTCGACCGGTGCTTGGGTGACCGAGCTCGACACCGACGCCATTCGCGATCTTGTCAGCCTCAGCTCGGATGCGACCATCGACGATGTCGACTGACCCGAAAAAGGGAGCTGACTCCCTGCAGGCCCGCCCCGAAAGCAACGCTGGCGACCCCTTGGTCGTGGGTGTGCTCCGTCGCCGGGTCTTCGACGCCAGCTCCACAGTCCAGGCCGAGAAAGCTGACCCGCGCAATCGCCACAAGGGCAGTAACGGGCGCCCGCCGCGGGCCTCTCCCAGCAAAAAGCCGACGCCCAACGCCAGAGCCCAGCAACAACGTGCGCCGCGTCGCGAGCCTGCGCGAGAGAAGCCTGCCGTGCCCAGCAGCATGAGCGCCGTGAGCTCCAACTTCGCCCAGACCTGGTGGGGGAAGCGCTGGATAGAGGCGGTGCAGTCTATGAGCGCGAGTCACGCTGCTCGCTTGCCGCGCGGCATCCCCTATGCCAGTGATGGCTTGGTGACGGAGCTCAAGGTCAGCAACGGCAAAGCAGAGGCGCTGGTGGCCGGGAGGCGCAATGCCCCCTACAAGGTCAGCTTGCAGCTGCGTGTTCTGACGCCGCCACAGTGGGGCAAGGTTTTCGAGATGCTTGGCGATCGCGCCGCTTTCACCGCGTCTCTGCTCGCTGGGGAGCTGCCCGAGGGGGTGTGCGAGGTCTTCGAGCAGTGCGGACTCAGCCTCTTCCCCCGAAGACAGCGTGAGATTCGCGCCTCCTGCAGCTGCCCTGATTGGGCAGGACTGTGCAAGCACATCGCTGCGGTGCACTACGTGCTCGGTGACAGCCTGGACAAGGATCCTTTCCTGCTGCTGCAATTGCGCGGCAAGACCCGTGATGAGGTGCTCGAGGCGCTGCGTACACAGCGCAGCGGCGAGGACATCGACGACGAGCCCAGAGGCCCAGGTAACGAGCACCTCGGCGTTGCGCTGCGGCAGAATGAGCTGAGCAACTTCTACAAGCAGCAGGATGACTTCGCTGATTTCCGTTTCCACATCGCACGCCCAGAGTTGCCCCTCTCGCTCTTGCGGCGCCTTGGCCCTCCCCCCTTCTGGGGAGTCGAGAGCCCCATCGAGAGCTTCTTGGCCGAGCTTATCGAGAGGGCCAGCGAGTGTGCTGAGCAGCTAGGTATGGTTGAGGGCGAAAACGGACGCGATGAGAATACGACGTCGTCAAGGCAAGAGGCGCTCGCGTCGACAACCGAGGAGCCGCGTCGAAGCACTGGACCCATCGGCATCGTCGCCGTGGTCGATGGCGGCGAGAGTCAGGGTGAGGAGTCCAAAGACGGGCCCAAAGTGCTCGTGCGCCGTGTCAGCAGAGAGACCAAGCAGAATGCGCCCAGGAGCCGGGGAAACAAGAAGACTAGGAGAGAGGAGAGCAGCGCCGAGCTCGCTCCACCCTCGCCTTCGAGTGGCTCCGATCCTGCCATCCCCAGGCTTTCACGGCGGGTTGCGCCTGGGACCACCGATGCCTCTGCACCCAGCGTCGAAGACCGGCTCGAGCTTCTCCTGCCATTGACCGAGGCCATCCCAGATGGCCCCGCCATCGCCAGGCAGATCATCTGGGCGCTGAAAACCCATGGCTCGGCGACGGCACGCCAGCTTGCCCGTCGAACCCGCATGAAAAAGGCGGCCATCCTCGTCCTCCTGCAGAGCCTGGTGACGGTCAACCTCGTGCTGCAAGAGGGGCAAGGCGAGCGCGCCCGCTTCTCAGTCGGCTCCTCCTGAACCTGTTGCACTTCCACTTCCTCTTCTCCGAGGGCACGATGAGCAAACGATCCCAAGAACGGCATTGGCTACGCTTCCTCTGCGTCCTGTGTTGTGGACTCAGTATGAGCTTGCTCTGCTCTGTCGCCAGCGCGCAGAGCTTCTTCGACTATCGCGGCGAGATCCGCAGCGACCTGCGCGCTTCGATCCCCGGAAACGACGCACCCGATGACGCGCCGGATTACGCCTTCGAGCGCCTCGACAACACCGCGCGCCTCACCATGGCCCTGGGCTGGGGAGCGGTCTCGGCGATCGCTGACCTGAGCGTGGTCTACAGTGGTCGCTCGACCGTCGATCGCTTCGATTCTCTGCTTTCCCGCTCCGAGGTCGAGAGCTACTACTTCGAGAGTGAGAGCCTCTACCTCGAAATCGCCGACTTCATCTTCAGTGGCATGGACCTGCGCATCGGCAGACAGATCGCCGACTGGGGCTCTGGAGACCGGTTCAACCCCACCTCGGTGATCAATGGCTACGACCTCGAAGACCCCATCGACTTCGGACGCCGCGTCGCCAATGAGATGGTCTCGCTCAGCATCAACCCCGGCTGGATGATCGAAGGCGAGGAGACCCCTATCCTCGATGAGCTCAACCTCAAGCTCATTGCAGTTCCCGTCTTTCGCTCTGGACTGATCCCCAAAAGTGCCCTGCACGCCTTCTCGGAGCCCGACCAGTTCCGCCGCTTCGTGCGCGCGCAACTCCTGAACAATCTCGTCGACGTGCAGAAGGTGTTTCTGAAGAAGGGTGGTGGAGTAGAATACGATGTTCGCGTCGTTGAGCCCGAGATGACACTTGAGAACACCCAGCTTGGCGCGCGCCTCGGGGTCTCGATTCTGGGTGTCGATGTGAGCGCGATGTACTACTACGGCTACGACCACAACCACCAGCCCGGTGATGTCGACGTCTCCGCCATTCGCAACGGAGCGGTCTTCCCCTTGCCCGACCTCAACGATATCGAGGGCACTCTAGCCTTGCTCAACACCTACTCTGATGGTGCCCTCGAGGGCCTCGTAGGATACACCGACGTGCTCCTCGTCTACCCGCGCGTCCATGTCGTGGGGGGCGATTTCGCGACTTCCCTCGACTTCCTGGGCGGTATGGGGCTCTGGGGCGAGTTCGCGATGACCTTCCACGACGGCGTCGCCCTCGATGTGCAGATCAACGATCAGCTCTTCCGAGAGACCCAACTCAAGCCAGGTAGCTTCTGGAAGCTCACCGCAGGACTCGACTACACCTTCACCAAGTGGTGGTATGTCAATGTTCAGTATCTGCATGGATTCGTGGATGAATTTGGAACGGAGGCAATTGGCGACTACATCGTCGCTGGCTCCGACTTCAAGACCTTCGACGAGCAGATCCTGCTGCGCCTCTTCGGCATTCTCGACATCAGCGGGCTGAGCTTCATCGCCTTCCCCAGCCTCTCCTTCAAATTCTGGCAAAACACCGAGCTCGTCGCCGGTGCCCTGCTTCATGGCGGGGAGCCTGACTCCAAGTTCGGGAATCGAACCGCTGGTCCGAATACCGTCTTTCTGCAAGGGCGCTATTCCTTCTGACCGACGTCCATTGCCCTCACGGGCTGACGCGGTTAAGGTTGGGCCGTCTGCGCGTTGCGCCGCCAACCTTGCCGAGCGGAGGTTCTGGCTTGGACGTTCCACACCGCATCATCCCCCGCAAACTCCGACTCTCGCGACCTGTCGACTTCGTGCCCCAACTCGGGCATCGTTACGGCATCGTAAGCCTCGCCTTCGAACCCCAGAGAGGGCTCCTGGCGGTCCTCGACCAGGAACCCTGTGTGCGGGTCTGGTCGACTGAAGCTGCAGAAATCTTGCTCATCGCACCACTTCCTTGTGCCTGCCAGGAGATTCGTTGGACCTCGGATGCGCGCCTCGCCGCGCTCCAACGCAACCCCGACGGTGAGCTCTGGTGGCAGCGGGAGGTCCGCGCTGGACAGCGCTGGCAAGCGTGTGCTCAGCTCGAAGATGAGGCGATACGCTACCCTCGGATTCTCTGGGAGAGCGACTCGAGTCGTCTAGAAGTGGGGGGAACAGGCCGAGCGCCCAGTCGACAAGAACTCGGTGAGACAGACCAAGCGCCCAATCGACAAGAACTCGGTGACCCGCGAAGCCTCGCATTGCCCGAGCGGGTCAGCCTGGCGGTGGTCGATCCCCTCTCTCGCTTCGTGTGCTATGCCCTTGCCGACGAGCTGCGCGTGCTCGACTTCGACTCCGAGAAAGAGCTCTGTCGTCACCCACTCGGCGCACCCGTTACTGGACTGGCGCTCTTGCCCAGTGGCGAGGCGATGCTCGCCTCGCTGCTCAATGGCGAGGTCCACCGTATCGACCCCTTGCGCCCCGATCGCAACCAGCCCCTCTGCGCCGCCGCTTCCGCCACCTGCCTCGCCTACCTGCCGAGCAAGAGCCTACTCGCCGTGGGCGAGGAGGACGCCCACGTCAGCCTCTTCGATGCCAACACTGGCCGAAAGGTGTTGCGCACTGGGCGGCGGGTGCCTGGATTCGTCAGCGAGCTGGTGGCTCCAGATGGCTCGGTCTATGTGGGCCTGCGAGTAGAGAGTTATACCGCTGAGCTCGCCGAGGAGCGCAGCATCCTTCCGATCCGACCCCTGCCGGCGCCGCTGGCATCGGCCGCCCTGACCGAGCGCGAGCTGTTGGTAGCGCTCGAAGACGGCAGAGTGGTGGGTATCGAGGTCGAGAAGGAGAGCATTATCGAGTACTGCCGTTTCGAAAAACCCCTGCGTTTGCTCGCGGCCAGCGCTGATGGCTTCGTCGGTGTCGACAACTCGGCGGTGCAGGTCTTCGATGGCATCCGCTCGAGCGGCTTCGAGTGGGAGAACGCCGATTCCGTCTGCACGCTCGCCATCGATCGGGCCGGCAAACACCTCGCCCTCGCCGATGCCGCTGGCGTGACCCTCGTCGAGCTCGCCAATGGCGAGCGTCGACATCTCGCGTTGCCGGCTGTTCAAGCGATGGCCTTCACTCGGCGCAAGGGCAAAGCCGTGCTCGCGGTCATCGATGCGGGACGGGTCTTGTGGTGCCTCGAGCTGGGCAAGCAAAAGCCGAGCCGGATCGGCGTGCTCGAGCTCGAAGGGCGCTTGAGCAACCTCTCACAGATCCTCTGCTTGGGTGCAGAGCGTGACGGGACTCTGCGTCTGCTCGGCAGCGCGGACAACGAACAGCGGGTGATCGCCTCGTTGGACGTGAACACGGCCCGCGCCTCACAGGAAGCGGCGCTCATGGTGCTTGGGACCCAGATTGTCATGATCCACGACGAGGATGGGCCGCGCCTGCGCCAAGACGAAGAGCGAGGTGTCCGCTTCGTGAGCGAGCTGCAGGCCTATGAGCCGGGTGAGTACATGCGCGAGGTGGAAGCGGGGTTGCACTGAGGCTCAGCGCGCTCTCGGGCACCGACCTCTAGACATCAGGAATTCCTTCGGATCTTCTTGCTATTACTCAGGAATTTGCGTTAGCAGCGTCGTTGTTGGCCCAGCGCGACCGTTCGCTTTCGGGTGATTGCGAGTCGCGCCGTGCTGGTGCGTATTGACCTGTACAGCGGTCGTATCTTCTCGACATTCAGATGGAGTGCAGGCACGAGTCGTGTGGCGAGCGACGCTTCTGCGCTTGCATGATTCTAGCATTCTGGTACGCTCAATCCTGTTTCTGGGTGTGTGGCTGGGGAGCGCATGCGAAGGCCAGATTTCGAAAACTTGGGGGACCAGGCCGAGTGCCCAATGGACAAGAAGTCGAAGCCAGGAGGCGAGGAGATGCAGCGGCGCGAGCCCGCGGGGGTATGCAGCATGTTCAGCCCCCACCTGGCGATGCGCCAGCTGGTCATCGCCGTGGCTGCGGTCTGGCGGGCGGGGGCTCGCTGGCGATACGCCTGGGCGGTGGCAGGTGGGCTCTTGGGCGGTTTGGGTTTGTTGACGTTTCAGGTTGGCAACGCGGCGAGCTATCTGACCGACGATCCGAAGGCCTGCATCAACTGTCATATCATGACGCCCTACTATGCGTCCTGGGAGCGGAGCAGTCACAAAGAGGTCGCCGTCTGCAATGATTGTCACGTTCCGCAGGAGAACGTGGTGAACAAGCTCGCTTTCAAGGCGATGGACGGGATGCGGCATTCGACGATGTTCACGTTGCGGCTGGAGCCGCAGGTGTTGATTCTCAACCCAGCGGCGGTACCGGTCGTTCAGTCGAACTGTGTTCGTTGTCATGAACATCAAATCATGAATACGCCGATGGGCTCTTCGCAGCATGAGCGATTGTGTTGGGATTGCCATCGCGAGACCCCCCACGGCTTGACCCAGAGCTTGTCGAGCTCGCCGCATGTGCGGCGCCCGCGGCTTCCCTCGGCGGGAATCCCGACGGACGAGAAGAGGCCTGGAAGTGTGCCTGGAATGCCATCATCGAGGTAGAGCATGAGCGCCAAAAAGAAGAAGGGGCAAGCCTCTCAGAGCGAGAGCACGGAGGTGCAGCCAGCGCGTGACGGTGAGCCGCTGGAGCAGGACGAAGCGCAGAGCTTGCAGATGGCGGAGAGTGGTGAGGACACGTCGAGCACAGCAGCGCCAGAAGCGAGTCCGAAGCCGCGTCAGGGTGCTGATGGTGCCGATGATGGAGAGGGTGCTGCGTCCAAACAGGCTGCGGCAGAGGAGCCCATCGACGAGCGCAGCGAAGCGGCGAGCGAGGTGCCCGCTTCCGCGGAGCTGGGTGCCTCAGGCCAGTCGCCTGCCTCAGCTGCACAGGCGGAGAGGAGCCAGTCGCTTGGTGGAAGGAAGGGCTTTCCTGGCCAGCAGGTGTTGCCTTGGCTGGTCTTCGTGGGCTGTTTGCTGGCGAGCTTTGGTGTTGGGATGTTGGTGGTCTCCATCATGGAGCGGCGCTGGGAGACCATCCAGCCTCAGATGGTGCTGCAGCCGGTGGCCGAGTGGGAGTCTGACAGCTCGCTTTGGGGTGTGAACTACCCAAGGGAGTACGAGAGTTTTTTGGAGACTCAGCGCAGTGACAGCTTGACCAAGTTTGGCGGCTCCTTTCCTCGCGACTATCTCAGCATCGATCCACGCCAGGTGTTGCTCTTTGCAGGCTACCCATTCAGCCGTGATTTCAAGCAGGCGCGAGGGCACTTTTGGGCCGTCGAAGACGTCAAGACCACCCATCGCACGACGCGACCCGACGGTACTGACACGGGCTTGCCGGCGACCTGCTGGACCTGCAAGGGCACCGATGTCCCGAGGATGATGAACGAGATGGGGGTGGCCGCATTTTACGCGGGCACGTTCGACGAGCATCGGGACAGCATTCACAATTCGATAGGCTGTTTGGACTGTCACGATCCTGCCACCATGAACCTGCGCATCAGCCGTCCCGCTTTGCGAGAGGCCTTCGAACGCCAAGGGCGAGACATCGACAGCGCTTCTCATCAAGAGATGCGCAGTTTGGTGTGCGCCCAGTGCCATGTCGAGTACTACTTCGCCAACGACCCCGACCAGGACCAGGGGCCTCAGACTTTTGCCAAGAAGGGCAATTACTTGGCCTTTCCGTGGGATGAGGGCAGAGGGATTGAGGCGATCGAGGCCTACTACGAGCAGCGGCCCGACTTCTACGACTGGATCCATCCGATCAGCGGTACGCGGATGATCAAGATGCAGCATCCCGACTATGAGATCTTCAGCACGGGTATCCACGCCTATCGCAATGTCTCTTGCGCCGATTGCCACATGCCCTATCGCACCGAGGGGGGCGTGAAGTACACAGATCACCATGTGCAGAGTCCACTCTTGGCGGTGAGCCGTTCGTGCAACGTATGCCATCGTTGGAGTGAAGAGGAGATCACCGAGAGAGTGGAGCTTGGGCAGAACAAGCTCTACGAGCTCAATCTTCGGGCCGAGGACACGATAGTGTATGCGCATTTCGATATCGCCGCCTGCGAGCAGGCTGGCGCAAGCGCAGAGCAGCTCACCTTGCTCCGCGATGGTATGTGGCGCGCCCAGATGCGCTGGGACTATGTTTCGGCGAGCAATGGCATGGGCTTTCACAGTGCACAGGAGTGCACGAGGATTATCGCGACCGCTCTCGATTTGGCGCAACAGGTGCGCATTGACGCGGCCTTCCTGTTGGCTCGTCTAGGGGTGAGCAGCAGCCCCCTGTATCCAGACTTTTCGACGCGAGAGAAAGCCTTCGCGTTGATCCTGGATTTCGAAAAGGCTCGCGCCGAGCCCGGTCAGGCGGCGCCCTCCCTGCTGCCATAGCGGCAGAAAGGAGTAGGAACGGGGACTGAGGGGGAAGCCGGCTGGTCGCAAAAAAGCACTTGCGTCCAAGCCGCTGCCCCGCTACCTTGAAGTTTGGGTACGCGGTGACGGTTGTCATCGGAGTTCCTTGCGGATTGGGTCGTAGTGTCGTCTGGGGAACGTCACGATCCGACAAGGAGTTTTCCATGCAACAGCTCACGCTGCTCAATCTCGATCTGAAGAACGCCCAGTTCAAGAACACGCTGCGCCGTACGCCTGCAGAGCAATTGCGGCAATGGCAGGAGCATGTTCGAATGTCCTGGGTGTATCTCGACCATGCCCTTGAAGGCGTGGTCCTGAGTGAAGCCGAATTCGTCCGCGGCATCGGCAATGAAGCGGGCAAGGATTGCTGTGAGCAGGCGCTGCTCGACAGCGTCTCGCGACTCTACGGTGCTTTCGAGCAGGTCTCTGACGCGGCTTCCCTCAAGCAGCCGATTGCGCTCGAGACCCTCAAGTGGGTGCACGTCCTCTGTGCCCCCTCCGACGAAAACGCAGGACGCTACCGAAAGGTTGAGGCACCGCTTGGCGCCTACATGCAGAATTGTGCGCCCGTCAAAGCCATCAGCTATCGGCTGCGCAAGCTCGTCGAGCTCATCGAGAGCGAGCTCAGTAGCTTGCATCCCATTCAAGCGGCCACCCTGGTTCACTACGAGTTCATGAGTATCTTCCCCTTCGACAAGCTCACCGGACGCGCAGGAAGACTGCTGCTCAGCTACTGGCTCATGCGCGAAGGCTACCCCGCCTTGCTGGTGCCAGCGACCATGCGTGCAGACTACTACAATGCGCTCTGCAGTGACGGCGCCGGAGATCTGCTCGAGGTCGTCTCCAGAGCCATGGAACATAGTTTGGAGCTGGGTTTGCGCATGCTCGGCCAACGCGAGCAGCGCCGACGCGCCGCATAGCTCGCTTCACACCCCGTTCTTCGGTCGTTTGCGGCGCGCCAACGCCAAGAGACAAGTCGTTAGGTTAGGGGAACAGGCCAAGCGCCGGCTCGACAAGAAGGTGCATTTTTTGTGCATCCGCTGCACCGTGGCACACTGCACTTGACGGTGATTCCCCGCATGGGGCGGCTGTGTGACCACCGCTCGATGAGCTGGCAGTGGCGCGCCTTGCGTCGCCATGCCCACATTCGTGTTCGAGGCTCTCAGGATGAGAGCCGTTGCGTGCAAGGAGAGCATGCTATGATGGCTCAGGAACCCCTCTACGATCTCGTCATTCAAGATGACGTCCTCGACGTCGAGCTCATCCCTGTCGATGACGAGTCCGACATCGCGAGCGCGAGCGCCATGGAGCTCGGCTCGCTCGATAGCTCTACTCCAGCCCTGCTGCT
>JAVFAO010000081.1:0-20662 GCA_034002465.1 Myxococcota bacterium
CGCGATACATCGCGCCCGCCACCGTTCGTTGCGCCGTCGCAACCCTCGCTTGGTCTTTTTCGAGTGTTGAGTGGTCCGGTGGGGCGCGATTCATCGCGCCCGCCACCGTTCGTTGCGCCGCCGCAACCCTCGCTTGGTCTGTTTCGAGTTGAGTGGTTCGTAGGGGCGCGATTCATCGCGCCCGCCACCGTTCGTTGCGTCGCCGCAACCCTCGCTTGGTCTGTTTGGAGTGTTGAGTGGTTCGTAGGGGCGCGATTCATCGCGCCCGCCACCCTTCATCGCGCAATCTCGCCAACTTCCCCCACACACCATAGCGCTCAGCTGGCGCAGTCTTTCTCTTCGTGCACTTCGTGCACTTCGTGGTGCAGAGCTCAGCTCAGGTTGAGCTCCAGCGACCCGGTATGCTTGTGCCGCAGTGGGGGCAGGCGCCGTCCTTCAGGCGGTTGAGGACGAGCTCGAAGCCTCTGCGTTCGAGCAGCGGGGTGCCGTCGTGGGGGCAGCGGGTGAGACCGCCGTCCTCGGCGAGGACGTTGCCGAGGTAGACGAAGTGGAGGCCCTCGGCGACGGCGATGTCTCGGGCGCGCAGCAGCGTCGACAGGGGTGTTCTGGGCAGCGTCGAGAGCTTGTGTCGAGGGGTGAAGGCAGAGAAGTGCAGGGGGGTGTCGGCGCCGAGCTCGTTATGGACCCAGCGGCAGAGGTCGCGAATCATTGCGTCGCTGTCATTGAGGGTGGGGATGAGCAGGTTGCTGAGTTCGAGCCAGACGCCGCCTTTCTTGAGCGCCACCAAGGTATTCAGGACAGGGTCGAGTCGTGCATCGCAGACGTTTTGGTAGAAGTCGTCGTCGAAGGCCTTGAGGTCGATGTTTGCTGCGTCGATGAAAGGGATCCACTGCTGCAGCGGCTCCTCATTGATGTACCCTGCGCTCACCAGCACCGTCTTGATGCCTTGGTGTCGAGCGGCGCGCGCGGTGTCGAGGGTGTACTCGAAGAAGACCACCGGATCGGTGTAGGTAAAGGCGATACTTGGACTTTCTTGGTCGACGCAGAGCTCGACCAGCTCGTGGGGTTCGAAGGGGACTGCTTCGCTGTCCCAGGGGTCGGCCTGAGAGATTTGCCAGTTTTGGCAGTTGGCGCAGTGCAGGTTGCAGCCGACGGTGGCGACGGAGAGGATGTTGGAGCCAGGGAGGAAGTGGAAGAGCGGCTTTTTCTCGATGGGATCGAGGTGCAGCGCGACGGGGCGGGCGTAGACCAGGGAGACGAGCTTGCCGTCGTGGTGGTAGCGCACCCTGCAGTCGCCGACCTGGCCTGGGGCGAGGCGGCAGTAGCGTGGACAGAGTGTGCATTGCAGGGTCATTGCCTTCGTCGCAGGCTCCTCGTTGGATCGTGCGGTGTTCCTGTGAGGTCATTGGTTGCGTGTGCGCAGCCAGAGCTCGAACGCCAGCTCCGAGCATCTTCGAGATGGGGGTGTCCAGCAAGGTGCGTCGCAACGAAGGACGCGAAGGAGGTGAAGGCCGCTTGCCTGTTTGCTCGGTTCAGAGGAGCCAACCCAGAGTGCCTCCCATCGTTCGAGGTGGCGCGAGAGACCGCAACCTCTGCACCATCGACAGGGAGGGACTGCTGCGCTATTCCCATGCGTGGGCGTGTTCAAGCTGAGACGCCTGCAAGCGGGCTGGCTAGCGATGGTTGTTGGTGAGGGAAAGATGGAGCCGTCTGCCGTTGATTGTACAAGTGAGCCCTTGGGAGAGGAAGCGCTGAGACCCAGGTCGAGTCTTCCGGCACGCCTGCGGGCGAGGCCCCGACCGGCTAAACATCCGACCGCGCTGCAAGTCTGGGGCACCGACTCTGAGCTGAAGCTGCGCGTTTTCTCGGGCCCTATCGGGGCTCGGCCCTGGCTGTTGGGGTTGGCGGTGTTGTCGTTGCTCGCGGGTATCGTCATCGGGCCGTTCGCCCCCCTCGTCTTCATCATCGGTTTGGCCTTCATGTTGTTCTCGCTCATCGGTCTGGCTGCGACTTATGTCAGCACCACTGTGACCATGAACGAGAGGGGGGTGCACACAGGCGTCACCTCATGTGCTCGCGCCAGCAGCGTCTCTGCGATTGAGTACACGGACACAGAGGGAGTCACTGGACGGCGGGTCGTGGTGAAGGTTGACCAACACGAGCGCATCTTGGTCGACGGTTCTGGCGATGAGGTCCTCGACTGGGTTGCTCAGGCCGTTGCAGCCTGGCTCGAGGTACCTGTCTCGCTCCTCGATGAGCGTCGGCGCTGGCCAGCCGATGGGGTACGGGCTGACGAAGCTCCGCTGTCAACCGGGTCGCTGCCTGCATCAGGTCAAACCCAAGGAGCTGAGCGTGAAGGCAGCAGCTGAGGGCGGAGCGCAAGCGCTCGTTTTGATGGGGTCGGCGGGACTGGCGTCGCTGCTCTCGGGGTTCTACGTCCTAGCCTACAACACGTTGACGCTCGCGGTGCAGCTCCCATGTCGCTTCGACGAGCAGCGACACTTGGCCCTTCCTGCGGTCACGCGCTTCGTGGTCGAGGCCGAGCTGTGGTGGTTCGTCGTTCCCGTCGTCGCCGTCGGACTGGGCGTGTGGCTCGTGAGAGAGCGGAAGCGCACGGTGGTGCTTGCGCTTGCTTGCTTGACCTGGCTGTTCTCCTTCGCCTGGGTTCTGTTCGCTCACCTGGCTTGGCTGCTGCCGCTCTACCCGCTCTGTGGGCCTGTCAAACCGTGAGCGGCGTGCTCAGCTCGAGCGTGGGGCTGGTGAGGCAACGGCGGTTGGCTTTCGATGGCAGCGTGTTGGCGCCAACCTGTAGCCCTCAGTCCTCAACCAACAGCACTGGGCTACTGCCGAGCGCGAGTGTGGCGCTGCGCAGGGTGTCGACGCTTCGCTGCGCACGGGTTTGCCCGAGACGCCCTGGAACAGGGCGTCCCGTAGCGTTGCGCCGAGACGGCCAATCGTTCGAATGCGAACGCTCGTTGCCAAGCGCGAATGTCCTGGTTACTCGAGCAAGCTGAGGAATCGTGTCCTCGCCAACTAGCCTATGTGCACTTCGCCCCACTGGAGCCCGCTGTAGCTGAGCGCTTCGCGTTCCGCCTCGCTGAGAGCACTCAAGTCGATGACGAGCTCGTTGACTAAGGGGTCGTAGTGCCATTCGCGCGACCACTCGAGGAAGCGCTCACCAGCAGCGAGGTGTAGTGTGCCAGCGATGGGGTAGTACTCCACGGGAACCCGCAACAGCGATGCGCCGCTGGTTTCTTGCAAGACCTTCTGGCAGAAGTAGAGTCCGTACTGCCGATCCGTTGAGTAATTGCCTGGCGCGGTGTGGGTCCCACCGAACACGTCTTCGACCAGTCGCTGCATCCCCACAGCGAGAGGGGACTGCTCACAAGCGACCAGCACCGTGCTGACCAAGAGCGGCTGGCCTTCGGGCCTGTTTGCTATCCAGGGATCAGAGCGCCACTGTTCGAGCCACCAGACCTGCAGCCGGGCGCAGGGCGCTGAGGCTTCGCCGTTCACGGCGGTACCGGAGACGGCCTGGAAGAGGGCGTCACGTAGGCCCGCAGCGTCGCGGCTGCTGGTGTGCGGGTTGACGCTCTGCTCACCGTATTCGAAGAGAAGTTCGAAGCGTGTGCTCGGGACGGGAGCGAAAGGGAAGTCGGCAGGCGTGTCCCAGTCGAGCGGAGGGTGGAAGCTCTGGGCGAGCCCAATCTGGGGCACGTTGTCGTCCTCGTCGTTGGCAACGCCATTGGGACCAAGAGCGGCGCTGGCGAAGCGGCTGTTGTCGTCGGGGGGCAAGCAGCAGCTTGGGGAGGGTGTGGCGGCGACGAAGCCGAAGAGGCCGGCCTCGATGTCTTGGAATATGGCACCGCTGCCCTCGGGAATCTGGGTCATCACAAAGCCCCTGGGCAGCGCGATGGTGCTCAGGCCGAACTGCACCGGCAGGGTGAGGACTTGCTCATGGACGTTTGCAGTGCACGCGTGTGGCTGTGGTTCCGGGCAGTCGCAGTGGACGGGGACCCAGACGCCGTCGATGCAGGTTTCGTAGAGGCAGCAGAGCGAGCCCCAAGGCTCTGGATCCCGCACCGCGCCTTCGGTACACGGCAGCTCTGCCTCGTCGAGCTCCTGTTCGTCGAGCTCCTGCTCAGGCAGCTCGACGGGGGTATCGTCGAGCTGCTCGCTCTGGTCGAGCTCCTCCTCGGGAAGGGTTTGCCCGGAATCCTCGCAGGAGCAAAGGGCGAGGCAGAGGGGTAGGGCACAAAGCAGCACAGGTCGACAGCGAGCGAAGGCCAAAGCAAGGTGGCGCCGGTTGTGCTCATTGCTCATGCTTTTTTTTTTTCGTGGGCTTGGCAGCGACGCGCGTGCCGACTTTCATCTTGCGGGATAACCCGAGAGATGTCCATCGGGAATGTGACAGAATACAACACTGAGCTCCGCCGCCCTTGATGAAAGCACCATGCTGTCCATACTGTTCGAGGAAGCTGCACGCGGCAGTTGCAGCGACACGGACAGGATCTCGAAGCCGGCGCTGCCGCAGACACCAAGCGCTGTTGTTGGTGAGGGGGCAAGGGTGAGTGCGGACGTGATGAGCTCAGGGCTCGCTTCGGGTGTCGTTCACGCGTTGCCTGCAGACCTGCGCGAGGCACTGGAGGCATCATCAGAGGCGCGAGCGCTTTGGAACGCGCTCACGCCGCTCGCTCGCAATGAGTGGATTTGCTGGGTCATCTCGGTGAAGAAGGCAGAGACGCGGCGCCACCACATTGAGCGGCTCTGTGCCGAGTTGGTGCAGGGCAAGCGGCGACCCTGTTGCTGGCCAGGTTGCCCACATCGGTGAGGGCGTGACGGCCCGTGGTGGCATCCTGCTTCGTTGACGCGGACGGAGTAGCCGAGTTGCTCTCCACTCACGTTCGAACTGAGCGAACTCATGAGGTGCCCTTGCTGACGAGCTCTCCCTCTTCGTATTCCTCGTGCTGCGATGCGCATCACCTGGAGGCAATTCTTCAAACAACTTGGGGGACCAGGCCAAGCGCCCAATCAACAAGAAGACTTGGGAGAACAGGCCAAGCGCCCAATCGACAAGAAGATGGGCAATCGCCCCTGCTTGCGCTAGCATCGCTCTGGACTGTGCCGATACGAGGATGGGGCCATGTCGACCTTGGAGAAAGCCGATTCGCTCAACCTGCGCAAGCTGCTTCAGCGTTTGCGCACTGAACCCAGACTGCGCGAAGGGGAGTTGCAGCTCGAGGCCCTACGGCTGCGGTGGGGCAGCTCTGGTTTCGAGCTCGCGACGGCGCAGGGCAGCTCGCTACGACTCTCGGTGGACGAAGTGCCGACGATGAGCATCCAGCTCAGTCGCTCGGTGCAAAAACGCCAGCGCTGCGTGCTGCTCGACTGGCTGACGCCTGCCGTGTTCGAGGAGCGCTTGCTGGTCGAGTTGCGGGCACCTGGCATGCCTGCTGTGCGCTTGTCGGCTCGGCTGCCCAGGGGAGAGTCGCTTGCAGAGCTTGCGCGCCTCGATGAGCGAGGCACCCTGGTCGATTTTGCGACGCTGTCCGAGCTGCTCGAGTCGCTGCTGGCCCTGGAGGCGCGGCTGCAAGACCTGAACGCAAGCGCCACCCCGTTTTCGCTGCGTCCTGACGACACTGCCGCAGGCGAGGATGGTGGCGTCGCCGCGTGGCAATCCGAGGACGAGGGGTGGGTCCTGCTTGCCCCAGGGAGCTTCCAGATGGGCTCCCCAGAGAATGAATCGAGCCGTCGAGTTGACGAGCTCCAGCATACGGTGGAGCTGACGAGGCCCTTCCTGGTCGAACGCTATCCAGTCACACAAGGCCTGTTCGAGTCGCTGATGGGCTACAATCCCAGCGACTTCCAAGCGCTCGGTCTCGACGCCCCGGTGGAGAACGTAAGCTGGTACGAGGCCATCGCTTTTTGCAATGCCCGCTCACGGGAAGAAGGACTGAAGGAGGCCTATCGGCTTGGCAATGTGGAGGGCAAGCCGGGAGAGCGTGTATTCGAAGCGAAGGTCTCCTGGCTGCCCAGCGCCACAGGCTATCGTCTGCTCACCGAGGCGGAGTGGGAGTACGCCTGTCGCGCAGGCACGAGCGGTCCCTATTCCCACGTCTTGCTCGACGAGGTGGCCTGGTACGCCGACAACGCGGGAGGACATCCACACCCCGTGGGGCAGAAGCAGCCCAACCCTTGGGGGCTCTACGACCTGCACGGCAACGTCTGGGAATGGGTCTGGGATTGGTATTCGGCCTATTCTAGCCATCCGCAACGAGACCCGGTGGGGCCCCGCTCAGGAGGCGAGAAGGTAGGGCGCGGTGGCAGTTGGTACTCCGCCAGGTATCATGTACGCTCGGCCGACCGAGGGCAGGGGGCAGCGAACAGCCGCAGTCATGATCTCGGCTTTCGTTGTGCTCGTTGGGAGGGCTGAGCCGCCACAGCACTGAGTACTGTCGCTCTGCGACGCTGCGCTTATGGCCCAAGCTATCGGACAGAGCTTTGCTCCCCCGTGCTTTCCGCCTAGAATTGACAGCACGCACCGCACAGGACAAGCAGAGGGAAGTTCGTCTACTTCGCTTCGCGCTTGCACGGCAGTCCTGCGTCGACTATCTTTCGCTGGCGTTGGCGCTGTCAACTTGGGTGGAGAGGCCGATGAGTGGAAGGCAAACAAGTGAGCGAAGCGACGCACGTGGATGGAGTACCTTCGCTCGCTGTCGATTGCACGCTGCTTCTGCCTCGAGTATCATTCGTTTGCGTTGGCCTTGCCTGTTTGGCGGAGATAGCGATGACGGGAGAACAATCACTCGAATTTTGGGGTGGACTGTGTGAGCAAGCTCGCTGTTGTGCGCCGCAGGCGAGAGTCAGCGGAATACTCATCGCTCTCGCGCTTGCTGCGTTGGCAGCAGGCTGCGAAGAGCGCGAGCCTGCCTTGTCCCAGGCTGAGGCGGCGGTCTACGGCATCGCCGATCCCTATGGCGCGTCAATTCGATTGACGTACGACAGTGCTTTCGTTGGCTCCGGTGTGCTGATCCACCTCGAGGGAGGGCGCGGCGTGGTGATGACCCTCGCTGGCAATCTCCTTCCTGCCGAACGTCCCGGTGGGCTCGGCGGACCTGGCGCCAACCGCATCGAGCTCGCGTGTTCCTTTGGGAGTCGAAGCTATGCCATCGACGAAATCGAGGTTTGGGGCAGCTTCAGCCTGGGACTTGCGACCTTTAGCTACGGCGATGGTGACATGCCGACCCCCATTCCGCCTCTTTCGCCGACCGTCGACGCCGTCGAGAACGGTACTCGAGTCACGCACACCGGCTTCGGAGTCTACAAAGGCCATTTTCCCTCCTGCAGCTTCGCCCTCGAGCTCGGCTCGGTCGGCGTGAGTGTGAAAGGTATCGAGACGCGCGCCGCCGAGGAAGGCGTATGCTGGGGGGACTACGGCGGGCCTGCCATCGTGGTGAGTGATGGCGCCGATAGGGTAGCTGGTATCCTCGAGTCGATTGGGTACCAGTGTCGCGGTGTGGCAACCAGCCTTCGCGTGTCCGCCTGGATGGCGGATCGCATCATCCCCTGGTTTCGCGAACACTTCCCTGTCCCGTCCTGCGAGGCCTGTCTTGCCGATGGGGAATGTGCCGTTGCGCGCGCGGCCTGTGCTGCGTTGCCCGAGTGTGTGAGTTTGGACGAGTGTACTGCCGGCTGCAGCGACATCGGCTGTGCTGATCAGTGTTTCGCCGCCGCCGCGCCGTCGGCGCTACCCCCCTTCGAGCGTCTGCGGCAATGTCGATGCGGTGGCGATTGCTGGATGAGCTGCGGAGACGCAGCGAGCTGTGTGTCCTCCGTCTTCGCCTTCTCCCCCGACTCGGCGTGTGGCGGCTGTCTGCTGTCGCAGTGTTTCGCCGAGACCGTGGCCTGTCGTGCCGATTACGATTGCCGCAGCGGGCTGCTCATGCACTCTTTTTTTTGGAGCGACCGAGGCGCAGCAGTGAACGACTTTGGTTGGTGCGTGCGGCGCAACTGTGAAGACTTCTGTGAGTATCGCTCCCTGCCTGAGCTGCCCACGCCGCCTCCCGAGCCGGTCGAGGTGGTCGAGCCGGAGCCCACCCCAGACTCCGTCGAGCCAGAGGGGCTCGACGCCTCCCCGCACTCGGATGACTCGGGCTGTTCCCTCTCTGCTCAGGGCACGTCGTCCTGGTCTCTGGTCTTGTTCGCGCTGCTGTTGCTGCACCGGCGCAGAAGCCCCCCAAACAGAGCGAACGAATGCAGGCGGTCGTGAACACCTGCTCCTCGTCCCAGGCTACGAGCACCTTGCCTCGATGAGCAGTGCCACTCGCAAGCACAATCCCTCTCTGCATCACTTGGTGAGCTTGAGTCCACCAGCCCTCATCGACTATCATTGCCCGGAGCACCCTGACCGTGCGTCGGTGCCGGGCAAACCATCACGGTTCGCGAAGCGCACGGAAGCCAAGCCGAAGGAGAAGGAACACCATGCATCGAAAACTGAGTGTCGTCGTCGCGCTGCTCGGCCTCTCCCTCGCCTGTGAGGTCGAAGAGGATCCCTACGATCCCGAAACCGGCGAGTGCCTCCAGTTTGGCTGCGGCCTCGACGCGCTCGTCGTCGACGCTCGCCTCGAGCTCGACGACGGCACGAGCACCCAGCTCTACCGCGTCAGCGAGGGCAACCTCGTCGTCACGCTCGAGCACACCGTCGACGACAAGCTCCGCGCACAGCTGAACTCCGTCGGCACCGCCCAGAAGAAGCTCGCGCTCAGCCTCGACCTCTCAGACGCCCTGCGCGACTATTCACCTTCGTCCATCTTCCCCACGGTCAAAGGCGACTTCGGCTACGACTGCAACATCGATGATTCCTTTACCATGACGGCCAATTACGTCCAAGACCAGGGGTACCATCGGACCGGTTCGAACTATAGCGACGATTTCTTGCGTCGCGTCACCCTCGCCGGAAACGCCTACCCCAGCCTCGCCGAAGGATGTGGCCAGCTCACGTTCGCGCTCACCCTCGACATCGAGATCGAGGCCGCCTCCTGCTGCGACTGAGTCCGCGAGACGACGCGCTAGCCCTTCTAGCCTCGCTCTACCGTCCGCGCATGGCGCTTGACCACGCAGTTCCTTTGGTGACTGTCAGGCAGGGTAGGGTGGGACGCCTCCAGCAAAGAGCCGAGCGATGTCGAGAAGGAGAGGCCAACACAGCCAAGCTCGCGAAGCCAGTGACGCCTTCGTCACGCCTGAGCTTGGCCTCGAACGCTTACGCGTCTGGCTCGAGACCCAAGAGGGCCTGCATCGACTGCTCGCCAGCATGCCCCCCTCGTCGACGCTCGCCGACGCCCTCGCCCGACACCGACGCCTTCGCCAGCTTGGACGACGCCCCAGCTCCTGTATGTCCCCGGACCCCCTTCCTACTCACGAAGCAACGCCACCGAACGGGAGCGATGGGCAGTCTAGCCCCGTCAGTCCTCGAGAGGCGGCGCTCGTCGAGCGCGACCAAAGAGAAGGCGCGCAAGCTGAGGATCGGTTCTCGAGAATACAGGAGAATCAGCCCCGCCAAGCACTGCAGACAGAAGGATCAACAGATGCAGCTCGCCACAGCAATCCAGTCGATCCTTGACGCCGAGGGTGTTCCCTACTGCCTCATCGGCGCACATGCGCTCGCGCTGAGAGGTGTGGCCCGCTACACCGCAGACATCGATTTCCTGACCATGCACACGCAGGTGCTGCGGACTGGCTTTTGGCCGCCCGAACTGGGGGCCGAGAGCCGAAGCGGCGATGATGAGGACCCGCTCGCCGGCTTGGTCCGCTTCGTCAACCCACCGGTTGATCTGGTCGTCGGACGAGGGCACGTCATGAGAGATGCCCTCGAGGGGGCGGTGTTCATGCCCAGCGTGGGCTGTCGCGTGGTGACCAGCCTCGACCTCGCGCTGCTCAAACTCGAGGCAGGAGGTGTCCAAGACCTCGCCGATCTGCAGCTACTCCTCGAAGCGCGAAGACTGGACGGAGAGGAGCTGCGACACGAGCTCGCTGCCCAATGCCACAAGCTCAGCGCCTGGGGGCAGCGAGCTTGGGGCAAGGTGATTGCGCGCTTGGACGAGGACTGAATTTTTGTCGAATGGGCGCTTGTCCCGTTCCCCTCGGGCTTGCTTCGCCGCGAGTCTTCGCCCCGGACGACGACGTCTTGCGACTCCTTCACTACAACGCGCACCCCCGCTGACGATGACTGCCCCGCAAGCGCAGACGCTTCCCGCTGCGATTGCACAGCCCAGGCCTAGAGAGCGGCCAGTCGCTGCTCGAGCTCTTCGAGCAGGGCTTTGCGCTGCTCATCGCCACAGCCGATGACGTCACCCAGGAACACGTGCTCGAGCGCTTCAATCCCGCAGAAGCCCCAGATACCTTGGTCCTGCGTGCTGACCATGGCTGCCTCCATACCCGTGCTCTGGTAGTACGGGCGCGGGGTGCCCTGGGTGGTGATGGCCAGGCTCTTCTTGCCTTTCAACAGCCCAACCGGGCCAGTCGCCTCGAAAACGTAGGCGAAACCGTAGTTGAAGACGCGATCGATGTAGCCCTTCAGCATGGCGGGCAGCCCGGTCCACCAGATGGGGTACACGTAGAGCAGCAAATCGGCCCAGGCCACGTGCTTCTGCTCTTCGAGGACGTCTGCGCGACCGCTTCCAGCTTGCAGCGCCTCGAAATCGGCTGGGGCCAGCACCGGATCGAAGTCCAGCGCATAGAGCTCGCGGACGACGACTTCATGCCCTGCGCCGCTCAGGGCTTCGCGCGCCGTTTCGAGGATGGCGTGGCAATAGCTCTTGGGGTTCGGGTGGCAGTAGACGATGAGGACTTTCATGCGTGGCTCCTGGCAAGTGCATACGGCGACGGCCGTGTGCAGCGATGATCGACAAGAGCGAGCTTCGCGTCAAGAGCTGCTGCATCAACGTCATCAAAAGCGCTCGCAAGCGAGCTCAGCCCTTCAGCGAGAGGAAGAGCGCCTCAACCTGCTTTCGCGCCCAGGGGGTCCTACGCAGGAACTTCAGGCTCGAAGAGACTGACGGGTCATGCGTGAAACAGCGAATCGGCACCCGCTTCCCCAGCTCCTCGAAGCCGAAGGTGTTGACCAGGTGCTTGACGATCATCTCCAAGGTCTGACCGTGCAACGGATCCTGCCTGCCGCTCTGCAGCTTCGTTCGCTCCCCCGCGCCACGACCATTCGATGATGCTTGGAGCTGTTCGGCCTCTCTTTCTGCGCATTCTGCCGATGACGCCGAGACCTCCTGTGACGTGGATAGTCCCGTGAGTGTATCGACCGATTGCACGTCGTTCGCTGGCTTCGTCCCGTCGTTCATGGATGTGACCTCAGCATGCACGCCACCCACAGCGCTGGCGTTGGCAGCTTGTAGCGCAAACGGAGGCCACGCGTCGAGTGCCGAGCTGGGCGACGCGTCGGTGTGACGGCTAGCCAGCCCCCGCCTCTTGTGCGAGCATGAGTCCGCAGCTCGGGCAGCGCCGAATCCGCTCGCCCTGCACACTCGCCAACCGGGTCCAAGCATGCGTTTGTTCTACCGAATCACCTTCGCTTCGCTCGCCGCGCTGCTCCTCGGCGTCGGTTCTGCCGCGTTGACCATCTATCTGGTCGGCATGAACGGCGGCGTCCGCAACGCTCCCTGGCTCAGCAGCCTCGATGCCGGTGCCACGGACGCAGACCCCTACACCCGAGCCGCCATCGCGCTGGTGGCGCCCAATCGACAAGAAGCTGGGGGAATCAGGCCAAGCGCTCAATCGACAAAAAACCGTCAGGGACGATACTCCACCAGCAGTACCCGCGATGCTGAGTCGAGCTGCGCCGTGGACACCTCGGAACGCAGTCGAAAGTGAGCGAAGCGAGGCACGCGCGCGCTGCAGCGAGCCCGCTCGCGCCAACTCCTGGGCGGTGAGGCCGAGCCGTTGAGCGTGGAGACAGGGGCTGCGACTGCGGTCGACTGGCGACCCTCGCCGCCGACGGCCCCTCAGCTGCCCTCTTCCACAGGGACGACGAGTTACCCAAGCCTGTACTGCTGTCAGAAGAAGTATGCTCCGCCCAAGCTCAATCCCAAGAAGACCGAGGCATTGCCCCTGAGCTCGTCGACGCTGTCAGAACCCTGCAAGCCAGCGAGGAACGAGCCTTCGAGTCCAAAGCGGAGCTGGAAGTGCTCACTCAGGAAGTACTGGCCCAGGGCCGACAGCGAGCCAGAGAGTCCTCCCGTCGAGGTGTCTTCGGGCTGATCATAGGGGTTACTGAGCAGGTCCGGAGGGTAGACCGTCACCAGCCACTGACTCGAGCCGAGATAGCCACCAAAAGATGCGCCGCCAATCAAGCCGAAACGCTCGCTCAGGTCCCAATGGTAGCGCGCAGCTGCCTCGAAAAGCCAGCCATACTCGCTGACCAACTCGTCCACGTCCATCCCGAGATAGCGACCGTACCAACCGATGTCGAGGGCGAGCTCCAAGTCATCGATGAGGAAGTACCCGAACGACGGCACGAGCCGAAACATCATCGAGGAGTTGGATGCGCTCTGGGAGGACTGGATCTGGCTGCTCGTGTAGGACAAATCGAGGCTGCTGCGCAACGACAGCACCCAATCCCCCGCATTCCCATTCAATGCGGTGGGGGCAGGGGCGGGAACCCGAACGGATGGGCAGGCTGGACACTGCTGGGCAGGGCTAGGGGAGAGCCCCTCCCGCTGCTCGTAGGCCTCGAAAGGGTTGGGCTGCGCTCGAAGCTCAGCGCTGTGAATCATGACGACGACGAGGGCCAGCATGCCAATCAGAGCTGGCTGGCGCATCCAAGTTGGCGTCAGGGAGGCGGCGCCGTTGAAGCGGTTGCTTTGATGTTGCATGCGCAAGTCTCCGAAACGGCTGTGTCGAGGGTGTGGCGAACGGCGCGAGTGGTCGCAGCACAGGGAAATGGTCGCTTTCATCAACGTCACCGTGTCTGGATGAAGAGCTCGACGCGTCGATTCAGCTCGCGTCCGTCGGCAGTGTCGTTGCTGACCAAAGGAGCGTCTGGCCCGCGTCCCTCGACGCGTAGCAGCGTAGCATCGACGCCTCGAGCAATCAGCTCAGTCTGTACCTTTTGAGCGCGCTGTAGAGATAGTTTCCGGTTTTGTTTAGCGCTGCCGCTGCTGTCCGTGTGTCCGACAATCTGCACCTCGAGCAGGTATTCGGCGTTGCTCAGGAGCGTCTGGGCAAGCTCATCGAGGGATTTCAAGGATTCGCTTTCGAGGTCGTTGGTACCAGAGCTAAAGCGAATCTTTGGGTTCAAGACCAGTTGCCGACCATCGAGCCGCACGCGCGTCAACCCGTCAGGCACGACGAACCCCGGCTGCTCCAGCTCAGACAGCTCACGTAGCGCCGACAGGGCTTCGACCGCAAGCGCATCAGCGCGTTCAAAGCGGGTCGCATCGAACTCGGCCTGAGCGTCCGAGAGCAGCGCCTCAGCCTGAAGCCACAGCTCCAGCGCGCGTTTCTCACACTGCTCTCGCCGGCACTTCTCCTCTTGGACCTGGGCTTCTCGCAGCCGGTCTTGTGCCTGCGAGCGAAGCTGCTCCTGCTCTGCCTCCCATCGTTGCTGCTCTTCCTGATCGAGCAGCAGCGCTTGCTCTGCTGCGAGGCGTTGAGCCTCGAGCGCTTGCCGGGCGTCGGCGTCGAGCCTACCTTCTGCTGCATCGATGACGCGCTGATAGCTCGCGGAAGCTTCCAAGGCGAAGCGTTCTGAAGCGTCGTACTGCTGCTGGTGCCAGGCAAGCCGCGCGTTTTCGATGAGCGACTCGGCGGCGTTCAACTCCGCTGCCTCGCTCTCCTGCGCCGAGGCCAAGGCGCGCTCTCGCAGGGCTAGCGCATCGACCACCACGCCGTAGGGTCGAATCCACGCTTCGTTGTTCTCAGTGTTCCCCCCGCTGGCTGCAGCCTGAGCGCTGACAAATGCATAGCTCGCCTGCTGCGCGAGCGAACCGGCTGCGTCATATGCCCCAGCCTCGTATTCTGAAACTGCTTGTTTGAGAAGGCCAGAGCCGGTCAGGAAGACAGGCGCGCTCTCTGCGCCGCTGTAGCTCATCCTATTCTTGCGGGCCCCGTCGATCAGCTCGGCTGCACGCTCTCTTGCCGCCGCGCTGTCGCCCTTGGAGGCGCTCGTGCTCTCGCGGATGGAGATCGTCGACGGCTCGGCTGGGGTGCTTGGTCGGGTGCTCGCAGAGGGCTCGACCACGGGGATGTTGGCGTCGGGCTCGATGGCTGCCAGTTTTTGGGCAGCGTCCAGATCTTGGAAGAGCGCGATGGCATCGTCGGCCAGCATGGCGCTGCGCTCGCACTGGGCGTTGTCTTGGGCGAGCTCGGCGAGCACGAGGCGCTCGCTGGCGCGATCGAAGCGCGCGCGTTGGCTGCCTGTCGGGTTGGCGCTCAGGACGCGATCTCGGTTCTGAGAAGCCAGATCGAGGCGTACTCGGGATTGTCCACAGTCGCCACCTGCCACAGGGAACGCAGCCGCCTCGAGCTTGTCGGCGCTCTGCAACGCCTCCGCGGCAAGCTTGGCGCTCATGGCCAGCTCACCTTCATCCAAGCGCTTCTGCGCAGACTGAGTGAGGGTCTCGACTTTGAGCCACTGTTCGTTGCCAGGCACCGAGCTGTCGTGGCGAGCGAGCATGATTTGCAAGCGTGAGAGCCGCTCTTTGGCGAGCGCAGCGTCGGTGTCGCTATCGCTCCCTGGCTGCTCACGGGTTCGAAGCGAGGCCAAGTCGCTGCTCGAATCGGGCGCCTTGGCCTTTCCTGCGGCGGTGGAGGATGAGCTGATGGGTTCTGCGCCGCAACGGCGCCAACGCTCAGATGCGCGCAAGGCGAGCTCGAAGGCCGAGATGGAATCCCCCTTGTCCAGTTGTTCTTGAGCCAGATCGACAAGTGCCGAATACTCTCTGAAAACACCGGGACAGCGTTCATCGGCGAGCTGCCCTAGGACCTCGGTCCGGGCAAGCTGCTCTTCGAAGACCCGCTCTCGAGCTCTTTGGTGCCATTCTGCGGGGGAGGCTGCCTCTGCGTCGAGCACGTCGAAGTGATGGGCATCCGCGGTGACCGAAGATGGCGTGGCGCTCGTCGTCGATTGACGCAGGGAAGGGGCCGGAAGCTTGGCCTCGAGGCTGGCCTCGAGCAGCGCGCGGGTAGCGTCGCGCTCAAGCAGTTGCTGTCCAATTCGAATACGCTGCTGGGTTAAGATGGCGAGCAGCTCTGCGCGCTCGAGGTTCTCGTTCTCGTAGGCCAGCTCGGCTTCGATGAGCAGGGCTCGCGCGTGAGCGAGCATCTTGCTTTGGAAGCGCTCGAGCTCATCGATGCCAGGACGATGCATGGCATCCTGTGCCTCGTCGAGAGCAGCAGGCCGAGGGAGAGGGGCACAAGCGATGCTGGTGATGGGGAGCAGGGCCCAGATGAACCAGTCTGCGGCTGTACGCCTTCGTCTCATGGTTCCCTCCCTCCCTGAATCGCACGCAAGAGCTCGAGTCGTTCAGCGGCAGTGCCGAGCTCGAACCCGTTCTTGGCGAGCTCTTCTTCCGCTTCACGTCGTCCGTAGAAGGCGCGGACGAGCTGCATTTGTCCTTCGACGAAGGCTTCGAGCAGCTCGCGGTTGCCTGTCGTCGGCTCGACGCTGAGGCGCTCGAGGAAGAGCTCGGCGAGGGCAAATTCGGGGCTCAGCTCGTTGGCGAAAGGAGAGGCGCGAAGCTCATCGAGCTGCTGGCGGTACTCACTGAGCCTGATGGCGCGCTGGGTCTCGGCACCGGCGTTGACTTGCGTGCCCGCGCAGGCCAGCAGCAGACAGGCTGGTATCAGCATGAGGGAGGACAGTAGGATTCGCTGGTTCACGGACTCCTCCTGGGAGACGAAATGACCCTAGAACACTGAGTAGTGAAGCCGAAGGCTCGCGCTGTGGATGAACTGGAGCTCAGCGAGTTGGGGATCATCCAGGTGCAGCGTGGCAGTGTAGACGAGCATGGCCCAGGTGTTCAAGCGCAGGCCAAGAACGTTGTCGAAGCGGAACAAAGGGCGCAGGTCTTCATCTCCCAGCACCTGTTCACTGGGCATGAAGACATCGAGGCTGCTCGTGAGACTCAGCAACTCGCCGAAGCGCAGCATCAACGACGCGCCAAGCTCTGCCCCATAGAACCAGGCATCGTCGAGCTCCCGAAGGAAGAGCACGCCGTCTTCCCGCTCCTCCAGGACAAAGCCGTCATCGAAAAAGGACCAGCGCAAGGCCGGGCCGGCGCGCAAGGCGAGGCGCACGTGCTCATTGTCGAGTGGCGTCAGGTAGGCGCCCACCGCCGTCTGGACGAAGAGGGGAAATCCTGCAGAGAAGAGAGTGAACTCGTCGTCAGCGCCCAGCTCGTAGCTGCGCTCGCCGCTCTCCAAGGTCACCGCAGAGGCCGTCTGAAATTGGCTCTCGAACGCAGCAAGGCGAGCGTCGCCCCTCGCGTATAAGCCGATGACCTGCGCGGCACGCAAGGAATAGAGCAGCTCGGCGTAGAGCTCGTCGCGTAGTTTGCGAAAGGGGAGTGTGTCGCCCAGCTCGGGCTCGAAGCCCAGCCAGGATTCGGCCAAGCGAAGGCTCAGCAGAGCCTGATGTATACCCGTGTCGAGGCCAGCCTCGAAGTCCGAGAAAGCAGTGAGCTGCATCCGCAGGCCGTTGAAGGAGGTGAGCTGCTGCTGCGCCTGACCGAAGAGAACGTCTCCACCCAGCAGCCAGCGAAGCGTCCAGGGCCCTTTTTGCTTCCGCTGCAAATCGCCCGTGTCCAGCTCCGTTCTCACGAGCTGCCCATCGTCGACCACCAAGCGGTAGCGCAACACGGCGCCAGCGTAACTCGGGATGGTGACCACGTTCTTCTCGGCGCTGGGATCATCCCCGAGCGTTAGGCGCACCGCGCCCTTGGGGAGCAGCCAGCGCTTGGGTGGCGTCTCATCGTCGGGGGTGGTCTCGACGGGGTAGAGCTCGGCGCTGCCTAGCTCTTTGAGCACGTAGGACACGCGCAGAGGGTACCCGTCCGGGTCGATGGCCGTGACGATGAGCAGCGAGTAAAAGGGGGTGATGACGGTGCTTTCGTCGGCAGAAACCGTCGCCATGCTGCACGCCTGTTTGGCCTTCGCCGCTTCTCCTCCGCAGACCTCGTAGTCGCCAGGCGGCAACACCTGCCGCTTTCCAGGCGTGAGCTGAGCCACCCTGGTACCCCGAAAATAGACCTGTAGGGCAGGCTCACCCGCCTCTGAGAGCAGCGCAGGGACGAAGAGCGCACCCTGACCGGGTGGAATACGCGTCAGCTCCAGCTCCAACTGGTCTTTCGCCTCCAGCGGAACCGCGTACCTATGCGCGCTCTGCTGCCCGAGCAGCGATGGCATCCAGAATACGAAGGCGAGGCTGCCGAGCAGCAGCATGGATAGTTGTTTCGTCATCACCGAGCGGCTCCATGGAGAGCGCCATCGCCGAAGGGCTAGCGCAACGCAAACGCCCCAATCTGAACGCGAGGGCTACTGCCCATTTGCGGACGGGTATTATGCAGAGCCAGGACAATGGCTTTGGAAGCCTTGGCGTTGAAGAAGTCGAGCTGACTCTCGTTGGCCATGAGCAGCGGCGTATCGGAGATGCTCGAGCCTGCAGGGAAGACCTGCACCACACTTGGCTCTGCCGCGGGTACATCGAGGTACGGACTCGAGGCCCCGTACTCCAAGCTCTCGGCGATCAGCACCGCGTTGAGGTAGACATCCACAGGAATCCCACGTCGCGCTTCGCCGCTCGCTTGCTCCGAGAGATAGTTGACGACGCTGACGGCGGCCCGTTCCGACCCGATGGAAGCGGGCTCCCCGGCCCCGAAGACCCGAACATTGACGTTGCCGCCATCGAAATCCTGGTCGAAGCCGATGAGATAGGTCGATTCATCAAAATCGACCGTCCGCTCCTCTAAGACCTGGGTGGCACCCTGCGCGCGAATGGCGAGCACGCGTTGCCCTGCGTCGATGCTCCGCACGACGCTGAGATCGAGCGTATTCGACTCGACCGTGGCGATGCGACGGCCATCCACCAGCACCTCGAGCGGACCCAGTGTATAAATCTGATGAGCAAAAAACAGCCGCGCTTGGGGCCGCTGCTCTTCGTCAGAACAAGACCATTGTAGGCCTGCGAGCAGCGAGAGCAGCACGACTACCACAAGCTGCGGCCTCATCGAAGCTGCGCCTATCTGGTCCTGACCGTATCGATCCACAATCTCCTCCTCACACGCTGCTTGCGCGCTCCCCCATTCCAGATGTGCGGCCGTTCGTCTCGTCAGTCTGCGCCGGTATCGAGAAGGAGGCCCATTCCTAGTGACTTCCTAAGCTGCAACACCTGCTTGTCAAGCGGCTTCAGCTCGGCTCTTGGCTGCGACATCCGCGGACGGTCGAAAGCCCCGCTCCACTAGGGCCAAAGCGAAGGTTTCGTAAGGCATGTCCACCGAGGCCGCCCGCAGCTCCTCGAACAACCGTTTCCTCAGACCATGCCGAGCAGCGACGTGCTGTTTCTGGTCGTCGAGCCAGAAGCGCAGCTCCATCGCGACGTTATCATCATTGAGCGCAGTGTCCACCACCACGGGAGCGTGGCTCCGTCATGAACTGCTTGTCCTCTCGACAGCAATCTGGCGGATCCTTGGAAGGTTTTCCGTGACAGCTACGATGAAGCCGATACCGAGTCGAAAAAGTGAAAAGCGTGTATACGATGCCACCGTCGTGTTGACAACGGTTCTGTGGGGGGGACCGCGCCCCCCTTGGATGAGTTCGTCTCGGACCCTTGGTCGCTCCTGTGTGCTCGCTCGTTTCGCGCTCTCATAGATGGCTGTGACACTCGCTTTCGCAGTGGACAGTCATGTGCGATAGTCCATCGGCGCTCAGCGTCCGTCAAGGCCTCACGACGGCAGCGTCGAAGCTGCATGAATGTGGAAAAGCGAGCGAAGCGAGGCGCGAGTCAGCAGCTGACGCTTGCGGAGCCGATGCGTACGCGCAGCGTTGTCGGAGCAGAGTTCATTCGGAGGGCTGCGCGCGTTGTCTGCCCAGCAGTCGTCACCCGAAAAAGGCCAGCATCATGAAAGAGCTCTTCGAACGATCCGAATCCTTCGTTGGGACCAAAACCTACGACGCCGAGACCCTGGCCGAGGCAGGGATTGAAGGAGAGCTCGCGCTGCTGCTCGAAGAGCTCGGCAGTGGCGAGCTAAAGACCCCTGGCGGGCTGCTTTTTCACGTCTTGGACCCCGACGGCATCGTCTACTGGAGCCGAGAGGTGCTCGAAAAGCTGCAGGGCACTGCGCAACCCGCGGGACTGCAGGCCTTCTTCATCGACGAGGGGGGCGGGAGCTACGCCTTTCGCTGCTCGAACGGCGTCTACACGCTGCACCACCAGAAAGGACTGCTGGCGCGCTACGACAGCATCGCCGCCTTTTTTCTTCGTGCCTTCGAGAAGCTCGACAGTGGCCGCAATCCATTCGACGTCGCGGGGAGTGACCAGAGCGCACTCGAAGTCGCGCTTCGCGAGGCGCTCCCCCTCCAGGAGACGCCTCTCCAGGAGCGACTCGCCGGTACAAAGGACGCTGAGTTCCGCAGCTATGACCCGTATTCAAGATGGAGAGAAGGCGAGCTGATGCGTCACCCCGTGTATGGCAAGGGCATCGTCACGGCGGTGAAGACGACGACACTCGTGCAGGTCGCGTTCGCAACCGGAAAGCGCACCGTCGCTCACCGAGGTTGGTAGGCAAGCTCCATGCATCGTGCGCAACAGCTCTGGTCGCTGCTTCGCGGCTCTGTCATGGCCTGGATCGACGATGACGTCCCCAGTTTGGGCGCGGCCCTGGCCTTCTACATGCTCTTCGCCATCGCGCCGCTGCTGCTCATCGTCATCGCTGTGGGGGGACTGATCTTCGGGCGCGATGCGGCTCAAGGCCACATCTTGATTCAGCTCCGGGAGCTGATGGGGGAGAACGGCGCCCTCGCCGTGCAGAGCCTGCTCGAGAGCGCCAGTGATCGCTCGTCGGGCGTGCTGGCCGTCATTATCGGTACGGTCACCTTCTTCGTCGCCGCCACCACCGTCTTTGCCGAGCTACGGCTCTCGCTCAATCGCATCTGGCGGGCGCCGGCTCGCCGCCGCAATGCCGTCAAAGAGGTGGTGGTCACCCGGGTGGTGTCGTTGGGGATGATCCTCAGCTTCGGGCTGATGCTGCTGCTCTCTCTCGTGCTTTCGGCGGCCCTCACCGCGATTGGGGCCTGGTGGTCCGTCTTCTTCGTTGGCTGGGGATTCGTGCTGCAGGCAGCAAACTTGGTGCTGAGCTTCTCGGTGACCACGCTGATCTTCGCGCTCATCTTCAAGTTTTTGCCGCAGGTTCGGCTCGCCTGGCGCGAAGTCTGGGTTGGCGCCACGGTGACGGCGGTGCTGGTGGTCGTCGGCAAGCTGCTCATCGCCCTCTATTTGGGATCCACAGGCGTCGGCTCGGCCTTTGGGGCGGCAGGCTCCCTGGTGGTGCTGCTGCTCTGGATTTACTACACCGCCCAGATTCTGCTCTTGGGAGCGGAGTTCACCTGGCTCTACGCCCACCGCTATGGGTCGCGTCGAGAGTTGGGAGCGCTGCTGGATGGG
>JAVFAO010000082.1:0-20224 GCA_034002465.1 Myxococcota bacterium
ACTTGGGCTCCTGATGGGAACACTTGAGAAATGGCAAGAGCCTACTCGTAAATCCGGCATTTCCATGCGGAACATTTGCGAATCGAAGTGCTCGCGAAAGCGGCCGTTGCTCGTCAATAAGAATGCATGTCCCGACACGTCACTGTAGCCTTTTTCCTACGCTCTCCGACTATCTGGTCAAGCGCACTTCATCTCTTCAACCTGCGGCGCTAGCATGCGCCTGCCGAGTCGCCTCGGCGCTCGCTTCACTCTCGAGGTCGCCATCCCATGTTCCAAAGTGACAACGCTGTTGGTGCAATCCCTGAAGTTGTTGACGCGCTGCAGGAAGCCGCACGGCGCAACCCCTCCCCCTACGGCTCGGACGAACTCGACAAGAGCCTCCAAGACCGCCTCTGCGCCCTTTTCGAGCATCCCCTCCAGGTCTTCAGCGTCGCCACCGGCACCGCCGCCAACGCGCTCGCCCTAAGCGCGGCTTCCCCACCCTGGGGAGCCATCTACTGCCACCCAGAAGCACACCCCAACTGCGACGAGTGCGGTGCCCCCGAAGCCATGAGCACTGCCAAGCTCGTCTGTGTCGACGGCGAAGGCGGCCGCATCGAGCCCTCACGCTTGCGAAATGCGATTCATGGCAAAGGCAACGTCCATCGCGTGCAGCCCGCCGTGCTCAGCCTATCCCAGAGCACCGAATGCGGGACCGTGTATTCCAACGAGCACATCGCAGAGCTCACATCTATCGCTCATGAAGAGGGGCTCGTGGTTCACCTCGACGGAGCACGCTTCGCCAACGCCCTCGTCGAGCTCGACTGCTCTGCCGCCGAAATGAGCTGGCGAGCTGGCGTCGATCTGCTCAGTTTCGGGATGACCAAGAATGGTGCGCTCTGCGCCGAGCTGCTCTTGCTCTTCGATGGGCAGCTAGCTGAGCGACTGCGCTTTCTGCGTAAGCGCTTCGGACACATGTTCAGCAAGTCTTGGTTCGTCTCCGCTCAAGCCATCGCCTTGCTCGAGGACGACCGCTGGCGCTCGCTCGCGCTGCATGCCAATCAGATCGCCGAGCGCCTTGCCCTGGGGCTGAGCGGAGCAGGATTCGAGTTGCTTTGGCCGCGTCAGGCCAACGCCGTCTTCCTGAGAATGCCATCCGCGTTGCGCCAACACTTGCGCAGCGCTGGCTTCGCCTTCTACGATTGGCCTGGCGTCGAGGACGCGGTCAGGCTGATCTGTTCCTTCCGAAGCACCCCAGACCAAGTCGACGCCCTGCTTGGTGCCGTGCATGCTTTTTCGTGTGAGCCACGACGCTGACCCATCAGGAGTGGAGCAGGACAATCGGGGAACACGCCCGCTGTTCTCCCGCAAACGCTGCGGTGCAGTGACCGGGCGTCATGGTCGATGGAGCAAATTGTGGATGAACTGTTTACCATGAGTCCGTTGCTCGATGAGCTGCGGCAGACTGTGCGAGTTTTCGTGCAGCGGCGCGTGGAGCCTCATGCCGCACGAGCTGATGAAGACGAGCGCTTCGACGCGCAGCTCTTTTCTGCGCTTGGGCGCGAGCTGGGTCTCTTTGGCCTGACCCTCCCCTCGAGCCTCGGTGGCGCTGGTCTCGAGCCTATCGCCACTCTGCTCGCCATCGAGGAAATCAGTCGCAGCGATCCGGCCTTGGGCCTCTCGTACCTGGCCCAAGAGGTGCTCTATGTGCACAATGTCTTTTGCAATGCCGAGCAAACCCAAGGACAACGGCTACTTGCGCCAGTGCTGAGCGGAGATTGCGTCGCGGCGATGGCGATGAGTGAGCCCGAGGCGGGCACGGATGTCTTCGCGATGCAGACCCGGGCGCGACGAGACGGTGATGCCTACGTGCTCGACGGCGTCAAGCAGTGGACCACCAACGGCCCAGTGGCTGAACGCATTCTTGTATACGCAAAAAGTGGAGATGCAGCCCGCCAAATCTCAGCCTTCGTGGTCGAGCGCGAGCGCGGGGGAGTGAGCAATGGACGCATCGAGCGCAAGATGGGGATGCGGGCGAGTCCAACCTCTCAGCTCGTGTTTCAGGACTGTCGGGTGCCGCTCGACAATCGTGTGGGCGAGGAGCATGGCGCGTTGCCGGGGATGCTGGCCAACCTGGAGTTCGAGCGTTTGGCATTGGCGGCGCAGTCGCTTGGCATCGCTTTGCGATGCATCGACGAGATGAGCCGATATGCCATCCGCGAGCGCCAGGCCTTTGGTCGATTCCTGGTGGAATTCGGACAGATCCAGAAGATGCTCAGCGAAGCCGTGGCGCAGACTGCAGCAGCGCGTGCGCTGCTCTATCGGGTGGCAGAGGGCTTGGGCTCGCGGGCGAGCGGGATGGGAGCGGATGCGGTTAAGTTGAGCGCGGGCTGGGTGGGCGAGCGCGTCTCTCGTGATGCGATCCAGGTCTTTGGAGGCTACGGCTACTCTCGAGAGTACCCTCTGGAACGATTGCATCGCGACGCGATCTTGCTCTCCATCGGCGGAGGCACGAACGAAGCCATGCAGAAGAACCTCGCCCGTGGTCTTCAGCGCAAGTGGTCGCGGGACTGAGCGTGAAGACCATGGGGGAACAGGCCAGGCGCCCAATCGACAAGAAGTTTTCGATGTTGCTGCGTGCTTTCTGGGGGGGGCTTGCCTTCTTTTCGGGGGCTTTGACCCTGCTGTGGTTGCTCAGTGCAGCGCTGATGCCTGCGCCGCAGCCTTGGTGTGTGCGTAGCGAGCAGCTTCGGGGCGTCTACCATCTGCATGCACAGGGTCATGACGGCGTCGACCGTTCATCGCGTTTGGCGCAGGTGGCGGAGCTCTTGTGCTTGGACTTCATCGTCGTCAGCGAGCACCAGGGCCAGCCGTCGATGCGGAAGCAGCAGCCCTCGACGTTGATCCTGGACGGGGCGGAGTGGACGGTGGGGCGCCACCATCATGGGCAGCTCATCGGTCATTTCGAGCCCGTCGAGGACGAGGCCCTGAGCCGCTTTCGGGTGCTCAACCATGGCCGTTCTTCCGGTGTTTCGTCGACTGCAGCGCTGACCCAAGAGGAATGGCAGGCGCTGCGCAGCGGCGAGCTGGCGATTGAGATCTCGAACGTGGCGCGGTGGTGGCGTCAGGCTCCCTGGGCTGAGCGTTGGCGGGCGGCGGCGATCGGCCTGCAGAGGATGGACCTGTTTTTGGCCGCGCTTTCCAGACCTGGTCCCGACGTGGGCTTGTGGGAGCAAGCGATGCAAGAGACCGGACGAGCGCTCCCGATGCTCTGTGGTAGTGATGCCCACGGTGGTCTGGTCGATTACCCCGATGCGATGCGGGCCGCTGTCTTGGTCTTAGCGAGGGGGACGCCACGGAGCCGGGAGGCGATTGCGGCGCGACTGATGCGGTCTGAGTTTTTTTGCGTGAACGAGACGATGGGGGCGCTTCGCTCCATCGAGCAGGGTTTGGATCCGGCGCGTTGTGTGCTGTCGCTGCAAGGCGACTGGGGGGATGCCCAGTGGCGCTTGATTCATAATGGTCGAGAGCTGGAGCGGGGCCGAGAGCCTGCAGAGTGGCTCTTGTCGGAGGATGGGTTCTATCGCGTCGAGCTGTGGAAGGATGTCGATTTTTCGCTCTGGGGGAGCTTGCCTCGCCTGTGGGCGTTTGGTGGGGCTGTTTCGCGGCAGAGTTCTTGTCGATTGGGCACTCGTCCTGTTCCCCCAAGCCGTGGGCGTGGAGAATGACAGCGTGGCAGGCGCGGGCGGTCGGCGAGCAGGGGCGGGTGACAAGAAACGTCGGTTCGAGCAGCGGGCTGCAACCTTTTTCATAGTCCTTCGTCGCTCGCTAGGTCTGCGCTCTGTTGGTGTCGTCGCATTGGTGTTCAAAGTGCTATGAATTCCATGTCCATATGGCTTCTGACCGGCTTCGCTTCGCTGCTGCTCCGTCTGCTGCTCTGGACCCAGCGGCGAAGCGTGTCGGGTTCAGCTCGACTGAGGCATCCTGCGGTCTATGTGTTTTGGCATGGGGAGCATCAGCTGTTGCTTCCATGGGCCCGTGGGGAGCGGGTGGTGCTGCTGACGAGCGCCAGCCGTGATGGTCGTATGCTCTCGCGGTTGTTGGCGTTTTTGGGAGTCTCGACGCGGACTGGGTCGTCGACCCGCGGGGGCTTGCTCGCCTTGCGCACGCTCGAGCGTTGCCTGTCTCGAGGCCAGAGTGTTGGGATAGCGCTCGACGGTCCTCGTGGTCCGCGAGGCGTGGCGAAGCTTGGCGCGCTCATCTTGGCACGCCGCGCGGGGGTGGCGTTGGTGGGCTTGCGAGCAGAGGCGACGCGGGTGTGGCGCTTTTCGAGTTGGGATGCGCTGGAGCTGGCCAAGCCTTTTGCCCGAGTTCAGCTGAGGGTGATGGCGCCGCTCTACCTTGGAGCTGAGCTGACCCGCGCGCAGCTGGAGAGTATTGCGCAAGGGCTTGCGGAACGTATGAAAAGTGGCAAAGCGTCAGCTTCGCTTGACAGTCACGGTGCACGTCGAGGCGCAGGCGGGGGCCGTCGTGGTGCTCGAGAATCGCGGCGAAGCTATTGATAATCTTGTGTTTGCGGCGGCTATGACAGAGATGTCATGAAACCCAGCGCGCTCACCCTAGCGAGCTTTTCGCCGAAATGCAAGAGCTGCAGATAGGTCTCTGAGATCACGGCGCTTCTTTGCTGCGCTCTGCGGCAGGAGGAGGGGGCATGTAGGTTGCATGATGCCGACTTGGCGTTTGTTGGGGGCTGAGGAGGTCGCAATGGGGATTCGTGGAATGGCTGACGACCGATATGCAGACGACCTCGAAGACAAGGCAGAAGTCGAAGAATCGGCTTCCTCGAGTGCTCGTGAGCCGCGGCGTCGGCTTTCGCGCCGCCGTTCTCAGGAGCGAGAGCCCGATTTCGAGATGATGGAAGAGGATGGTGACGATTGGGAGCGACGTCCGCTTCGTCGCGAGGAAGAGGCGAGTGGGCTTGACCCGGTCAAGATGTACCTCAAGAAGATAGGGGCGGTGGCGCTGTTGACGCGGGACGGGGAAGTCGAGATTGCCAAGGAGATCGAGGCTGGCCGCGATGCTGTGCTGGCGGCGATTCTGCAATGTCCGGCTGGTTTCCAGAGGGTGGTTCATCGTCTCGAGCAGTTTCGCAGTGGTAGCGCCAAGCTCAAGGATCTGATTGGGCATCGCCAGCTCGAGGAGCCTGAGCGTGCCGAGCAGTCTCGAGCCCTGAGCAAGGGCTTGGATCGGTTGCGCAAGCTCATTCGTGATGAGCGCAAGCAGGCCGAGCTGCTTGCATCGGCTGAGGAAGGCGAGCTTGTGCGGGCTCAGCGCGAGCACGAGCGGGTCATCGAGTCCATCAGTGGCACGATTCGAAAGCTCGATCTGGACATTGGTTTCATCACGGAAATCGCGTCGGAGCTGAAGACCCTGCACCGAACCATCGAGCGCTGTCATGAGACGCTCGAGCAGGCACGTGCGCTCTCCCTCGAGCTTCAACGGAAGATGCTCGATGACGATCAGCGCTTGCGCTCGTGCATTGGTGATGAGCGCGACTTGCTTGGTGTGCCGCTCGACGGCTTCAATGCGGAGGCTTTCGACCGTGCAGCCTTCGATGGGTTGCGTGAACGCGCTCAGCTTTGGCGCGAGAATCGCTCGGACATTCTGGCCGAGCTCAGCCAGTATCCCGCCCAGAAGCGTTTTGCTTTCGAGCACATCGATGAGCTCGACAACGCTCTAGACGAGATTGAGAACCAGTGGCTTTCTGCCGAGCAGGTCATCGCCAGCGTGTGGCGTGAGAACTGTATCACGCGCGAGGAGCTCGCTGCGGTCGTGCGCGACATCGCCGAAGGGGAGCAGCGTGCTCGCAACGCCAAGGCGAAGATGATCAAGGCCAACCTGCGTCTGGTGGTGTCGATCGCCAAGCGCTACGTGAACCGTGGTATGCACTTCCTCGATCTCATTCAGGAAGGCAACATCGGCTTGATGCGCGCGGTCGAAAAATTCGAGTACCAACGGGGCCATAAGTTCTCCACCTATGCCACTTGGTGGATCCGCCAAGCGATCACGCGCTCCATCGCGGACCAGGCCCGCACCATTCGTATTCCAGTACACCTCATCGAGACCATCAACCGCATTGTCCGCACGAGCCGTCTGCTCGAGCAGGAGATCGGTCACGAGCCGAGCGCCGAGGAGATCGCCCTTCGCCTCGACATTCCTGTCGAGCAGGTTCGCAAGACGCTCAAGCTCTCACGTTCTCCGGTGAGCCTCGAGAGCCCGGTCGGTGAGGATGATAGTCAGCTCGCGGACTTCATTGAAGACACCGCGGCCATCAGCCCGATGGAGCAGCTCGAGGTCTCCGACCTCGGGCGCGAGACCCTGCGGGTCATCGCGACGCTCTCTCCGCGAGAGGAGAAGATCTTGCGGATGCGTTTTGGCATCGGTGAGAAGACCGACCACACCCTCGAAGAGGTGGGCCAAGACTTCGATCTGACCCGTGAGCGGATTCGTCAGATTGAGTCCAAGGCACTCGAGAAGCTCAAGCACCCGGCTCGTTCGGGCATGCTCGCCTCCTTCGTCGACTGAACGAAGCGAGACGCTTTCGAGAATTCGCTCGCTCTCGCGAGACCCTCGCAGCGCTGCTCGCGCGCATCGGATGCGCACGTGACAGACGCTGACGCGTGCCTCGCTTCGCTCGCGAGTGGGCGCCTGCCCATCGGATGCCCGCGGGCAGCGCTGAGCGCCACACGGGGCGAGCGCTTTCCTGCACAACAATACCCTGGCACGGCTTCTGCAAACCTTGGAACAGGTCTGCTGGCTCGGGGCTCCGTCGAGGTTGCCCGTGCACGCTCGTTCGAGGAGGAAATCATGCATCGTATCGGTCTCTTGGGCTTTCTCGCTGCGATCGCGCTGAGCGCTGGTTGCTATGTCGAGGACAGTTCTCCGTGTTATGAGGATTGCTACGAGGTTTGTGACTACGACTGTGATTTCTGGGGCTGCACAGAATACTGCCGTCAGGAATGCTATTGCACAGAATACGTTGTGGTTCCGCAATGTTATTCGAACTGGGATTGCTATCGAGATCAGGTGTGCATCAGCGGCAGTTGCGTTGCTCCAGAGACACCCAGCTCCGGTCTGTGCGAGAGCTGTCGAGGTCACTCCGATTGTTATGAGAGCGGTGCGCTGTGCATGACACTGTCGAACAACCTCAATGAGACGGTCTGTGGTCGGGCATGTGCGAGCGATGCCGATTGTCCCAATTCTTTCGTGTGCTTGACCATGCTTGATGCACCACGTTCACAGTGTGTCCCGAGTGCCAACACCTGCTCGGAGGTGGTTGGAAAGTGCAGCTCCGATTACGATTGTCGCAACGGTGAGCGCTGCAATGCAGGGACCTGTCAGGCCATTCCTGCTTGTGGCAGTGACGCCGAGTGCGCGCAGGGCTACGTTTGCCAGAGCGGTGTCTGCATTGTCTCGAATACGCCTGAGTGCACCGCGTCCACGCCTTGTGCACAAGGCTATGTGTGCACCAACGGAAGCTGTGTGGTCGCGCCGGAGTGTGACAGCGCCAATCCCTGTGCCGAGGGTGAGCATTGCTATCTGGGCAAGTGCACGAGCGCTGAGTGCGTCAAGAGCGAGGACTGCGGGAGCATGTTGGTCTGCGTCGATGGCATGTGTCGTGGACGCTGCAGCTCGAATACGCAGTGTCCCGTCGGCGAGATCTGTGTCTCCAACGCCTGTAGCCCCTCCGACAAGGTGGAGTGCCGCTTCAATGATGACTGTGAGACGGGCATGGTCTGCGTCAACGCCAACTGCGAGCAATCCTGTGACAACCAGAACCCATGCGCTGCTGGCTACGTCTGCCGGCTGGGCTTCTGCGATATCGATCCAGGTGTGGAATGCCGCTCCGACACAGAGTGCCGTACGGGTGCAGAGTGTATTCAGGGAGATTGCGAGACCAAGTGCGTCGAGTCTTGCCAGTGCCCCGAGGGCGAGAGCTGCGTCAATGGCTTCTGCGCCTTCGCCGAGCCGCCTGCCGAGTGTGAGGACAGCTGCGATTGTCCCGCTGGTTTGGCCTGTGTCGAGCACGTCTGCGTGAGCCCTTGAGGCCGGCTCCTTTGTTCGTGAGCTGCGCGTCGAAGTGGCGGCGCTGGCATCAGCTTCGCGACGCTGTGCTCAGCCTTGGCGCGCTTCTCTGAAACTGAGAGCTCAATGAGTCTGCTCCCTTACAGCGAGCGCTGGCTCTATGAGCTCGAGCGCCCTTGGGGACGGCGCCTTCTCGAGGCTGCCTGGAGCGAGAGCTTTGCTCTCTTGCTTGCGCTGCGGCGCAGCTGGCTGCGCCCGGCACCGTGCGCCGCTTGTTCCGTGCTCAGCGTGGGCTCCCTCCTGGTTGGAGGTGCCGGCAAGAGCGCGGTGGTGGGCTACCTCGCCGAGCGCTTGCTGCGCGACGGCGCACGGGTCGCGCTGCTCAGCCGGGGATATGGCAGACGAGCGAAAGAGCCTTGCATCGTTGGACCCGAGGAGCCTCTGCTCGCTCCAGAGTGCATTGGCGATGAGCCGGCGATGCTGCTCGCGGCCTTGCGTTCCCAAGGACTGGCGCCGTGGCTTGGGGTTGGAGCGAATCGTGCGTCACTGCTCGAGGCGTTGCTTCGTCGCAGCGGTGGCCTGGATTGGGCGGTGCTGGACGATGGTTTTCAGCAGCGTCGGCTCGAGGCTGCCTTCGACATCTGTTTGATGACGGGCGAGTCGCGCTCAGCCTTGTTTCCGATGGGACCTTTGCGTGAGCCTCTGCGGCGGGTGTGGGATGCCGATTTGCTGTGGCTCCATGGCGGCGATGGAGCTTGGCCAAGCGTGACGCACATCGCTGGGCGAGCTGCAGAGGTGCTGAGCCGCTATCGGCTGAGGACGACAGCGATGCCGGATGCGTTTTCTCTGCTCTCGGGCGTTGGAAGAAATCGCAACGTGCTCTCCCTGCTCGAGGCGAGCGGTTTGCGACCAGCATACACGGTGTTGCTACGCGATCACGCTGCGCCCAAGGAAAGGCAGCTCGAGCGTTTGCGGGAGTTGGGCTTGCCGGTCCTATGCACCGCAAAGGATGAGGCTCGCTTCGGTGGACAGTGCCGGCGCTGCGGCCTGGAACTGCAGGTGATGCAGGTCCAGCTCGACTTTCTCGAGGGAGAGGCGCTGCTGTGGAAGGGCGTGAGAGCGGCGGCGCATGCACGCTAAGACGAGGGTATAAGAGGAGAAGAGTTCAGCTGAAGCCACCTGTGACCGTTGACGGGACGGGCGGTAGACTCGTATGGTGGGATGCCTTTGGTCCGACGTGAAGGAAGCGAGAGGAACGATGAGCATCAAAAAAATCTGGACAGTCTTGGTAGCGCTCTGCTTGCTGATCCCCGGTCTTGTGTTTGCGCAGGATGGCGAGGATGCATCGGCGAAGGCGGATGCATCGGCGAAGGCGGATGCATCGGCGAAGGCGGATGAGAAGCCGAAGGAGCGCGTGAGCTCGCACGGTTCGTACGAATGGCAGATGTCATACGGCGGCGGTATCGAGCTGGGGTTGTTCTTTACTGAGCTTGATCGGTGGAATACGCACTTGCTGGAGCCTGCCGCCCAGCCTGCTTTCGACGTGTCCTTGCTTGGTAGCGTTGAGGCGGCCTTCGAAATCGCGCCTGTGGAAGGGCTGCGCGCCACCCTCTTTGGCGGCATGTTCACTGCCTTCAGCAGCGACCCCGGCCTCGAGGCCTTCTATGTGGGTCTCGAGCCGGCCTTTACCGTTCGTCGCTCGATGTGGGAGTTCGCCGCTGGTGCTGGTGTCGCCGGCGGTGCCACCATGCTCTCTCTGCCCGACACTGACGGCTCGGCGACGCTGTTGTTGATCCGCCCCTTCGTTGAGGCACGTGTTTATCCCACTGATTTCATGGGCATTTATGGTCGTGTAGGGTTCAACCTCATGAGTGTGATGGACTTCGAATCCGATGACCTCACGGTGCGGGGTTTTGGTGGTCGTCAGGAGGACGATGACCATCTGAGTGAGTCTGGTCCCTTCATTGCCCTCGGCGTGCGCTTTGGCCACTACCCAGAGCACCTCAAGGTGGTGCCCGACAGCGATGGCGATGGCATGCGCGACGACGTCGATGACTGCCCGAACGAGGCCGAGGACTTCGATGAGTTCGAAGACCACGATGGTTGCCCCGAGCTCGACAACGACAAGGACGGCATCGCCGATGGCGCTGACAACTGCCCGAACGTGGCCGAGGATCTCGACGGCTGGAAGGACGAGGACGGCTGCCCCGAGGACGACGATGACCGCGATGGCGACGGCTTCCTCGACACCGTCGACAAGTGCCCGGACCAAGCCGAGGACTTCGACAAGTTCCAGGATGATGACGGTTGCCCCGAGCCAGACAACGATGGCGACGGCGTGCTCGATGTCAATGACAAGTGCCCCAATGAGGTGGGTGTTCCTGAGGAGCAGGGCTGCCCCATCCGCCGTGTCGAGGTGACCCGCGAAAAGATCGTCATCAAGGAAATGATCTTCTTCGAGCTCAACAAGGCCGTGATCAAGCCCGAGTCCGACGACCTGCTCAACGAAATCGCAGCGGTCATCAAGGACAACCCGCACATCCTCAAAATCGAGATCCAGGGCCACACCGATCTCTCCGGCAAACCCAAGAAGAACCAGACCCTATCCGAGGAGCGGGCCAAGGCCGTCTTCGACCGCCTCGTCTCCTTGGGTGTCGAAGCCGAGCGACTCAGCTCCAAGGGATTCGGCATGAGCCAGCCGCTCATCCCGCTGGCTGCTGGGCAGAAGAAGGAAGATCCCGAGGCGGCGGCGCAGAATCGTCGCGTCGAGTTCATCATTCTGGAGCAGGTCGAGCCGAGCGCTCCCTGAGCGCGCTTGGGTTTGGATGCGCTCGCCTGCAGCGGGCGCTAGAGCAGCCATTTGCCCTCGGGCACCTTCGGGGAGCATTGTGAGGTCAATGAGCAAACGACATCTTCGCGTGCAGAATGGCGTTCTCGAGCTCTCCCGATACCTGCAGCACGCGCCGACGGCGCTTGGGGTCTTGCTCTCGGGGCGGGTGCCGGCTGCGCTGCGTGAGCGCACGCTGCTCGCCGTCTCCGTCGCCAATCGCTGTCGTTATTGCGCTTTCGTGCACGCCCTCTGGGCCCGCTTGACTGGTGTCGAAGCGCCGCAGATCGAGGCTTTGCTTCGTTCGACTGCAGACGACGAAGTGGCGCTTGGCGTTGCACGACAATTCGTCGCCGAGGGTGGTGCCTTGTCCGATGAAGCTCGACGCTCACTGGTCGAGGCCTATGGCGACAAGCTCGCCCGCGACATCGAAGCGTTGCTGCACCTGATTGATTTGGCCAACCTGAGCGGCAACACCTTCGATGCGTTCTTGGCGCGTCTGCGTGCGCCGCAGCCCTTCGATGCACAGGCAGCGCTGGAGACCCTGTTCTTCCAGTCGACCGCAGCGGTCTATCTGCCGCTGCTCGGCATCATTGCGCTCGCTCGCCGAAACGTGAGCTGGCTCAAGGACTTGCCGAGCTGAGCCAAGTTCGGGGATGCTCGGCGCAACAGCTCCGTTGCCAAGACAGTCCGAGGGCGAGTCGAAGCGCGTGCCTATTCGGGGGACCGGGAGCAGCCGAAGTGTCGGCTACATCATGCTGAAGTCGAGCTCGTCTTCTTCTTCTTCTTCGACGGCTTCTTCTTCGACGGCCTGGGTTTCGGCATGGATGAAGTCGAGGCCGTGTGCTTGCCCGACGAGGATGAAGTAGCCTTCGTCATTGCCGAGGAGAAAGGCGGTGTTGCGCTCGTAGCCGTCGCGGTAGGTGAAGTCGGTCTCGAAGATTTGGTCTTGGGCCAGGGCGTCCTTCAACTCATCGGTGAGCTGGACGGGATCGAGCTGGTAGACGGCGGTGATGGTGTGATCGAGCACGCGCTGTGGGGGCACTGGGCCTCTGAGGGCCTGGGCGCGGCCCAGGGTGGACTCGATCGAGTTTCTCGAGTGGCGCTCCGTCGGGGCCCTTGGCAACGAGGGAGGCGCGCTCCACGGTATCGCCGCGTTCGTCGACATAGAGCATGGCCGTACCGCCTGGCGGCAGCAGCGCGCTGCCGTCTACGGCGAGCTGACCGAGCACGCACTCATCGCCAGCGTCATCGACGACGACGCGACGCTTTCTCCCGTAGAGCTTCTCGCGCTGTATGCGCGTGATGGCAAAGCTGCTGTCTTGTTGTTGAAAGCTGACGACGACTTCTCTGGCCATACGGCGCTCCTCGAAGACGATCCAAGCTCAGCTATCGCCGCCCTTGAGATCGAAGAGATCGAATTTGTGGAGTTTGGCGGTCAGCGCCTGGCGGCTGATGCCCAGGGTCGCTGCGGTTCGGGTTCGATTGTAGTCATGGGCCATGAGCGCTTTGCGCAGATACTGTTCCTCGACCTTCTCCATGGCTTCGTGCAAGGGGCCGATGGAGACGGGGAGTTCGACCAATCCGCCGATGCGTTCGGAGAGGTCTTCGAGCTGTATGGCAGAGCCATCAGGTGCGAGGAGGGCAGCGCGCTCCACTTCATTCTGTAGCTCTCGCACGTTTCCGGGCCAGGCATAGCTGTCGATACGCTGCAGCGCCTCCGCCGAAAAGCCCTTGAAAGACTTCGAGAATCGCTCTGCGAAGGTGCTGAGGAAGTGGTTGGCGAGCAGGCGAACGTCGCCCTGCCTTTCGCGCAGCGGAGGAAGCTGCACCGGGAAGACGTTGATGCGGTAGTACAGGTCTTCGCGGACGCGGCCGGCATCCACCTCTGCTTTCAAGTCCTTGTTGGTTGCCGCGACGATGCGCACGTCGATGCGCTTGGTGCGGATGCCACCGACAGGCGTGATTTCGCCGTTTTCGAGCACGCGCAGCAGCTTGACCTGGAGCTGAGGCGACATCTCACCGAATTCGTCGAGCATCAGGGTTCCGCCGTCAGCGACCTCGAGCAAGCCCCGCTTGTCTGTGGTTGCGCCAGTGAAGGCGCCTTTGACGTGGCCGAAGAGCTCGCTTTCGAGCAGGGTTTCGGCGAGGGCACCGCAGTTGATGGCAGCGAAGAGGCGGCTGGCTCTGGGGCTCTGTTCGTGCACCATGCGGGCGATGAGCTCCTTGCCGGTGCCAGTTTCACCGAGTATGAGCACTGTGGTGTCGGTGCGCGCGACGATTTCGACTTGTCGAAGCACTCGCTTGAGAACCTCGCTTTGTCCGACGAGCTGGACTTTTCGAGGAGAAGTGTTTTTGAGGAACACGTTCTCATTTTCCAATTGCTGGTTCCACTTCTCCAGCTTTTTCAGCAGCAGGACGTTGCGGATAGCCAGGCCGCAGTGCCAGGCGAGCAGGCTGAGCCAATCCAGATCTGCCGCCGGGAAGGGCTTTGAACCCGCGACCGTGAGCATGCCTCGGACCACGGCACCGTCCCAGAAGGGGCAAGCCAGGGCGACACGTAGACCCGGGGCAGCCTGTTCGAAGCGGGTTGCGACGGCCTTCTCGTCTTCGATTTGCAGGGCTGCGCCAGCGTCGATGGCTTGGCGTAGCAGAGGCTCGACCCTGTGCCAGGGGATGGCGAGGGGTTCGGCGCGGGCGCGGGTGCGCAGCAACAGGGGGAGAATGCCGCGATCGGTTTCGAAGAAGAAACCAGCGAGGGCGGCTCCCGGAAGGGTGTCGAAGAGAGTGTTGACGAGCAGATCGGCGATGGCGTTGGCGTCCATGCCTCGCTGCAGCTTCTCCATGAGTTCGAGGAGGAGCTGTAGCCTCGCCTGGCCTTGGCCATGGTCAAAGAAGGCGGCGACGGTTTTGGGAAAGTCATGAAAGGCGCGGCTGGCGATCACCGTCTTGGTGTGGCTTCGGGGGGCGTCTCGCGTGACGTGCAGCTCGACGATGACCGGCGCGCGTCGGTCGCCGAGCTGGAGTCGAGCACGCTGGCCGATGGGAAAGAGCTCACGGCTCTCACGGTCGCAGACGAGCTCGCCATCGTCATTGCAAACCATGGAGCCATTGGTGCTGCCCAGGTCTTGGTAGTGGTATTGTCCTTCGCGGTAGACGAGTTGGCCGTGGACTTTGGAGACTTGGGCGTGGTTGAGCTGCACTACGTTCCCTGGAGCTCGACCCAAGGTGATGAGATCCTGGGCAAAAACGGCATCGACGTTGAGATCGGCACAGATGATTCGAATGGCCAAGTCATCCTCCTACGACTCGTCGGGCGTAGTTTGGCCCATTCTGTCGCGGAGTGGAAGCTTGCGTCAGTCAGCCGACCGCTGGGGCGATGCTTCGGCACCTGCACTTTCGTGCTTGGACCGTATTCGGGCGAGAGCGCTAGAAGGCCTCGAAGGTGTAGCTCTCGCTGACATCTGAGACCTGACTGCCGTTGACCCGGAAGGTGAAATACTGCCTGTCGATGGTGAGCTGCGTTGGGTTGGAGGTGCCTTTTCCCACGAAGATTTCGAGCTGGTTGGTGCTGGCGGTGGCGCTCACGCCAGCTTTCTTCTTGGCCACGAGTTTGACGGTGTTGGTGCCCTTGCTGAGCTTACCCGAGATGTCGAGGATCACCTGGGCTTCCTCATTCTTGATGGTCTTGGCGAGGACGCCGTTGACATAGACGTCGACATCGAACTGACTGCCACCGCTGGGCGTGTGGTTGGCGACCAGGAAGTAGTTGCCCGTCACCGCAGTGCTGGTGGAGGAAGCGGCTGCGGCTGCGGCTGGATCCTTGTTGGGGCCTTGGACCTCGACGCGGTATTGCGGCGCTTCGATGTAGATGTTGCCGTCGGCATCGAGCTTGATCGTGGCGTTCTCGAATTCCTGGTTGTTCAGGCCTGTGATGTCGACGCCGTTCAGGTAGACTTTGGGCGGCGAAGCTTGCGCGGGGAGCGCAAAGGCGAGGGCAGCGCAGAGCGCCAGGAGGGTGAGTGGGAGTCGTCGTAGCATGGGCTGGCTCCTTTTCTGTTCGTTCGCTCTCGGGGTGGCTCTTCTTGTCGATTGGGCGCTTGGCCTGTTGCCCCAAGTTCACAAGACGAAGCAGAAAGCGAAAAGATTCGATTGCTTATTGGCTTCGTTCGCGCTTGCTCAGGGTTGACAGCAGCAGCGCCATGGCGCCAAACGCAGCCACGCGCTTGACCTGAAGCCGCCCACGCTTGGGCAGTTTCAGCACCCGTGTGGCGCTGCCAGCCTCTGAGCTGACCGCCAAATGCACCGTCCCGACGGGTTTCTCGGGAGTACCGCCATCGGGACCCGCGATTCCGCTGATTGCTATGCCCCAATCGCTGCCACAGCGTGCGCGAGCACCTTGGGCCATCTCGATGACCGTGGCTTCGCTCACGGCGCCGTGTTCGCTCAGGGTTTGCGCTGAGACCCCGAGGAGGGCCATCTTCGCGTCGTTGCTGTAGGTCACCAGGGAGGCGAGGAGAAACTGCGAGCTGCCGGGGAGGTCGGTGAGCAGGCTCGAGAGGAGGCCGCCGGTGCAGCTTTCGGCACAGGCGAGGGTCTCTTTGCGTGCCTTGAGGGTGCTAGCCAAGGCTTCGGGGATGCTCTGGTTTTCGCAGACGAGGTGCGATTCGAGTGCCGCTCTGGCGCGTGCCACGGCCGTCTGGAACACTGCTTCGTCGAGGTGGCCACTCAGACCGATTTCCAGTGGTCCTGTCTGAGGCAGTAGGGAGATAGCGAGCTCCTCCGGCAGTTCCGCGTCGAGCAGCCACCGTTCAGCCATCTGCTCGCCGATGCCGAAGAGTACGAAGCTGTGTTCCTGCCAAGGGCGCGGGTCGGGCTCGAAGTTTCGAACGAAGGCGTTGAGCATGGCCTCGAGCTCGTAGGTAACGCCGGGAAAAACGCTGACCCGCACACCATCCGATTCGCGGATGGCTGAGAAGCCGCTGGCGAGCCCAATGGGGTTGGGAATACGCTGTGCAGAGCTGGGCATGAGTGCGTGTCGGTGCATTTCATCGTTCCAGGCGAAATCTCGCTGGCGCAGGCTCTCGCGAACCCATTCCAGGGCTTCCGGATCGGCGTGCAGAGCTTTCTGTAGCCAGCCTGCGACGGCGTCGCGGGTTCGATCGTCGTTGGTGGCACCCAAGCCGCCTGAGACGAGCAGGTGCTCCGCGACAGCTGCGAGGCGGTCGAGCGCATCACGGATGTGTTCGACCTCGTCGTCAACGATTTCAACGCACTGGAGGTGTATTCCTCGTGTTGCCAGTGCTTTCGCTACCACCGGTGTGTTCGCGTCTTGGTGAGAGCCTTTGAGCAGCTCACTGCCGATCAACAACAGTGCCCATTTCATGATTTCACTCGTTCTTTGGCCGAGAAGCAGGCTCGGCGTTCAGCTCACCATACGCCCTTCCTCTTGTTCTCGTCGAGCCGCTTCGCGCAGCGCATGCATGTCGAGCTTGCCGCTGGCGAGGGCAGTGAAGCAGGCGGCGAGGATGGCGCGGCGAATGGCGGAGGCGCAGAGAGTGAAGTCGGCGCCGAGTGCGTCGAAGTCGATATCCTCGGCGAGCGGCGGAGAGGGTGGGGCGAGGCGACGCCAGATGGCGCTGCGAGAGCTCGCGTCGGGAGTGGGGAAGTGGACGCGGAAGTCTGGGCGGAGCCGTGCTCGGTCGAGGACTCGCGGGCGGTGTGTGAGCATCAAGATGACCGCCTGGTCTCCAGCAAGTTCTCGAATTCGCTCGCCATCTTCTTCGCTGAGCTGGTCGAGGAGGTCATCGACGGGATCGATAAGGATGATGCTGGAGGAGGGGTGGAGTGCAGCCAAGTTGGTGTGGGGCTCGCGTAGGGTACGCAGCAGCTCGCTTTGTTCGAGGCGTTGTAGGGAGCGTTCGAGCTCCCGAGCCAGGGCGAGGGCGGTGCTGCGTTTGCCCGAGCCGACGATGCCGTCGAAGAGCAGCAGCAGGGCGCTGCTCTTGCCGCCCTTCATGGCCCAGCCCTCGAAGACGCGGACCTGAGCGCGGACGGCATTGCGCACGGTGTCGAGCTGTTGGCGCGTGCTCTCGCTGAGGATCAGCGCCGACCAATCGAGGGCTTCGAGCTGCTTTGGGGCGGTCAAGCCGAGTTGTGACCAGACGCTCTGCTCGAGGCACTCGTCGCTGACCTCGACAGCGGAGACGTTCTCGGCGGGGATGTGGCGGAGCCTGGCGAGCGCGCTGAGTCTGGCTCTGCGCGTTGCCTTCTCGATGTGCAGAGGGGCGAGTGGAAAGGCTGACGCGGCCTGGTGTGCCGCGAGCGTCATGAGGTTGAAGCCATTGAAGGCCAGATCCCAGGACGCCACGCGGGCTTCATAGCCGAGCTCAGGGACCCGGATATGAGCGAGGGTTTGCTGCTGCAGTCTGGGATCGAGGCGTTCTGGGTGTGCTGTGGCGAGCAGGGCCAAGACTCGGAAGCGGTGAAGCGCGTCGAGTAGGCTCGAGACCGCCGAAGCATCTGGCGGTAGGGCTCGGTCGGCGTCGTCGATGAAGAGCACGTCCCCATGCAGTGCGGCCTGGCGTACGCAGAGGGCGAGGCTCTGAGCTGGTGTTGTGGCCAGGGGCAGCATGGCGCCGTTGACCTCGAGCAGGGGTAAGCCCAGTCGGTGGCAGCTTGCCATGACGGCGCTGCGCTTGCCGATGCCGGCGGCACCCGAGAGGATCAGCAGGTTGGAGCGCATCTGGTGGCGTTGGGGGCGGTTGAGTGCCGCCTCTTGCTCGACGCGGTGTCCGCTGAAGAGCTCGCGCAGCTCTTCGAGCAGGGCTGGTGGCCAAGGTGGGAGTGCAACGGGCTCGAGAACCTCGTGCTCAGTGGCCACCGATTGTATTCTTTCGTCTAGGCATCTCTCACCGCGCAGCCGAGCGACGAGGTCGCTCGACACCCTGAGTTCGGCGAGCAGTGGGTTTGCGGAGGGGTGCTCGATGAGCTCGATGAGCTGCGCTGCGCGTAGGGTGCGATGCGGTGCGAAGCGGAACTGTTGGGTCCAGACGAAGGAAGGTGTATGCAGAGAGCCGAGTCGTAGCCAGACATAGCCGCAGGCATAGGGCAGGCCGTAGGGCGCGCTGGCGGCGGCGAGCAGCTGCGCGAGGGTGGGATCGGCCTGGGTGCAGGCTGCGAACATGAGCAGCTCTCTGTCGAGGGCGTCGAGCTGATGTTCGTGTGCGAGCTCTCCGATGGGCAGTGTCGGGCTGGCGCTGAGCTCGGGACGATCGACGATGAGCTTTGGCGCGTCATCGGTCCTGGGCAGCAGCGCCGAGAGGCGCGCTCGGAGCGAGTGTGAATACTGGGCGAGGTAGGCTAGGTCTGGGGTCCAGGCTCGGTGCATGACATGCTCTGGAGGCGGGCTCGCGGTCGCTTCCTTGCGACCACGCCTTTGTTTCTTTTGTCAGCTCTTCCATCCTGGTCGATGCTTCGGGTCGGTGAAGCGTGCGCTCTCAGCTGCGTCTGCTGCGGGTTATTCACTTGACTTCGTGGTGTATTGTGAATACGCCCGCTAGGGCTGCTCACGAATGATGATGACCTTGGGGGCTTCGCTTGGGGGGGTATCGGGGGGCTGGCTTGGTGGCTTCGGGGCTGTTTCGGGGGGCTGGCTTGGTGGCTTCGGGGCTGTTTCAGGGGGCTCAGTTGGCGTGGGTGGAGGGGCAGCGGGGGTGAACTTTTCCTGTAGGCGTTTGGCCTGCTCTCGGGCGATGCTGGCCTCTGGTCCGGAGGGGAAGAGGCGCAGGTAGCGCTCGTAGATGGAGAGGGCCGCTCGGCCTTCTCCTCTGGCGTCGAAGGCTTTGGCGAGGCCGATATAGGCGCTCGAGAGTGATTCATTGAGGTCGATGGCTTCTGAGAAGGCGTCGACGGCGTCGGAGGCGTTGCCCATCGAGAGGTAGCACCAGCCGGCTCCGGCGTGAGCGCGGCTGTTGCGAGACTGTTGTGCGAGCACTTCGTTGTAGGCGGCGAGGGCTTCGTCGTAGCGTCCCTTGCTGCGGAGACGGTCGGCGTTCTTGAGAAGTTCCGATGGGTCGGCTTGTTCCTCTTGGGGATTACGTAGCCAGCGCCCGGCGATGGCGAGGCTGGCACCATCGAGGTGGCGAGCCTCGTACTTGTATTCTATTCGCGGGGCTTCGATGGCTGGAGCATCGTTCTGCAGAGCGTCGCTTGGGGGGGTGGGTGCGGGGCTGGAGGTTTGCTCGGGCGCTATCGTCTCTTGCGCAGGCGTCGTGTCTTTTGGTGTGGGGGTGCGGCTGAGCCACCACCATGAGCCGGCTGCGAGACCGCTGAGAAGCAGCAGCGCCAACGCGGCCTTGAGGCCGCGGCGCTGTGGACGAAAGTCGGGTTCGAGCTCACTGAGCTCCAGGGGCTTGCTGGGTGAAGGCAGCACGAGCGGGGCGTTGTCGGCTTCGAACCAGGACGCGCCGGTTTCTCCGAAGCGCGGAGCCGAGGGCTTGCTGGGGGCAGGGGTGAGGGTCAGGACCTGCTCCTTGGGCTCCGCGGAGCTGCCCATGATGAGCGTGAGGCTGGGTGGGTCTTTTTCGCTTTTGCTGCTCTTTGGCTGCTCTACTGAGAGGGTTTCGAGCAGGGCAGCGGCGAGCTCTTCTGAGGGGGCGTCGGTGTCGGCTTGGGCGAGCTCGTCTTCAGGCTTTCGTTCGTCCTCGCTTTCGATGCTTGCGAAGAGCTCTGCAAAGGGGTTCTCGCTGCTGGTGTTCTCATCTTGGAGCCTGACTGGACCGGTTGCGCGATCTGGTGCGGAACGCGCCATGGCTTCCAGGCTCTCTTCGACAGAGACGGCGTTCTTGGCTCGGCTCAGCTCGTCGACGACCGCGAAGAAGGGGTTGAGTTCACGGATAGCGGAGAGGGGCTTCCATTGTTTGCCTGTGCGAGAGATCTCGTCTTGGGGCAAAGCGCGGCGTTCGACGATCCAGCGTTGCAGGGTGACGAGGCCATCGAGTGGGAGCACGCTGCCGTCATGGTGTTTGCGCAGCAGCCAAGCTGGGGCTTCGGTGGCGGCGAGCTGGACGCGGAAGTGCTTGTTGCAGAGTGAGCAGACGACGCGGGCAGAGCCCTGCGAGAGCGCTTGCGGCTCCAGGTCGTATCGTTGATTGCAGCTGGGACAACGAATCTCCATGGACGACAGTGTAGCTTGGGCCGCGTCACCTGACAACGCAGGATGCGGAGCATGCGGTGTCGGTGTGGGGCTCTGCCCCACGCCCCGCCAAAGGGCTCGCCCTGTGGAATCCCGTTTGTTTTCAGTTCGATATGCGGCTCGTGGCTCGCGGGTTG
>JAVFAO010000083.1:0-20132 GCA_034002465.1 Myxococcota bacterium
ACGCGTCTGTGCTATAGCCGCCATCGAGGTTGATATTGCTGACGAGGAACACATTGAGCCCGCCCTCTGGTGCCTTGATGCTCTGCTGTCGCTGCATCTGGTGCAGCTCTTCTGAGCCGTTGATGAGGGAGTAGGCCGAAGGCATGTCGTAGTAGCGGATGGAGCCAAGGCTAATGCCGTGGGTGTTGAAGAATTGGTTACGCATCCGGTTGACGACATTGCTCAGGAAGCTGCTTTGGGCAGCATTGTTGGCGTTGACGCCGCTGACGGCTCCTGGTGCGAGGAAGAAATTGAGGTCGAAGGTGGCCTGAGTGACTGCGCCACTGTCGAAGCGTCGCTTGAAGAAAACCCGCACGCGCGGAGGCTCGATCTGCTCGAGGGCGTGCAGCGAAAAGCTCCACGTGCCAGGCTGGACCTGCAGCGCCGGAGCCTCATTTTGAGGGACGATGGCAGAGGCATGGCCAGAGTCGCTGACGGTTACCCTGTAGGGCGCAGTGAAGCCGGTCTCGTAATCCAACTCGCCCGAAGCAAAGCTGCCGTCGGGCTTTTTGAGCTGGTCGATCCAGGCGTACTTCCCATCCATGGGCAGGTCGGCGACGATCATGAAGCTGCGCACATCCGCGCCGACGTAGAATTCGTAAGGGTAGCTGAGTTCGATGACATCGGCGATGAAAGAACCCCCAGGGCCACACAGGTTCAGGGCTTGCGAGCCTCCGGTCGGGATGATGGGGCGACAGAGCCAGCCAGGCACACTGCAGGGGCAGGGCTCCGTGCAGACGCCACCGTCACCAGCAGAGAGACAATAGCCAGTGACACACTCTTGGCCGCTGCTGCAGGCCTGGTTGACCTGCTTCAACTCCACGACGGGCTCTTCGCAGACGCCGTCCACACACTGCTCGCCCGAGTCGCAGTCGAAGACGTTGCGGCACTGGATGTCACAGACCCCATTGAGGCAGGAATAGCCTGAACGGCAGTCGCTCTTGCTGTTGCAGGCCTTCATGCAGAAGGGATAGTCGTTGATGGTTGCGCAGCGGGCACCTTCTGGACAAACGCCATCGAGGCAGACCGAGGTGCAGTAGCCGTGGGGCAAAAGCGTGGAGCAGATGTTGCCGAGACACTCGGCGGATTCTTCGCAAGGCGCACCGATGACACCGCTCGGTTGCACAGTCTCTTCATCTGCATCGTCTTCGATTTCCTCAATGGATTCGAGCTCTTCGTCGGGGAGTAGGTCATCCGGCGGGATGTCTTCCTGGTCAGGGGCGATGCTATCCGTGTCATGACCGTCATCGCCGTCATCGAGGAGGTCGACAGGGGGCGGTTGTTCCTCACTCTGATCGATGACGTCAGCTTGGGTGTTGCCTCCAGAGTCGGAGCAGGCAATCAGCCCTAGAAACAAGAAACCGACCAACAAGCTTGGCATCCACCGCGCTTGTGCAACACTCGATTGGAATGGGTGCATCGTGCTCTCGCGTGGACTCGCCGGCAGGGCGAAGGTCACTCGCTAAGAAACTACGCCCGCTTCGCCTCGGCTGCAAGCGCTTCTCTGAATTGTCCGGAAGCTTTCATGAATTCGGCGAAGGTGCGTCGGTTCTTTGGCCAAGCAGGCGCAGGACCAGCAGAATGCTCAGCGTTCCGAGGCCGAGGGCGAGCCAGCCGGGTAGACCTAGGGGAAGACCCACGTAGCCAAAGCCCGCTGCGATGGTCATCACAACGAGGGCATAGGGAAACTGTGTCTTCACGTGGGCGCTGAGCTCGCAGCCGCTGGCCAGGGAGCTCATGACGGTGGTGTCCGAGATGGGGGAGCAATGATCGCCAAAGATGGCCCCATCGAGCACGGCCCCCAGGCACAGATAGGTGATGAGCAGATCGCCGGTGAGAAACCAGGCCAGTGGCCCGACCGTTGGGATGAGAATGCCCATGGTGCCCCAGCTCGTGCCCGTCGCGAAAGCGACTGCGGCTGCCGCGAGAAAGACCAGGAGCGCGAGCGCGAGCGGGTGAATCAGGGGTTCGAGCACTGACACCAGATAGTAGGAGGTGCCCAGATCGTCGGTGACCTTCTGGATACTCCATGCCAGCAGGAGAATTGCAACTGCGACCCACATCAGGCGCAGTCCTTGGAGCCATGCGAGCAGGGCTTCTTTGATGGTGAGAATGCGTTGCGCCCAGACCAACAGGATGGCCACTGCGGAGCCGATGATCGAGCTCCAGAAGAGGACCTTGCCGTTGTCAGCGGCCACGAAGAGCTCTCTCCATCCCGCCAGACTGAGGAGCTCTACAGCATCACCTCGAGCGGCGAGGACTTGGCCTCCATCCAGGGCGATGCCAACGATGACGCAAAGGATGGTTCCGAGGACGGGGATGGCGGCGTTGTACCAGCGGGGCGGCGCGCCCTCTTTGTGCTCGCTGAGCGCTGCTGTGCTGCGTTCCGCTCCGGTTCTGGCGAGCGCGCGGCGCTCTGCTTTGAGCATCGGACCGAAGTCTCTTCCCATCACCGCGCTGGCGAGTACGAAGACGAGTGTAAGAATACAATAGAAACGCATGGGCAGGATGCCGAGGAAGAGCTCGACCGCGGAGTTCGCGATGCCGAGCTCGTCGACGATCACTTGGAAAAGCCCCAGCTCATAGCCAATCCAGGTCGAGAGGATGGCGAGTCCGGCGACGGGCGCAGCGGTCGAGTCGGTGAGGTAGGCAAGCTTCTCACGGCTGATGCGCATGCGGTCGGCGAGGGGCCGAGCGGAGCTGCCCACGACCAGGGTGTTGGCGTAGTCGTCGAAGAAGATGGCGAAGCCCATCAGGGCGATGGCGACGCGGGTGGAGCGGGCGCTGCGCGCGAGCTTGGCGATGAGCTCGATGAGGCCCTGGTTGCCGCCGCTGCGCGCGGCGACGTGGACCATGCCAACCAGCGCCAAGGTGAAGCCGAGGATGTAGAGTTTGAAGGACTCGAGGAAGGTGCCCCAGACGTAATGTTCCCCTGCGAAGAGCAGCGCGCGAAGCGGATGCCCTTCGGTCATGAGCAGCGCACCCAGCAAGACGGCCATGGTCAGTGCGAGCAGGGCGCGTCCATAGAAGAGCGCGACGGCGATGGCGAGCAGCGGGGGGAGGATCGACCACCAGGGACCAGGCCAGCGCGATGCGCTGCTGCTGATGCTTGGCAGCTTGTGGTTGCCGAGCTCGAGACGCAGCGCGAGCGTGCCTGCTGGCTCTCTGTGGCTCTGTGCCTCGAGCTCGAGCAGGGAGATGCCATCTGTGGCCTGGAGCCCCTGTTGTCGCAGGCACGTCTCGATGACGGCGCGGTCACTGGAGGCGGTCTGAAGCGAAACCGGCAGACGTCCCTCGGCATCGGCGAGCAGAGCTTCGAAACCGGCAGCGGTGAGCACGCTTTGAGTGGTTTGCCAGGCCAAGGGCAGCGTTTCGGCGAGGCGGGGCTCCTCGAAAGCGCTGCTGCAGAGGTCGCTGAGGGCCAAGGCGTTGGCCTTTGCGTCCTGGCGTCCGCCGCCGGTGAGGTGCAAGAGCAGGACGAGCAAGGCGCAGCTCGACGCGAAGGCGAGGTGCCGACGCAAGCCGAACTTCTTGTTGATTGGGCGCTTGTCCTGTTCCCCCACGTTTCTAGTCTGCGCTGGAGTCGCGGCCATGTACGTCCTTGCTGAGCGCTCACAGCTCTCGAACTACACCAGCAACGATGAGAAACACTGAGATTCCAGAGGAAACAGCCCCTTTGGGGGTATGCAGCGGAACCTCAGGCGCATCGTCTCGGTTTCTAAAAGGTCCAGCCGACGCTGAGCTGACCGCGGGCGTCGACGGCAATCGTGCTGGGCTGCCAAGCGCTCTCTTCGTCATCGCCGACAAGGGCATAAATCAGCAGCGCCGTGCCCACACCTAGGGCAGAGAATCCAACTCCGTAGCTGATGGTAGAGATGGTGCCCATCAACTTACCGTCTTCGCTGAGGCTCGCGGCTTCTCTCTCGTCGGTTGTGGTCTCCCACTCGTCATATTTGGAGGCTGCGGGGAAGTAGGTGGCGACGCCCACGGCCACGCCGACCACACCGAGTCCCAGGCAGGTGTAGGCCGCGAGCTCGATTCCAGAGATGCCATCGTCAGCCGCGCCGCCAACCGGTGTGAGGACGAGATCGATGTCTGTGGCCTGCTCCTTCGAGATCTTGAAGCCTTGTTCGACGCTCTGGTAGCCGTCGAGGACGATGAGCAGGGTGTGCTCTCCAAGCTCTAGGTTCTTGGCAAGTGGGGAGCTTTGCTCCGCGCGCACGCCATCGATGTAGACCTTGGCACCGGACGGGGTGGTGCGCACGGAGAGCTGTCCGTACTGCATGGTGCCTTTGGTGAGGTTGTCGAGTCGTGTGAGCTCGACCTTGACTCGTGGGACGAGCTCTTCCATGAGTTCGGGATCTTGTTGTAATTTCAACAGGGTTTCGCGCGCGGCGTCGAGCTGTCCAGCGCCAGATTGGGCGCGCGCGAGGTTGAACGCGATGATGGGATCGGGATCCAGGGAGTAGGCCTTCTCGAGCCAGGATGCAGCCGCCTCGAAGTCGCCTTCGGAATAGGCTTTGGCGGCCAGCTCGACGAGCTGACTCGCGACTTCGATGGGATCCTCCTGCGCGTGCAGGCGCGGGGATGCGAGCATGGGGAGTGTGAGCAAAAGCGTGAAGAGAAGTGCGCGGATGAGCTTGTCTTTCATAGGGGAAGCCAGGCTGCGTTCTTGCGGTTTGCTGATGCCACTTGGATGAGTGGAAGGCTGCTTGGCGGCGAGTCTCTACCTTGTGGTTTCGATCTGCTGACCGTCGCCGCCGAGTCTAGACGTTCGCCGGGACAGAGGCAATAGCGAGGACTGCCGCTACTGCTGCTGCGCGGCGAGGGGCAGAGCGCAGACTGCGGTTGACAGTGCGGTGGTCTGCGATACGATGACGAAGCCGAGGTGGGCTGCGTCTGCTGAGTGGGCTGGGCGCTGGGGCTGCCTGGGTTGTCTTCGTTGTCTCGCGCTGTTTTGCTTCGAGCCGGCGTCGAAGCGTCGACTTGGGGCTCGCTCTGCGAGTCTGCTGTGCCCTGAGAGGAGCGTGAAGTGAACCGCAGTACACTGGTGCTCATGTTGACGCTGAGCTTGCTGGCCTGCAGTGAAGACAAGCCTGAGCCCACCACGCCAGAAGGTGCGTTCAAGCTCTTCTACGAGGCCTTGGCCAGCCATGACGAGGATGGGGTCTGGGAGTATCTCGACCAGACCACCAAAGACGTTTTCATTGATGCCTATCGCACATTGTTGCGCATCGACAAGGTCATCGACACCTACTTCGATCCCAGCGAGCGCAAATACATCAAGAAGCGCACTGGCTCATATCTTCTCAAGGAGCAGTCCATCGACAGTGGGCAGGCACTGTATCGATTCCTCTTCGATCTCGATGCGCTGAGCTTCGATCTCGATCATGAAGTTGGTGCAGATATTCAAGAAATGAGCTTCACCGATGAGACCGAGAGCATTGCCCAGCTGCAGACTCGCGGAGGGCAGAGCTTCATTTTCCTTCGGGAGGATGACCTGGTCTGGCGTACAGCCAGCTTGCGCAACCTCTTCGAAGCGGGCCTCGCCCCCATCATGCAGAGCGAGGCTGCACTCAGAGAATTTGCCCGTGAGAACCTCAACGACGAGCTCGAACGGCGCAAGCGGATCATCGGTTTTGCCATCGGTCGAGCGCAGAAAGCGCAGAAGGCGGCAGCCCCGACGCCTGCTGCTGCCACCCCTGCAGCGGACCCGGTGCCCGCTGCTGACGCTGGTTCTTCAGCCGATGCTGCTGCTGCTCCGGCGGCGCCTTGACCCACGTCGTCGTCGAGGCGCCCGCTAAGCTCATCGTCTTTGGCGGATATGGCCTGCTGATTGGTGCGCCAGGGTTGGCGGTTCCGCTGCGCCGCAAGGTGCGGGTCGAGCTGGGACCGGAGAGCTCAGACACGTTCTGCCTCGAAGCAATAGTCAATGCCCAGGGCTCCCGAGTCGAGGGAGCTTCGAGAATACTTGTCCATGCCCTAGCAAGCTTTACACCGCCCTTGCAGGCTCGCGAGCTGGCAGCGCTGGGTATACAGTTCGACAGCTCGCAAGTGGAGCGAGACGGTCATAAGCTGGGTCTGGGAGGCAGCGCTGCGCTGATGGTCGCCGCCTGCGAAGCGTTGGCGAAGGCCTGCCAGCGTCAATCCCCGAGCTTCGAGCAGGTGGACCGAGCGCATCGCGCGCTGCAGGGTGGTTTGGGCAGCGGCATCGACGTGGCCGTCTCCTGGAGCCGCGCCCCGGTGGTGTTGCGCCGCTTTCCCTCGGGCTCGCTTTGGTGGAGGCCCTCTTCGCTGCGTTTGCCCGCTTGGCGAGCGTATTCTCTCGGTGGACAATTGCCCACTTTTGTGGGGCTCGAGCGGGCGCGCCCATTGCTCGCCGAGCCGCCCCCAGAATGGCGGCGGGTGGCTCAGCTGCAGGAATTGCTGTGGGCCTTGATGCGGCTTGGTGCGCTGCGTCCTCAGCTGCGATTGTTCGCGGCTCTCGAGGCGGCGCTCGCACAGCTCGGGGAGCGCCTCGGAATCGACATCGTCTGTGCTCGCCATCGTGCGCTGTCACAGCTTGCTGGCGCGCATGCTCTGGTCAGTATTCCGAGCGGGGCGGGGGGTGGTGAGCTTTCCTTGGTCTTGGGGGAGCCAACGGCGATGCCGTCGTGGGATGAGGTGGCGAGCGCAGCGGGCTATCTCGAAGTGGCGCGCTTCGACGGCGAGATGGCTGGGGCTTGTTGACACTTTCGAGCAGGCGTTCGAAAAGGGCTGAGACGCGTCAGCATCAGCTTGAAATCAAAGGGATTCCAAAGGGTACAGCCCTTTGGCGGGGCGTGGGGTAGAGCCCACATCCGTATTCCATTCTCTCAACAAACTACCTAGGCGAGGACTGCATCGAGCTGCTCTTGGGTAATGGCACCCGCGCGCGTGACGATGGCTTTGCCCTCGACGATGTCGACCACGGTGGAGGCAGCAGAGCTTGGAAGGTCTCCCGCATCCAGAAAGAGATCCACCTGAGCCGCGAAGTTCTTCCGGATCTGTGCGGGCGAGGCGGCGCCAGTCTTCTGGGCGCGGTTGGCGCTGGACACCAGGATGGGCCGACCGAGTGAAGAGACGATTTCACGAACATGGCGTTCTTCTGGAGCTCTCACCCCGAGTTTGCCATTGGCTTTGGCAAGCTCCTTGATGACCATGGCGGGCAGCTCTGGGTTCGCAGGGAAGAGCAGGGTGAGGTTGCCTGGCCAGAAGCGCTCGGCGAGCTTGCGCGCCACCGGATCGATTTGGCGGGTGACCTGTTTGAGCATCTCTGGTCCTGAGATGAAGACCAGAGAGGGTGCTTTGCGCGTGCGGCGCTTGGACTGCAGAAGCCTGGAGACAGCGGCCTCGTTGCCGAGATCGGTGACGATGCGATAGCTGCTCTTGCATGGGAGGCAGACCAAGCCGCCGTCCTGCAGGACACGAAGAACGTCTTCGTAAAACGATGCCGAAGCGAGGTTTCGAAGCTCAATGGTTTTCAAGCCTAGCTCCAAGTGAAGAAAGCGAGTGAAGCGCTGCGAACGAGTGGATGTTGGCGTTATCTCTTGGCGACGACGATCGCTTTGTCGCTGATGCAGAAGCGGTCGCTGGAGAGGTGGTGGAGAAGCGTCAGACCGCGGTCGAAGCGCCACTGTCCTTCGCTGAAAACATCACTGCGCGCGGTTGCTCTGAGCACGTTGGCGACGATCAAGGAGGACGAGCCGACGCTGACCTCCTGCACCATGGTGCATTCGAGGTGGGCGATGGCCTGGGCGACGAGTGGTGCCGAAATGTGCACCGCCGCTTCACGCTCGAGTTGAAAACGTTCGAACTTGTCTCCGACATCGAAACCGGAGACGGTGCCGCAGGCGAGCAGCGTGGGTGCGTGCTCGGCCGAGAAGATGTTGACGCCGAACTGTCGACTCAAGGCGAGCAGTGGATAGGAGAAGTGCTCGCGGCTGCAGACCAGCGCGAGGCCAGGCGGGTCTTTGCGCACTGGCATGTTCCAGGTGATGGGGAGCAGATTGTCCCTGCCTCCCATGGTCCCCACGCTGAGCAGGACCACACCGCCAGGGTTGAGCAGACGGTAGGCGTACTCGAGGGGAATCTCTTCTTTGTTCGCGCTGCTGGGCTGGGTGGATGGAGGAACGCTGCCAGGTTCTTGCATGGATCTCCTCGCGACAACGCAGTGCAGGACGCATTCGAACAGGGCGCATCGTGCGGGCCCTTCATGCGGCTGGTAGCATCAAACCTTCGTTGGCGTCAACAATTCCCGCCTTCTGTTGCCGACGCGGCGCTCTTCCTGGGCTCACTGGACGAGTCGCTCGCTTTTCGGCAGGATACTGGGTGCGGCACAGCTGCAGCCATCGTCTTGCTTCATGGCGCGTTTGGCGCGACCTGACGGCGGCGGCGTGGGTGGAGAGCTGGTTTGGGCTGTCCGCTCAGGTGGCGGGAGCGGGGCGGGCGGCGCTGTGTTCGACAGAGACGGCGCATCATTGTCTGACGGAAAGAGCGCGATGAATCTCAAGGTGAGCGAGATCTTTTACTCTCTGCAAGGGGAGGGGAGCCGGGCGGGCTGGCCCTGTCTCTTTGTTCGGCTGACAGGCTGCAATCTGCGCTGCGACTGGTGTGACACCGCGCACGCATGGGAAGGTGGTGGGGTGATGAGCATCGAGCAGATTGAAGCTCGCTTGCGCACCTATCCTAGCTGTCCTTTGGTCGCGATCACGGGTGGTGAGCCATTGTTGCAGTCGGGTTGTATTCCGCTGATGGAGCGTTTGCTGGAGCGAGGCTACCAGCTCGTGCTGTTCACCAACAACAGCATGGACTTGTCTCGCGTGCCCAAGCAGGTGCGAAAGGTGGTCGACCTGAAAGCGCCGAGCTCTCTCGAGGTCGAGCGCAACCTCTGGTCGAACTGCGCGCTGCTGCGGCCCACCGACGAGGTCAAGTGTGTCATCGCCGACCGTGAAGACTATGAATGGGCGGTGGAGAAGCTGCTCGAGCAACAGCTCTTGGATTTGCTCGACGTCTCGATGACGCCGCTGCAGCCTGACCTGGAGGCCTCTCTCTTGGCCAAGTGGATCCTCGACGATGGGCTCCCGATTCGCCTCAACTTGCAGCTGCACAAGCTGCTCTGGGGCGAGCGCGTGGGGGTCTGAGCGATTCAGTTGAGCGCGTCCCCCGTGGGGTCATCTTGGTCGCCCTCTTCGGGCTCGCTGAGCCAACCGTGCCGCAGCATCCGGGCCTTGATTCTGGGCGCGTCGAGGCGGTAGGGATCGGCTCCAAAGAAGGCATGCCCCTGCGCGTCCACTTCCACGCCGATGTATTCGATGTGAATTGGAACCTTCTTGTCGAGGGAGGTCCAGTCCTGCTTCTGCGAGGCGAGGTATTGTTCGATTCGCCATTTGACGGCGCTGCGCCCGTCGTTCTCGAGCAGGACTTTGGCGAGCTCGAGAGGTTCGTGAACGCGTATGCAGCCGTGGCTGTAGGCACGGATTTCCTGTTTGAAGGTGCGCTTGTTCGGGGTGTCGTGGAGGTAGACGTCGTAGGGGTTGGGGAACTGGAACTTGACGCGGCCCAAGGCGTTGCCATTGCCCGGCTTTTGTCGCACTTTGACGATGCTGTCGCCGCGGCGCGTGACCTCATAGCCGTTGTTCTCGTACCAGTTCGGATCTTCAGCGAGGTGTTTGTCGAGCTCGCGCTTGATGCGAGGTGGCACGTTCCAGTAGGGATTGAAGACGAGGAAGTCGATTTCAGCCGAGATGAGCGGGGTGGCGTTGGGGTAGACATAGCTTTGCCGGTCTTCGGCAAAGTAGCGAGAGGCGCTGCCGGTGATCACCTTGAAGCGGTGCAGTCGCTGCTCAGCTTTCCAGACCTCTCCCATGAAGCTCGGGACGTTGATGTAGACGTAGTAGTCCTCGTTGCCGATGCGGGTGTCGCGGATGCGCTCCATCGCGTTTTCGATTTCGGCTAGGCGGTGTTCGGCGCTCTTGTTGAGGCTGTGGAGGACCTCTTCATCGACGGCGCCGTCGTCTTTGAGTTGGTGGCGGCGCTGGTACTCCTTGAGGCTCTGTGCCAAGGCGTTGTCAAAGACGCCATCGCGCTCGCCTGGGTCGTATCCTTCAGCGGCGAGGCGCAGCTCGAGGGTTGCGACCACATCAGCTCTTGCGCCGCGTCGAAGGGGCATCTCTTTGGGAGCGAGCTCGAGTGTTGGCCACCCTCCCTGAGCGACGATTTCCTGGTACTTGGGAAGCACTGTCTGCAGTGCCAAGTAGCGATGATCTTTGGGTTGGAGGCGATCGAGAAGGACGGCAATGTCTTCGTGTCGTAGCTGTCGAAAGAGCTCTAGCGCGCGTTCGCGCCAGATGCGTTCGGCTCCCAAGCTGGTTCTGACGGTGGCAGGAAGTCCCCAAAGGCGATGCAGTGAGAGTGTGAATGCGTATTCGAGAACAGCGTCGTGTAGAAGGAGCTCGAGTTCTGCGAGCAGCGCTTGGCGTTGTTGGAGCTGCTGCAGGCTTTGCTGCAGGCGCGCCTGGAGTGTAGGTATGGGGCTCTGCTCAGGGTCGAGGATGAGCTGGAGGTCACTCTCGACGGCGTCGGAGGGGCGGGTTTGGAGCCAGCTCCGCAGGGCAGCGCGCTCTTCGTCGCTCAGGGAGAAGGCTTGGGGTAGGGCGGAGGCGAGCATCGCGCGCCGTTCTTCGATCGCTGGGAGGTGAAAGTCGGCGGGGAAGAGGCCGTGCTGCTCGACCTTGTGGAGGGTCTGGAGCAGTGTGTTTGCGCGCGGGCTGAGGCCGTTGGCTTGGACGAAGAGCAGGGCAGCTTCGCGTTGGTGCAGCTCGGCTTCGATCAGCTCGGGGCGCAGCAGTGGCAGCTGCCAGGGCAAGGAGCCGAGGCAAATGGTCTTGATCCGTTGTTCCGTCGCGGCCCGCTCTGTTTCGACGATCTGAGTGAGGCGCTCTGCCAGCTCCTCTTGGGTTTTTTCGATGTCGGCGGCACTGCGAGGCGTGCGCTGATCTTTTCGGGCTTCAGCGCAACTGAGGGCGAGCAGGGCGAGCAGCAAGGGGAGATAGCGGCAGGGCATGAGTGGCCTCCTGGCAGACTGGCCCTGGTGAACGCGCTGAGCTTGGCGCGTAGACAAGGCCTGGAGGCGAGCGTAGCCAGGGGCCAGGGAGAGGCAAAAACTGAGGGCTCAGAGCTCGACGAGGACATCGAAGGTGTAGTTGTCTGCGCCGTTGCCTTCCCAGTCGAGGACGACGAAGCCGAAGGTGGCGGTGCTGTCGCAGCCACTGGGGAGGCAAGCTTTGAAGCGGGTGGCGGGGATGGTGAGTGAGCCGCTGTTGCTCTCATCGGCGAGCAGATAGGTCCACTGCAGATCGCCGCCCGAGGTTTTGAGTCCGGAGCCGCTGAGGACGAAATCCGAGCTGCCGGTGCGGTTCAAGGTGACCGTGGGTTGGGCGTTTCCTGGTGCAGTAAAGGAGAAGTACTTGACGTCACCTGGTGCTGCGATGGTGCCTCGTCCGGTGAGGGTCTGGCTGAGGTTGCCGAGGTCTTCTGTGGGCCAGTCGATGCGGCGGACGCGGAGGATGTAGGCATAGTCATCGCCGCCGAGCATTTGTGAGCAGTCGTCGTAGTACTGTTTCGGGTTATAGTTGAAGTAGTTACGGGCGTCCTGGACGATGACGTGGATGGGCAGCTCATTGGCGTATGGGGCGATGATGACGGAGCGTGAGGCGCTCTGACCGGGTCCGAGGTTGTCGTTGTAGTTGAGGTAGCGCGCGCCGTCGTGGGTGAGCAGCAGAGGGTCGATGAGCGAGCCTTGGGCGGGCTCGATGACGATTTCGAGAGGGGTCCCGACAGGGGCGCGAATGGAGACGATGTCGAGGTCGGGTCCGTAGCCGTTGGTGTATTGGTGGCATTCACCGTCGATGACGCCGCGCAGCCCCTTATATTGGGTGTAGGCGAAGTCGAAGAGCGCGCTCTCGTTGCTGCAGCCGGAGAAGCAATCGGCGAGATCGAGCTCAGGGTTCTCCATGACGAGCCCGTCTTCGACGACGACGTCTTGCGGGACGTTGTCGGGAACTTGGTCCGTCTGCTCAGTGCTCTGATCGACGGGGTTGATGGTGGGGTCGTCGGCACAGGACACCAGTGAAAGAGCGAGGAGCAATGGAATCAAAGCGCGCATGAGGCACCTCCCGACGCGATATGCTACGAGAACTCTTGGTCGGATGCCAGACAATGCTGCTTCTTGTGGTGATGCAAGCGCGAACTCGTAGGCCCGGCATGCAGGAGATCGTTCGGTTGCTGTGTGCGTTGCAAGCGAGCGTGCCGGATCCGTGACCGATGCTGCGTCGAGAGGGAGGTCTGGAATCAAGGGAAAGCTGACTATCGTTGTTGTGATGGGGATGAAGGGGACGCGCTTTCTTGACCGCAGGGAGGCGGGACGTGTATCTTTCAAGGTGGTGGTAAGGGCGGAGTGACTTCATGAGCGCATCTGAAGCCGTTGCATCGACAGACTTCGAGCCCGGAACCCTGATCGATGGTCGCTACTCGATCAAGAGCTTCTTGGGAGCCGGTGGTTTTGCCACGGTCTATCGCGCACACCACGTCCTGATTGATCGCGACGTGGCCGTGAAGGTGCTCGACCTCAAGAAAGGCCAGGACAGCAAGGGCTTCACCGAGCGTTTTTTTCGAGAAGCCAAGATTGCCGCCAAGATCCAGCACCCCAACGTGGTGACCATCTACGATTTTGGTTTTGCTGGTCCTCGCAAACAGCCCTACATCGCGATGGAGCTCTTGGAAGGCCATGACCTCAGCGACGAGCTGAGCCGCAACGGTCCGCTCTCTCCTGCGCGAGCGCTGCGCCTCTTTCGTCCGGCCTTGGAGGCCCTGGGGGAGGGGCACAAGGCTGGCATCATTCATAAGGATCTGAAGCCTGCCAACCTCTACCTCACCGACCCAGGTGGTCCTCGCGAGGCGCTGCGGATCCTCGATTTCGGTGTCGCACGTGCTGAGGCCACCGACGTCGCGCGGCTCACCGACACCGGACAGCTACTGGGCACGCCCCGCTACTTGGCGCCCGAGTACATTCGTTCGCAGCTGGTCACTCCAGCAATCGACGTCTATCAGATGGCGCTGATCATGGCCGAGGCCATCAGTGGACAACCCGCAGTCGACGGCGCTCCGTATACGGTCATGATGATGCATTGTAACGCGGAGCTCAACATACCCGAGCTCTTGCGTAGTGGGCCCATCGGGGAGGTTTTTGCCACGGCCCTCGCGGTCGACCACACCGAGCGCTATGCCAACGCCGCAGACTTTCTGCAAGCGCTCGATGGTGTGTCCTCGCTCTTCACCAGCGAGATTGCTGCTCCTCGCATTTTTTCGGGCGCTGCAGGTGTGGTGGGGCCCCATACCCCTTCTTCGCCCTCGCCTAGTCCGAGTGTCACTGGGGCGTTGGCCGGCACCAATCGAACCACAGGCCCTTCTGCCAGCCCGCTCTCGGTCCCCCTCGTCGCTGCACCACCAAGCGAGGGAGTCAGAGATCATATCGACGAGTGGCTTGCGCGCGCCGGTTTGCCACGCGACGTATTTTGGCCGCTACTGGGGACCATCGTTCTCATCCTTCTGACGCTGCTCATCGCGCTCTTCTCTTCCCTCCTTGGGGAGGGCGAAGAGGCAGCGCCAGGAGAAGTTGCAGGAAACGCTGCAAAGAAGGAGCCTGTCGCTGAAGCCCCCACTGAGGCCAAGGAGCCCACCACGCCCGACCCGGCCGTCACGGTCGAGCCAGAATCGCAGACCCACGTTGCAGAACCGGTTGCTGACCCGGTCGAGCCAGCCACTGACCCCGTTGAGCCTGCAACCGAGCCCGACCCTTCGGACCCGGTTGTTGTCGAGCCTCCCACCATGAGCATCATGTTGCGCTCCGATCCGAGCGGGGCTGCCGTGTACGTCAACAGCGAGGAGGTAGGGGTCACACCTCTCGAGCTCGACCTCAGCCAGGGCCCTCTGCGCTTCTCCATCGAAAAGCGCGGCTTCAAGGTCTACCAGGCCACCCTGGACCCCGCTTCTCCGCCCGAATCGGGAGAGTTCATCGCACGCCTCTCTGCAGAGAAGAAGCCCGACAAAGACCCCTCCAATGGCGACAAGGAGACCAAGAAACCCAAGGATACCTACCTCGTCGCTCCCTGATTCTTCCCTCTGCATCGTTTCACGCCAGCGCTGCTGGCGCTACGAACTGGGAGTCTGCCCATGCGCGTTGGTCTCGTGTTTGCCCTCGGCACTGCCATCTTACTGTGTGCTTCGATGGCCTTGGCCCAGGACGGCAAGCTCAGCAGGAAGCAGAAGCAACTCAACGAATCCGGCGTCAAGGCCATCATCGACGGAGACTACGAGAAAGCCATCGAGCTCTTCAATCAATCGCTCGAGCTCGGTGAGCTCAACGTCACCTACCTCAACCTCGGCCGCGCCTACGCCAAGCTCGGCCGCTGCAACGACGCCCTCGAGAAGTACGACAGGATGGCGGTCGCTCCCCGCGTCTCCTCGCCCACGCCAGAGGAGCTCTACGAGATCCTCACTCGCTACCGCAGTGAGCTCTTCGACGAGTGTCCTGGAAAGGTCATCTTGCGCTGCACACCGACCACCTTATTGGTCTCGATCGACGGCGCAGAGCCCATGCCATGTCCAAGTGCCGCCATCGAACTCTTGCCTGGCGAACACACCTTCGTCGCCACGCTTGACGAGCAACGCTCCGAAACCAAGGCCGAAACCAAGGGGATGAGCACCTCCTACGTCGACGTCGAGCTCGACTTCCCGCAGCAGTTCAGTAGCTCCGAGCCTCCGCCTCTGGTTCACCCCGATCAAGGCAGCTCCGTCATGGGACTCGTGGGGTGGACCGGCGTTGGGCTTGGGGCCGGAATCCTGCTCGCCGCCACGCTCTATGATGCCTTGGCCATCGCACCCGCCGTCGACGACTTCAACGCCGCCGTCGAGCGTTCCGACATGGCGGCTGCCGTCGCGCTGCAGTCCAGCATCGACGCAGCACAAACCGCCAATCTGGTCTTCTTCGTCTCTGGCAGTGTGTTGCTTGCTGCCGGTGCCACGCTGGCCATCATCGACCTGCTCCAAGACCAACCCTCAGACAACAGCCTCGGCTTCTGGACAGGGCCCGAATCGACGGGGCTCAGCTTCTCGACCCGCTTCTGAGGTCGCGGAGCGCTTTGCGCGCCGGAATGGAACAGGATAGGAATGTGGGGCTCTGCCCCACGCCCCGCCAAAGGGCGCAGCCCTTTGGAATCCCATTGATTTCGTCTTGTTGCGGAGCTGACTCGGCAGCTGCGTCCTACGCTCACTCGAAGTCGATGGGGTAGCTGACGTTCTCTCGCTTGTCCCCAGCGTCGAAACGGAGCCGCCGCAGCTCCTTGACCAGACAAGTCGATGCGGGCTCATCAATGCCATCCGCGCGTCCAGACTCCACCATCCCGTCAGCGCCAATCGAGAAGCGTAGCCGCACCTGCACCGGCCGCGCCGAGCCGGGAACGCAGGCCTCGAAGCGCTTCGTCGCCTGCTTCAGAGTGGCTGCGATCCGCTGACGCTGGTCCACGCTGTCTTTTGGCTTGTCCTCTTTGGGTTTGTCTTCCTTTGGCTTGTCGGCTTTTGGCTTGTCTTCTTTGGGTTTGTCTTCCTTGGGCTTGTCGGCCTTCGGTTTGTCGGTCTTCGGCTTGTCTTCCTTTGGCTTGTCGGTTTTTGGCTTGTCGGCCTTCGGTTTGTCTTCTTGGGGGGGCTCGGCGGGATTGCTGGTGGCCGAGGGATCTGCCGCCGGGTCGGAGGGGTTGCTCTGGGCGGCGGCGTCGGTGGGCGCGTTGGGGTCGGCAGGCGTGGCTGGCTCGGTAGGCTGCGTCGCGGGATGGGTGGTATCGGTGGGGTGGGTCGGTGGGTTGGGCTGAGCGCTCTGGTCCGGGAGGTTTTGGATCGCAGCTTCGCTGGGTACTGCCTGAGCGTTCGTGCTCTCTGGGGATTGCTGTGCCACGACCAGCTCGTCCGAGCCCTTTGCGGGTTCCAGCTCATGGGCCGAGTCGGTGGGCAGTGCGCGGAAACTCAGCCATAGCCCCACCCCAATCAAGCAGATGGCGGCGCCGAGGGAAATGGCGAGCAAGCGGCGCCGCCGAGGCTCGCTTCGCGCCGCGCGTCGAGCGCTCGGCGCAGGCACTGTGGGGATGTCAGCGCCAAGCTGTTGTGTGCTGGCGTGCAGCTCCGCGTCTTTCCTGTTGCCGGCAAGGTCTTCGAGCGCGCTGAGCGACTGCAGGAGTTGCTCGAAGAGCTCTGGAGAGCTCAGGCACTCGGCGAGCTCCTGAGGTTGGAGCGCGTTGAGGCCTGCGCTGCTGAGCCGTTGTGAGAGCTCTGTGGGCAAGATGCGGGGCTGGATCGAGGCCGCTTCCGAGCTTGGCTGTTCCCGCAGAGCCTGCAGATGTTCTTGGCTGCGAAGCGGGTCGAAGAGGAGCTCGAGGCCGAGCTCGACGAGTCGCCCGAGTTGCTGTGCGCGTTGGGTCGGGTCGAGCTGCAGCAGGGTCTGCAGGTAGCGATAGCGGAGCGTATTCATTCATCCGCTCCTTCGCTGGGCGTCGAGAGCTCCTCGATGCGACTGAGCTCGGTCTGCTTGAGCACACTCGAGAGCCGCTCTCGGGCGCGGAAAAGGCGTGCCTTGACCGTGCCGAGCGGGCAGTTTTGGAGCTGCGCAATCTCCTCGTAGGAGTGCCCTTGATAGTGCAGCAGGAAGGCACCTCTGAAGGGCTCCGGCAGCTCGTCGAGGGCCTGAGCGAGCCGTTCTTCGTATTCTATTCTCTGGAACTCCTCTTCAGGACCGAGGCCGGCTGAGCGGGGCTCGACGTCGCTGATTTCGGAGCCCGTCCGCAACACCCGCGACCACTTGGACTTGTAGCTGTTGATGGCGCGGTTGATGGCGATGCGCCGCACCCAGGCGTCATATTGATGGATGAGCTCGGCATCGGAGCGAGACAGCGCTCGTTCGACGGCCATCCAGGTCTCCTGCGCGACGTCTTCTGCATCGGCGGGTGAGCCGAGCATCTTCAGCGCAACTTGATATGCGATAGGGAAGGCCACACGATACCGTTGGTCTGGGTCCGAAGGAACCGCCGCGGAAGGCCGCTCGGTCAACGGGCTACCGTTTTCGTGCCTTCGCTCAGACAAGACGTTGCGACTCCCTTCGAGGTTTCCGAGACTGTGCGATCATCCTTCGAAACGCAGCTCGGCGGACCAATCTTTCCATGCTTTTTCAAACTCGTCGAGAGCCAGACCGGTGATCTGCTCGAGGCTCGCGATTCCGCTGGGGTCAGCGTCGAAGTGTGCATGGAAGTGCCGGTAGTACTCGGCCAGCAAGCCGAGGTCCTGCAGATACAGGCAGAGGTAGCGCGCGACGGCGTAGTGTTCTCCACTGTCCGGGCCATAGAAGTCATCCGTGCTGGTCTTCATCACCCGCGCCAGAAGTCCAGCCTCTCCGCGCGCCAGCACCTCGTGCAGGCCTTCCAGACGCCTGTTGACCAAGCCACGAATTTTCCCATCCGTAAAGGTCGACTGCTCGAAGAGCGAGGCCATGCCCTCATTGAACCAGCTTGGAATGGAGGCAAAGTCAGCCTCGAGCAGCGGGTGCGCTTGCTCGTGCGCCAGGGTACCTGTTCCCGTGGCGATGTTCATGACCAGCGTGCTCTCCGAGGAGTCGTAGAAGCCATAGGGGGTGCCTGCAGGCTCGCCGTAGTGCCGCAGGTTGTAGGTGTCGTAGCTCGCGGTGTCGCGAAACAGGAGAATGAGCAGCGGCGCTTCGCGCTGCGTCGTCAGGAATTCGGCGTAGAGCGCCTCGTGCACGCGCGTGATGGTCTGCAGGCATCGCTCGAGGGTCTGGGTGGAGGCATCCGAGGCGACCAGGTAGCGGTCCTCCACGCGTCGGAAACTGAACTCGGGGCCCAGCTCATTGCGGGCCTGCTCCTCGAGCGTCTCCAGCGCGGAGAGCGCGTTCGTCTCTTGGTCCCGCTCCGTGGCTTGCGGGAGGGCTGCTGCTCTGTTCTCCTCGCGGTGCTGAGGGCTGCAGGCGAGGCCGCTGAACAGAGGGCTGAGCGCGATGAGGCAGTGAGCGAAGGTCAATAGGCTTGGCATCTTGGTCCTCGCGGTGAAGGGAGCACAGGCGCGCCTCGTGCTTGAACGCAGTGTCGCAGAAACGGGTCTGCTGCACATCGGAAGGTCGAAGCTTCGGTCGACTGGGGTTCGAGGGATGCCTCTTTCCTCGTTCCTCGGCATTGGCCGGCGCAGGACACAACGTGGGGCAGGCTTTCCAGCCTGCCAACCGGTCTGCAGGTCCAAAAATACACGGACGCCCGCACGCTTGACCCGCACCACCTCCACCGGCATCCTGTTGCTTCGGAGGGATACAGCACCCTCCAACGCCAACAGCAGGAGAATCGGGATGAGAAAGCAAGACTTTCCGGGGGGGGGGGGCATTCCTGAGTCGATGACCGCCCGTGTGCGCGCAAAGCACCGCTGCGGCCTGCTCGCCGCCGCGCTGCTGCTGCTCTTCAGCCTGGTTCCTGCCCAATCGGCCCTAGCCTTCGACGACACCGTCGCCGATGAGCTCGTCGCGCGCCAGGCCGAGGCCAGCGCCCTGCTCACTTTCTCGTCAGAAACCTTCCCCGCCGAGGGCCTCTGCGCGCTGCCGCGAAACGTGCAAGTGCGCAGCCTCGCCCGCTACCTGCAGGCCCAACACTTCCTGCTCATGGCAGAGCTGCATACGCGGCTGCTGGCCGCGCATCCGCGCCTGCCCAATGCCGCGGCTCGCGCCCAGCTCAGGCTCATCGAGGCGGAGATTGGCCAAGGCCGCGAGCGCATGGCGATGCTCGCCGAGTTGCTGCGGCCTTACGCGCTGCCGAGCCAGGGGGAGATCGCCTTTGCCCCACGCTGGGTGGTGCCCGCCTCGGCGCTCTACAACGCCCGCTGGCTGGCCAGCTCCACCCAGTCGATGCAGAGCCTGCAGAGCAACCCGCCCACCGACCTGGCCGCCGCCGCCCTGGCAGAGGGCGCGGTGGCCATGGGCACCAAAGAGAGGGTGGAGCGCACCATCGTCGAAGACTTCGTGGTGGTCTGGGGCGAGCTCGACGAGGTGGCCGACGGCGTCGTCATGGGCAGCCACCTCAGCTACTACCCTGGCGCCAAGCTCGAGCTCTTTGACACCGAGCTGCTGCGCGACGTGCTCATCTACCAGCCGCAGCTCAACCCCGACTTCTCGCCGCGGCTCATGTCCTCGGGACACCAAGGTCGCGGCGGCGCCATCAGCGGCCTCGCCGCCTACGGTAACGTGCCCATCGACCTCGGTCCGCAGCTCTACTGTTGTTCCTGGTCGGCGTGTGACCACCTGCCGGTGGACCTCGAGAGCCTCGAGGAGGCCCTCGCGTCGCTGCTCTCGAACCCGGAGCTCTTCTCCGACCCCAACCCCGCCGAGCTGGTGGCCACCGAGTTCTATTTGGTTGCCTCCTGGTTGGGGCGCAACAGCTTGGTCCTGGCCCCGCGCCTGAGCAGCTTCTCGCTCTTCGGACGAGAGCTGCCAGAGCCGCCCATGCAGGCGGCGCGGGCGATGGCGGGCACTGGCTGCGTCAACGTCTGCACCGAGTGCAACATCGACTACCACGCCGAGGACGATCACTTCTTCACCGTTGACAGCAGGCCGATCGACATTCTCCCGTCCGACGACGACGCCTGTCTGAGCACCAACCGCAGCCTGATCGCCAATCCGTCCTGCCTCTCCGACGCCTGCGCGCCTTCTGCGCTGTGGTACGACCTGGCCTACGTGGACAGGGGCGCACGAACAGCGGACGCGGCTCTGCGCTTCGTCTCGGAGGCGTGCATGCAGTCTGGCCTCAGCGGCAGCGCGCTCAGCGAGGATTGTTGGTCGTCCTCTCCTTGGACCCACGTCTGTGGTGGACCGTCCCAGCCCTGCACGGGCTCGCCGTTCCAAGAAGGTCCGCCGCTGTGCGTCAGCATCAACGACGCCGCGCCGCTGTGTTTTAGCTGCAATGGCCTGGGTGTCTGCCACC
>JAVFAO010000084.1:0-20104 GCA_034002465.1 Myxococcota bacterium
TCTACGGTCTACGCCTCGACTGAAGACGGCACGCAACAAGACGAAAAAGAAAGGGATTCCAAAGGGCGCAGCCCTTTGGCGGGGTGTGGGGCAGCGCCCCACATTCGAGGAACAAGGAACCAGGGCTCGCGAGCCTCGCGAAGCGCGCGAGCGTGCACGACACTAATGCTGTATTCGCGCGCCCCCCGGACCTCACCCCCCACACCCCCTCTCCATTGATGGAGATGGGGAGTTGTGGCTCAGCTCGCATTCCCTTTCAGCCCGAACTCTGTCCACCCCCTAGCGTTCCCGTCGTGCGAAGCAAGCCAGCTTTCTCCAGTGACGATGACCGGAGCAAGAGAAGCAGCCGTGCTCGAGGTGCAGCTATGCACCCGAGATAGAGGCGGTCGCCTACGATGGATTCGTGTTGCTGTTTCGTAGCTTCCACATCTCACGACGCTTCTGTGTTGCTGCGCTAGCAGGGCGACCGGCCGGTCGCCCCTTCTGATGCAGATTTCGTCGATACTGCGCAGGACTAGCGAACGCGTACCTCTCACGACGCTTCTGCACCGACGCATTCGCTTCCTGAGGCCTCTCACGAAGCGCTTGCACCGACGCACGCTCTTCCTGAGGCCTCTCACGAAGCGCTTGCACCGACGCATTCTCTTCCTGAGGCCTCTCACGAAGCGCTTGCCGCTGCATGGGTAGTTGGACACCTGCACAACTTGGGCAAACAGGCCAAGCGCCCAATCGACAACAACTCAGGCAAACAGGCCAAGTGCCCAATCTACAACAACTTAGGCAAACAGGCCAAGTGCCCAATCTACAAAGAGTCACTCGGCCGCTGCCTCCGTGAGCGGACCCAGGAGGGTCTCGAGCTGCGGGCTCAAGACCTCGGCGAGCCGGCTGACGATCTGACGCGGCTCGATGGCCTCGAGCTTGGGCAGGGTGATGATGCTCAGCTCGCGATGCTCTCGACGCAGACGACCGATCATCAACTGGGCCGCAGCCTCACGCAGCCGCTTCTCTTCACCCAAGCGCGAAGCTGCTCGCCGGAGCACTTCAGGCCCCTCCTTGGACAGGGCCTCCCACTCTGCCTCGGGCATGCTCGCCCGGTTGAGCAGCAGTCCCCGCGCCTGCACCCGGATGTCCTCGAGCCGCGTGAAGATGTACGCCGCGTCGGCCTCGGCCGCGCCAGTGGGCGCCGCCACCACCACATAGTCGGACTTCGGCCCCAGCAGGAGCTCGCCCAAACGCGCGGTAATGCGAGCAAAGCGCTTGCGGATACGGAAGAACTCGGCGAAGAGGTGGGCCGTGTCCTTGAGCAGCGAGGCGCCGATGACATGGGCCACGATGCCCTCGACCTTTCGCCGCCCCCAACCCGTGAGGCCAAGCTGCTGTTCGGCCTGAGGCTGCTCTTCATCGAGGCGCAGCACCATCCCGGCCAGCCAGCGCAGCGCCCTGCCCTCGATGAGCTGCGAGAGGCGCGCGGGATAGGTCAAGAAGTCCAGCGCAAAACGTGACGGCGCCGTGTCGATGACGACGAAATCATAGGGCTTGGCCTCGACGGCGCGCATCAGCAAGCCCATGGCGACCAGCTCGGCCATGCCGGCGAGCTTGTCCTCCAAGGCCATGAAGAGTTTGTTCTGTTGGAGCCGCTCGAGGCCGTCGGGCTGCTCGGCGAAGAGGTCGGCCATGAAGGCGCGAGAGGCGCTCTCTGGCTCGGGCATGAGGGCGTCGAGGTAGCCGCCGCTGTCCTGACCAAGCTCGATGGTGTGCAACGTGGAGCCCAGTGGTACCTGCAGCGCGTCGGCGAGGCGACGTGCGGGGTCGATGGTGACCAGCATGGTGCGCTGACCGCTCCGCGCAAGGGCCATGCCCAAGGCAGCCGAGGTGGTGGTCTTACCCACGCCACCGCCACCGGCACAGACGATGACCCGCGGAGATTTTTTGTTGATTGGGCGCTTGGCCTGTTCCCCCGAGTTCGTGTCCATTGGGCGCTTGGCCTGTTCCCCCAAGGTCTTGTCGCTCGTGTTGGCGCTCATCGCAGCCCTCCTTGGCGCAGCCACTGGGCGACGGTTTCGGGGTTGGGATCGAAGGGGAGCTGGGGCAGCAGAATGGGCGGCCGGTGACCGCGTTGGGTGACCTCCTCGAGCGCCTCGAGCGCCTCCCTGCGGGCCGCGTGCCGCGCCTCGAGAATATCTGCAAGAATTCGCAGAGATGGCGACAGCGCTCCGCTCTCTTTGGCGAAGGCCTGTGCCGACTGGAGGAGCTCGTCGGAGACGTCCTCGGGGACCTGGTTGACCACGAGCTGGGCGGGTTCGAGCCCGACTTGCTTACTGACGGCCTCGCAGAGCTCGAGGGTTTCGCGCAGCACCATGCGCTCAGGAAGGGTGACGATGAGCAGTGAAGACTTTCCTGGGTCGAGCAGCTCGGCCTGGACGTTCTTGGCGAGGTCTCTGAAGGGGCTAGGTGAGGTGATAGTGATGAACTGTGAAGGGACGCGCAGCCAGGCGAGGCCGTGGCCGGTGGCGGGCATGTCGACGACGATCTTGGCCTTGGGGTTGGCCTCGCTGATCTGGCGCACCGTCTCGAGCAAGGCGAGCTCGCGCAGTCCGGGGCCAGCGCGCAACAGGCGGCGCATCGCGAAGTTGCCGACGACGAGGCGCGTGAGCAGCCCCGAACCGAGGATGTGCTTCCCGGTACGGACGATGGCCTGTTCGGTCTCGATGGCTTGGTGCTTGAGCTTGGAGACGGCAGGGCCGAGGGCACGCGCACCGCTCAAGCCATCGCCGAACTCGACCAGCACCGCGCGCTTCTTGTTGCCAGCCTGAGCCAAGGCGAGCGCGGCTGCGACGGTGGTCTTGCCCACGCCGCCCTTGCCGCTCACCAACACCACTTTCGCTAAGACATCCGCAGCTTTTTCGCCCATCATCTCCTCGAGAACGACGCCCGCTCGACAAGCCTACACGGAACGCCGCGATACCATGCCACCACTGCCCCCTGCTGTCGACGGAGATCTGTGGTGGCGATGGTGAAGGAGAAGCCGCTTCCTACACTGGAGGTCTCTCCATCCGCCTGCCGACACAAGAAACAAGCACACGAAACGAGCATGCAAGACGTTCGAGGAAGAGGAGCTTCGAGTTGCGTGTTCTTGACTGCGGGCTCTCATCGTCGCTATCCTGACTTCAAGAACTCTGTCGGTCGGGACAGAGGCCAGACCAGAGAGAGCATATGCGCGCTATCTATCTATCTATCTATCTATCTATCTATCTATCTGTCTGTCTGTCCAAGTCTGCTTGACGCCCAATGGTGACGCACAGGATTGCCAAGACCTTGGAAACCTGTTCACTGGTCTTGAGCCCGACCGCTCGATCCGCGTCAATACCTCCACGTTCTGGACTTATCTCGGATTGAACTATCACTCCGCCATGCATGCTGTGATGGCGGCTGCTGCCGTCTGGAACGATCAGCATGGCGGTCCCACTTTTCGAGTGGTCGGTTCGTCGGCGGAAATGACACTGCCAGAATTTCTTGATGGTCCTGGCGGATGCACGGCGCTTGGTGTGAACTACTCGCTGGTGCGGACCATCGAACTCTGCTCATCATTGGGCGGAGGCTATTTGCTCGGACACGCATATGCCAAATGCAAGACCAGCAATGGTGCCGGAACCCAGTTCCTGGTGGCAGTCTGCGCCAAAACGTACAACCCTTTAACGCAGGAAATCATTGATAACCCACCCTGGACCGGCGGATGGCCTGTTCCCTCGAACGAGTCTGACATCATACGAACCTTGAGCCACGAGTTTGGTCACACAATGAATATTGGCCATCCACTCCCTGGTCAGGTATCGTGTGCGCTGATGAATCAAACCGGTTCGGATGAATGCGAGCTTCGTCGGCTGTACTATTATGACAAGCGCTGCGCGGTATTGAACGGCGCTGGACTCCGCAACACCTTGGCCTACAAGCGATCTCTGTACTCAAACGGAACGATCGGTTCCGCAACGGTACTTCAGAGCTTCCCACCATCTCTCCACATTGCGGTCGGCGGTCCTATGTCTGGAGCCCATCTCTACGTGAGGACAACGCCATCTACCGGACGCTTTGCCACTTATGGTGGCATAGAAAAGGTGATTTCTCCACTCCCTGCTAATAACTCATCCCTGTCGGTGTTGACGTATCTCTATCCTGAGCTTCCAAGCAACCAGATGGGGCTCGTGTATTCGGCGGCCTATCCTGACGAGCCGTATTTACGATCTGAAACATTTCGCACCCATGTCGTTCAATCAGCAGACTTCTTCTCGACGTTTTCTTTCGCAGGAATGAGTGTCTGCCAATTCAATGATGGCGATGGGTGTCTCGGCGACTACAAGTTGAAGCTAGGTACCCCTTTTCCCATTGCAGAGGCCTGGTTGCCAAGCCTGCAGCGGAGTGTTCGCGCCATCGTGGACCACCGCTACACAGTGTCCCTGCATGTTGGCATGGTGCTAAGCCCTGCATCCTATCAGGGCTGGGTCTTGCCTGCTCCTGCAATTGGAGGAGATGCAGTGGTGCTGAGCCGGGTGACTCCTGGACTGGTGTGCACGAACGGAGCAGCCGGGGGATACGATTGCCTGCTTGCCTACGTGTCGGCAGCTGAACTGGACCTCCGCGTTCGCGTGCGACGCTTCTCTGTCACGGGAACTGGTCCCTATACAGTAACGTGGGACCCATGGGGACCGTATCTGGTTTCCGGGTCATCCTACGAAGGCACGGCATCTAGGATCGCGGCTTGGTATTCCGGCGGGCAGTTCCGTCTCGCCTATCTGAAGTCGGCGGCCAACCCGACGCTGATCGTCTACAAATCGACGACCGGAAGCATGTGGTCGTGGGACACGACCCTCACGGATAGCCCGGTTTCTGGCCCCAGTGCGAGCTCACGCAGCTCCTCGAGCTACCTGATGTATGTCCAATAGTCTGTCACAGGGGGAGGTATCGATGTCCAACTCATTCCAAGTTTTGCCACGCGTCCAAGCAGGTCTGGCGCTTGCCGCACTCTTCGTGCTTGTCTTCGGCTGGGCGTGTGACGAACACGATACGCCAGAATCTACGGTAGCGTCGAACGCCGAGCACACCGATGCTGCTGTCGCCCCAGAAAACACGCAGACGTCCCCCTCCGAAGGCGTTCCTGGCTTTGGGCTCTTCGGCGGTGTCGTCGATGCCATCGAAGCCGAGCCGGTGGACCCTCTGGAGCAGTTCTGTGACATGGTCAACTACCCTGATGCGCTCGTCTTCGCACGGGTTACCGATATTCGCTTCGTCACCGAACACCCATACCTCGACGGCAAAGAGGTTCACTGTGACCACCCCGAACCAGCCATCGAGCTTCACTTCGAGCGCGTCCACGTCCTCGCTGGCTCCGTCCCCGAGCGCTTCATCATGCGCCTCGGCGCCGATCTTGAGGTGTCACCGCCCGTTCGACGCAACGCAAACCAACAGTTCGTGTGGGAGAGTGACAAGGCGAGCCCATTTCGAGCGCTGCAGGTGGGACAGGTGCTTGGGATGACCCTGCGAGACCTTGGCGTCATCGATGGCACCGAGCTGTGGACCTTCGTCTGGCCTGGATGGTTTGGTCTCAGCCCTGAACAGCGCGTCATCCAGCATCCGACAATGCAAGGCAACATGGACCTGAGCTACGATTATGACAAGCTCCCGCTGGGCGACTTCGCCAAGTTGGTCGATTCCTGTCAAGCCAAGCTAGATGCTGAAGCCCTCGTTGAGGTGCAGCAAGCCGCGAGCAGTGCGGTCACCTTCATCAGAGAGCGCAACCTCTACTTCCGACCGCGTTGTCTCTTCGCGCAACCCGCGTGCACGGAGCCCTCCTGCGCAAGCAAACCTTGACGGCACTCGTTGGAGTGATGCGCTGTCGCGGTAGCACCTAGTTCGCCCCGACGCTCGCTCAGTCGGGGCTCCCCAGGCACACCCCCCACTCGCCTTCGAGCTCGACGCAGTGGGTACTGGCGAGGCAGTCGCTGTGGGATTTGCAGAAGACCGCACAGAGCTTGCTGCCGCTGCCAATGGCGACGCAGCGCTCGTCGCCTGGCGCGACGTTTTCGCAGTCGGCGTCCTCTGAGCAGCGCTTGGAGCAAGCAGCGTCTTCACCGAAATTGAGGCAGGTGGTCGAGCCGCTGGGGCAGGCGCTGAGCTCGGGCTGGCAGCTCGTCCCCCAGCCGGCAAAGTGCCGGCAGTAGCAAGCCGGGGCTTGCTCCTCGCGCTGCTGACAGCCATCGGAAGCGGCGAAATCGCGGTCGAGGCAGAGCTTCTCGCAGTCGAAGCGCTCGAAGTGGCAGCCGTCGCTACAGTGCATCAGATGCTCGCCGTCGAGGCAGAGGCTGGCGCCGCTGCGACAGTCGCAACCCTGGGGCAGGCAGAGCGCGTCGACGCAGTCCTCTGCCATTTCGCACTTCCCACAGGAGCCGCCGCAGCCGTCGTCGCCACACTCGCGTCCCTCACAAGAAGGGACGCAGAGCTGGTCGACGCAGTCGCTGCAGGGCTTGGACGCTTCCTCGGCACAGGCGCCGAAGGCGAACACAGCAAGCAGGAACAGCGCTGGAGTAATGTTCCGGCCCCTTGCCCGGCTGCTGCGCATCACATGTAGGCGGTGGAGCGTCATGGCAGGGAGGGCGAGCAGCCACTCGCCCCTACGACGGCATCCTTGCCCGAGTCGCAGATCGGCACTCATGGAATACAATTTCCGCTCTCGCAGCGAAGATGTTTCCAGGCTCCGGATTCTGGAATATCGAGGATATCGACGGGGCAGTGTTGTGCGCTCTCGCAGGGCAACGTGCAGTAGTTGCCCGAGCCGAAGACGGTGGTGCAGCGCTGCCCTTGTGCGCAGTCGCCATCCTCGGTGCAGGGCAATGTGCAGACGGCGCGCTCGTTGGCGTCGGCCAGATACATGGACCAGTACCAGGACATCATGCCGAAGCCCTTGGAGACGAGGGCGGTGCGGCCATAGCCGCAGGCGCCGGAGTCGCAATCGGCGGCGTTGTCGCAGGGCGCTCCCAGGGCGAGCTGGCCATTGCCCACGATGCGCTGGCAGGCGCCGCTGGGCGCGCATTCGGGGCGCAGCAACTGGGTGTGGTAGCTGGCGGCGCAGTCTGCGGCGCTGGCGCAAGCCCCAGCGATGCGCTCGACGCTGAGCTGGTAGCTCTTGGCCGCGGCGAAGGGCTCGTCGGCGTAGGCGGAGAGCGCAAAGTAGACGTCTCCTGCTGGCAGGAAGGTGAGCTCGAGCTGTTCTGGGTCTTGATACCAGCTCTCACCGAGGAGGGCGCCGCTGGCGTTGTACGCGGAGATGTCGACGTCGAGCCCGGCGGTGTCGATGGAGAGGCGCAGGCTGTCGCCGTCCTCGACGGCGACGACGAACCAGTCGGCCTCGTCTTCGGGGTCGGCGCAGAGGGCGGCGTCGTGCACCGCGGCGCTACCGTCGGGGCTGAGCCGGGTGGCGCCCAAGGGCCCGTCGTCACCGTTGGCTTCGAAGGCGTCGTCGCCTTGGCAGGTGTCGTGGCGCAGGCACAGCAGACGGCCGCTCTCTGGGTCGGCGGAGCAGGAGGGTTTGGCCACGTCTTGGCAGTCGAAAGGCTCGATGCAGGCACCACAGGCGCCGCTCATGGTGTCGCAGACGGGTATTTCACCGCCGCAGTCGTCGTTGCTCATGCACTCGATGCAGACGCCCTCGTCGACATTGCACTTGGGTCCGTAGGCGCTGGCTCGGCACTGGGCGTCGTCGACGCAGGGGATGCAGCGACCTTGGTCGCAATAGGGGGCATCGAAGTGGCAGTCCTCACGGGATTGGCATTGGATACACTTGCCTGTCTCGACGACGCAGAAGGGGAAGTCGGGGGCGAGGCAGTCGTCGTCGCTCTTGCAGCCGATGAAGCTCTGCTCCTCGTCGGCCTCTTGTTGGGCGTCGGCGTCCTGATCGGGCTCGCTTTGGTCTTGCTCGGCGGCGTCGATATCCCAATCGAGGTCGCGGGGTGGAACCAGCTTCTCATCACAGCCGAAGAGCGCAGCCAGGAGCAACATAGCGGTGAGGATACGAACGAGCTGGGCTTGGTACATAGGCTCTTCTTGTCGAGTTTGATACAGTTTCTGAGTCACGAAACGCCGTGCTGGCCGGGGCCTGCTCGGCGTTCGGGATCATAGCGGCAGTGCGCGGACGATTCAACCAGGCTGTCGGCCGTAGGCATCAGGCCAGGAGCTGCGATGATGCACAGCAGTCCTTCCCAAGGCCGTGGTCGGCATGCCGTGGCCCTACATCGCCCACGCCCCAATCCACGAGCCAAGCTTGAGCAAGTAGGGGCGTATGGCCATACGCCCCTACTACGATCGAGGTGTCGGAAAGGCCAGGGCGGGCGTCTGGCCATACGCCCCTACTGCGATCGAGGTGTCGGAAAGGCCAGGGCGGGCGTATAGCCATACGCCCCTACTGCCTCATCATTCGTTAGCGCCACGAAGTCGATGGAACAGGCGAAGTGCCCAATCGACAAAAAACTTGCGATACCTCCGACCCCGGTCGTGACATACTCTGCTGAACGCCCGCGAGGGAAGCCATCCCACGCCACGGAGCTTGTTCATGAGCGAAGCAGACCCCACTCCCGAGCTCCCCCAGCACAACTGGATGCGCTCGGTCGCCAACGGCGAGCCCGACGCCATCACGCGCTTCTTCGAAGAGCACGTCGATGGCCTCTACGCCTTCGTCTACTACCGCGTCGGCAGCGACCCAGCGCTCGCCGAGGACGTGGTCCAAGCGACCTTCGTCCACGCCATCGAGCGCATCGAGCGCTTCGAGCCCTCCCGCGGCTCGCCGCTCACCTGGCTCTGCTGGCTCTCCCGCAACATCGCGCGGCGAATACTCACAGAAAACAAACGCATGGAGGAACTGCGCATGTGGCAGCGCATCGACGCTTCCTTCGCCGAGCTCTTCGACGGCCTCCAACACGAGCTGCTCGTCGATGAGCTGATCGAACGAGACGAGACCCGAGACATGGTCAACATCGCCATGGCCCACCTCCCCGAACGCTACCGCGACGCCCTGCAGCGCAAATACGTCGCCGAAGAGAGCCTGGAAGAGCTGGCGGCCGCCCTGCACATCTCGGCTCACGCCGCCAAATCCCTGCTCGCCCGCGCCCGCGCGGCCTTTCGTGACGCCCTCGCCGTGCTCGTCGCGCAAAGCGCGGCCGCTGCCCAGGAGGCCCGCTGATGAGCGAAGACCAACACCAACCCAGCGACGCCGAGAGCACACTCTCGGAGACCCTCGACCGCAACCTCGAGGCGCTGCTCACCCGCTCCATGGCACCACCACGGCTCGCCCCAGAGAGCCGCGCCCGTATTCGTGAGCATCTCTTGAACCATGCCCAGTCCCAGGCCGCAGCGCGCCTCGCTGCAGCGCAGGAGAACGCCATGTCCGAAAAACCACCAGCCGTCGAAAGCAACGAAGAGAGCGCTTCTTCCCGCGACTCCGAGGGCGTAGACGCCGACTCCAAGCCCGCTCCCGAGCGCGCTGCTGCACACGTCGAAGCGCGCCGAGCCAAACGCGCCGCAGCGGCCGCCACCTGGATGACGCGCGGCCTCTACGCCAGCGGCGCAGCCATGGCCGCCGCCGCCATCATCGTCTTGAGCATCGCGCCACGCCCGGCACAAGAGCACGATGCACAGCCCGAGACCAGCGAGCTCAGCGAGCCCGGTGAACGGCCTGCACCTGCGCCGGTCGACGACAAGGGACAGGTCGTCAATTTGAACGAAGCCAAAACCATCGTCGAGGAGGTCAGCCTCCCCGACGGCACCAAGCTGGTGATTGACGCTGGTGTCTCGCTCGAGCAGCTTGGTCCCCGACATCTGCGCCTGGGCGCAGGGCGCGTGCTCTTCGACGTCAAGCCTGGTGCGACCCCCTTCATCATCGACGCACCGCAAGGGCGCGTCGTCGTCACCGGCACCCGGCTGATGGTCGACGTCGACGAAGACGAAACCCAGACAGTGGTGCTGCGCGGCACCGTCGACGTCGACACCGGCGCCGGCAAGCTCTCACTGCGCGCTGGAGAATCGTCGCGGATGCGCAGCTCCGAAGCACCGCAGCGCATGCCTGCGCCGCGGCTGAGCCACGTCATTGGCTGGGCACACCGCACCAAGGCCACCCGCGCCGAAGACAAGACCATCCGCAAAGGCAACCTGCTCGCCCGAGACCCCGTCTCGCAGTCACAGGAATGGCCGCTGCCCATGCGCAATCTCACGGTTGACGCGGTCATCGAGGACCAAATGGCGAGGGTGACCATCGACCAGACCTTCTTCAACCACACCAACCGACAGCTCGAGGGCGTGTATTCTTTCCCCTTGCCACACGACGCTGCGGTGGCCCGCTTGGCGATGTACGTCGACGGCAAGCTCATGGAAGGTGGCATCGTCGAGCGGCAGCGCGGTCGCGAGGTCTATGAGGGCATCGTCTACCGTCGCCGCGACCCGGCGCTGCTCGAGTGGATGAAGGGCAACCTCTTCAAAGTACGGATTTTTCCGCTACCGGCACGGGAGGAGAAGCGCATCTTCTTGAGCTACACCCAGTCGCTGCGCCGGCTCTTCGACCGCTATGAGCTGGTGGTGCCCATCCCCGAGGTCGATGTGCCGGTGGACAGCGTCAGCTTGCAGGTGCGCTTGCGCAACGGCGCGACCTTGGAGGTGAACTCGAACTCGCATGAAATCGCGACCCGAGCCGATGGCCCGGACAAGCTGATTACGTATTCCGGAACAAAGGAGAGCATCGGCGACGACCTGGTCCTCTCGGTGCGCGACCCCATGCACGGCGCGCAGAGCTTCCACTATGAAGACCAGACGGGGCGCTACTTCATGGCGCGGGTGCAGCCCGAGCTGGAAGCCGAGACAGTGCTCAAGCCGCGTCGCTGGCTCTTCTTGCACGACACCAGCGCTTCGCGGGGAGCGCTCGAGTTGCAAGCGCAAGCCCACATCATGCGCACCATGCTGGAGCACATCGACACCAGCGACGAGGTGAACGTGATGGCCTTCGACACCATCCCGCGACTCTTCTCGGAGCGCTTCGAGCCCTTGGGCAAGCTCGACCTGCCGAGCTTCGAGAGCTTCGTGTCGCGGCAATCGCTCGAGGGCGTGGGTGCCACCGATCTGGCCGGGGCGCTGAAGCGGGCGATGGCGCTGGTCGACGAGAACGCTGGCTTCGAGCACGTGCTGGTCTACGTCGGCGACGGTGTGCTCACCGACGGCAGCGAGAAGCTCTCGGAGCTGCAAGCGCTGCTCGCAGGCAAGGTCATCTTCGTGGGCGTGGGCGTCGGCGAACAGGTGGACGCGAGCCTTCTGGGGGGCTTGGCGGCGTCGAGCGGCGGCTACTTTACCACGATGAGCACCGATGAGGACCTGGATTGGCGCGCCTTCGATCTCTTCGCGACCCTGTCGACGGCACGGGTGGTGGAGCTGAGCGCCGACTTGGTCGACGCTGCCGGCGTGCCTTTGACAGAGGCGCTGCAACACGCCTCCGTTTCCTCATTGGCGCAGGGCGATGCGCTCACGGTCATCGCCAAGCTCAGCGACGCGCCTTGCGAGCACTTCCCCGACGAACCAAAGCTGTGTTCCATCCCGGTGAGCCTGAATGTCCGCGGGAAGCTGGCTGGGAAGGCCTGGCACGTGAGCTTCCCTGTGGATGCGCAGAGGGCAAGCGAGGCGCCCTACCTGCCGCGGCAGTGGGCGCGGACGCAAATCGCGGCTTGGCTCCCCGAGGCTGAGACGCATGAAGCAGAGATGACGGCGCTGGGGATGGAACACTTCCTGGTGACGCCGTTCACCTCACTCTTGGTCCTCGAGAACGACGCGATGTATGCGCAGTACAAAGTGAATCGAGGCAGTGAAAAGAGCTGGGCGCGCTACCCCGCGCCAAAGACCATCGAGGTCGTGCGCGAGCCCGTGGCGAGCACGCCGTCGGTGAGCATCGATTTCGAGGCCCTCTTGCTCCGTCTGCCCGTGTCGATATGGCAGGACACGAGCTATGGCTATCGCTACGCCGAGAACCGGCGGGGAGCTTGGGATGCGAATGAACGCAGGCAGTGGGGCGGCAAGGGTGGAGGTGGCACCAGCCTCGACTCCGCCAAGCGCAGGAAAGGCGTCCTGGAGAAGAAGAAAGAGGCGCGGGTCGTGTCCCTGTCGTCGAGACAGTCTGCAGCGGCGCCGGTGCCTACAAAACTGGTGAGTGGTGAAGCCCGCTGGGATAGCAGCAGGACCGATTCGTCCGCGCTGTTGGGCGACTCCCTGTCTCAGGATTTTCAAGCCTCGAACCGCCTCTTGGGCGCCGATGTCGATGGCCGCTACTATGCGGACAGCAAATCGATGAGCGCGCTGGCGAGCTACGGCCAGCTCTCCCCAGCGGCGTTCCAGTACCTGGGTGACGATCGACTCTACGACCCCACGGAATTTCTCCCTGGCTTCTTCGCCGACGCCTTTGATTTCCAGAGCCAGAGCCTGCTCGAGCAGATGCCGAACGAGCAAGGCAGCATCAGCGATGAGGCGACAGCACGCTTGGGCGCAGTGTTGCAGCGTCGTCAAGCACAGAGCTTCAGCTTGGCTGATGGCGGCTCTTTCTTCGTACGCGCTGATGGCAGCTTCATGTTGCAGCATCGAACGCGCTCGGCGACCTCGGAACGCGTCTATTACGATGGCAACTCGCTCTACCATGTCTACGACGAGTTCGGGCTTGCCCTGCAGCGTCGCATCGCTGAGCTCTCTCCGGTGCTGTATGCGCGCTGGGTGCCCTTCGTCATGCCTTCGATAGAGCACCTGCGCGCGTGGTACGACGTGAGCCTGGAACTGGACACGCTGCGTCTCACGCCCATCGGCGGCAGCGAGTCGTATCTGGAACTCCAGCTCGACGCAGACGACCGCATCGTGGCACTGCGCAGCGTCACTCCGGAGCATACAACGAGCACCGATATTGAATACGACGACGCAGGCATCACCGTGGTCGACGGCACGCACAAGGAGCGCTTCCTGTATTCCAATGATACCGAGCAGCAATGGCAGCTCAGCCCCTCTGAGTGGACCATGGTCGAGCTGCCGCTGCGCACGCCGGAGTACTGGGAGCAACGGCTGGCCTCGACCGAGAAGGGCAGCGAGGAGCGCCGCCGCGTGCTGCGACAGTTGATGGCGAGCTGCGTCTCGAGCAGTCAGAACTACCGCAACCGAGCGCTTGTGGACCAGGTTGTCGCAGAATACGGAGCTTTGAGCCGCGGTGAGCTGACGCTCTCGCTCTCGGGCTCGCTCTGGGCAGAGGAGAAGGTGCTACGAAGCGGAGTATCGGGCATGGATTCGAAGGACCCTCTGGTGCGCTTCCTGTGGGCTGCACGTTCGGTGCGGACGAACTACAGCGCCTCGGCGCTGTCCGAGCTGAGCGGGGAGGATTCCCTACTCGGTATGCTGGCGAGCCACGCGAAGGTCCTGGGGCGGCTCGACTACTCCAACGGTTCGCGCCAGAAGGCCTACGAAGGGATTGAGTCGTTTGCAGAGCGCTTTGGCTACGCGCCACTGCTGGCGGTACAGATTGTGCTGTACCTCAACCAACACCGCTATCAAGACAAGGATGGCAGCTTGGTGCTGATTGAGCGTTTGGCCGCAATCCCTGGCTGGGAGACGGTCGCGGCGATCCAGCGCATCTACGACTACTACTATTTGGGAGAATACGATCTGGGAGCCCGAGAAGTGGAGGCGCTCTACGCGCTCGCCTTGGAGCGAGGAGAGTATCTGCAGGCAGACTACAACTTCATGTACCTGTTCACCTACTCTTCGGGTGGACATGGGGCATTCAAGCGCTTCGCACACCGCTGGGGCATGCAGGCGGCGGCCACTGGCAAGCCCGAGCTCTTGAGCAGCGCCCTCGGCCTGGCCATGCTCGCCGATCAGGAGCTGGTGGACTTCATCTTGTCCCGTTTCCCACATGAGCAGCTCGAGAAGCCCGAGGTAGCTGAGACGGTGATCGCTTTGGCGCTCGAGACCGGACGACCGTCGCTCGCCGTTCGTATTCTCGAACAGCATCTTTCAGACCTCGAGAGCTTAACGCCATCGACCCTGCGCTATGCCTCCTACCTCTACGAGCAGAGCGGCAATGATCGAGAAGCGGCAAAGTATCTCAAGGCCTGCGTAGCCTCGGACGACGAGCTGCTGAGCCTCGAGCAGATCCGCGAGGACGCGCGGCGGCTCCTGGAGATTTCTGTTCGGCTCACCCTCTATGCTCCCGAAGAGAAGGACCAGGAAGCGGCGCTGCGTGAGGCCCTCTGGGCTGCGCGGCAGTGGCGCTTGCAAGACCCGGACAACGTCGAGCTCGACCAGCGCGTGGCGCAGCTCTTCTCGGCGCTCGAGCGCCCCGAGGAAGCCTGGCGCTACCTCTCGAGCAGTATCGAACGCCACCCCGGCGAGGGGCTCGCCTATGGCCAGGTCGCCGAAGGCCTGGAGAGCCTGGGCGAGATGAAGCATGCCGAGAAGCAGTGGTCGCAGGCGGTCAAGGTCGAGCCAACCAACCCGACTTGGCGCTTGAGCTTGGCGCACAACCTGCTGACGCAGGGGCGCAATGACGAGGCCACACAGCAGCTCGAGCTGATCGCCGCAGAGAAGTGGCAGGATCGCTTCTGGAACGTCAAGTCACAGGCCGACCAGATGCTCAAAAAGCAGCGCCTCTGGGCGCAGCAATGAGGGACACCCTCAGGGGCGTCAAGCTCGTGCTGAACGCACCCCAGCCTGCGCTTGTTGCCGCTTCCCTACGCCGCGGTCGGCCGGCTGGAAGTCGGCCCCACAGAGCGAAGGGCACACATCCTCTCGAGTCATCGAGCGAGGTCGGTGCCCGAGAACGAACGCATGCCAGCAGGACAGATCACGGCGCGTCGTAGCCACGACCCAGGATCTGCGTGCTGCCGTTGCCGTCCATATCGTCTTCCCACAAGACGACCACAGTGCCGCCGTCGTTGACGGCGATGCTTGGGGCTTCCTGCTGTCCGGAAGCGTCGCTGTTCACGGTCTGCGCGGCGAGCCACACGGCGCCGTCGGTGCGTAGACCTCTCATACGGATCTGGAAGCTGCCGTTGCCGTCGCCGTCGTCGGCCCAGGTGCTGACGAAGTCGCCGTTGCTGGCCATCGCGATGCGCGGCTCGAGGTGCTCGCCTCCAGTCCCCGAGATGGCGAAGTCGGCGAGGCGCTCGGTGCCGTCGGCGTTGAAGCCGCGACCGAGGATGTTGACCACGCCGTCGCTGGCTGGCTCGTCTTCCCAGGCCACCACGAAGCGGCCCGAGGCGTCCATTCCTATCGCAGGCTTGCGTTGCTGGCCGGCGGCCACGCCGTTGACGGTGATACGGGCAAATCCATCGCCCCCAGCGGCGGTGAAACCGCGGGCGTGGATCTGGTAGATACCGTTGCCGTCGCTGTCATCGGCCCAGGCGACCACAAAATTGCCTGCGTCGTCCATGGCGACGGCAGGCGCACGGCGGTCTCCGGTGACGTTGTCATGCACGCTGCGGTCGGCAAAAGCCTGGCTGCCATCGGCGTTGAAGCCGCGGACGAGGACCTGGAAGCTGCCGTCGTTCTCGGGGTCATCAGCCCAAGCGATGACGAAGCGGCCGCTGGCGTTCATGGCGATGGCGGGCTCGAACTGCTGCCCCGCAGAGATGCTGTTGACAGTGAAGCGCGCGAGGCGCTGGCTGCCGTCGGCGTTGAAGCCGCGGGCGTGAATTTGATAGCTGCCATTGGCGTCGCCGTCATCTTCCCAGACCACGACGAAGTTGCCTACGTCGTCCATGCCTAGGTCGGGCTTGCGCTGCTGACCAGCAGTGTTGTCGTTGACGGTAAAGTCGGCGAAGCCAGCACACCCGCCGCCCTCGAAGCCTCGGGCCATGATGTCGTAGTTGCCCGCGCCATCGGCGTCCGAGGAGTTGTCCTGCCAGACGGCGACGAAGTGGTCGTCGGCAGCCACGGCGACGCGCGGCCGATATTGGTTGCCAGCGGCAGCACGGTTGATGGTGCGATCGAGGAAAGCGCGTTTGCCCGCGTCATCAAAGGAGAAGGTGGGCGGAGCGGTCATGGGGTGGTCGAAACTGAAGTCGTGGTCGCTAGCACTGGCTTGGGTCGAATACCAGTTGCCGCCTTTGTCACCAGAAGAGCTGAACAAGGGGCTGCAGAACAAGGCGGGCGTGCCACCAGGGAAGACCGCCGTATTCCCGTCCTCGACGGTGAAGGTCTTGGCGTGGATGGTGTTGCTGCGAGGGTCGAAAACGAGCTCGCGCATCCAACCGTTGCCGGTGTGATTGCCCTGCTGGCAGTTGAGGGTGCAAGCCGCGAGGGTGGAAGCTGTGCAGGGGTCCTCGAATTGGTAGTCGACGATGATTTCATGCACCACGTTGCCATTGTTGCCCACGACCTCGTTATGATGTGACTCCCCAACGTGCCCGGAGACGATCATGAATACATTGGCGTAGCGCGAGACCAGCTCTTTCCAGGTCGTTGCGCCATCGGCCCCCAGGGTGTTGTATTCGTCGTTTGGGCAACCCGCATAGCGCCCGTTGTGGCTCAGGTAACAGTGGGTGGCGATGATGACCTGGTGCTCGGGGTGCGACGCGATGAGCTCCTCGGCCCAGCACAGCGCATCCTTGCGCGGGGCGTATTCGAGGCTGATGACTATGAACTTCATCGGGCCGATCTCGAAGAAGGTGTAGTTGTTCACCGCGCTACTGCCCATCTTGCCGCCGTACCACGACTTTCCGGCGAAGCGAGCAGAGCCGAACCAGTCGTCGAACTGGGTGTCGCCGCGCTGAAAGCCGTCGCTGGTCTTGTAGTCGTGGTTGCCAGGGAGCATGCTGTAGGGCATGTCGGCGGCGTCGAGGATGGCATGTGCGTCGTTGGCGATCTGCCATTCGTCGGTGTCGTTGTGGTCGGTGATGTCGCCGAGGTGGATGACGAACTGGATGTTGTTGCTCGCGCGGTGGTCGACGATCCAGTTCATCTGCTTGCGATAGGTGTTGTTGGTGTTGTTGGCCTGCTTGCTGGTGTAGTACTGCGTGTCGGGCAACAAGATGACCGAGAACGGCTCGCAGTAGTCGCCACACGCCTCTCGACAGGATGCCGTCTCGGTATCACAGACCAAGCCATCGCCACAGGCTTCGACAGGGGACCATTCGGCACAATCGTCCTCGTCGTAGTCTCCGCAGAGGCGCCAGCCGGCGCCGAAACACTCGCTGAGGCCGCGTGGACAGTCGTCGCTGCAGGTCGGCACCTCCTCCTGGTCGCTCTGGTCGAGTGTGTCGTCCCCGTCATCGCTCTGGTCTGGCAGCTCAGGCTCTGTGTCAGCCTCGACCGCGTCGGCGTCGGGGTCGACGAGCCCGTCTTCGTTGACGTCACAGTCAGTGCAGAGCCCATCGGAGAGCTCAACATCATCATCGAGCTCGCTTGCTTCATCGGTACGGTCGAGCTCACCCGAATCGCGCGGCACGATTTCCGTGCACCCCTGCGCAACGCCGACGGAGAGCAGCGCCGCGAAGGCGAAGACGATGAACGAAGAAGACCCTGTCTGCATGATGCCTCCGAGACACAATCGAAAGTGAGCGAAGGGCACGCATCCTCGCGCCAATCCGAAGGATTTGCTGCTGGCGCGAGGTCGGTGCCCGAGAGCGAACGAATGGAATCGAAAGTGAGCGAAGGGCACGCATCCTCGCGCCAATCCGAAGGATTTGCTGCTGGCGCGAGGTCGGTGCCCGAGAGCGAACGAATGCAAGTGAGCGTCGTCATGAATCCCAGCGTTGCCGTGCGGCTGTTGTCGCCTTCGCTCAGTCCACGCTCTTGGCGCAACGGAATCCGATGATGGGGTCCACCGTGCTCGGGCTCAGCGCGCCGCGATAGCTCGTCCGCAGCGCCGCACCACTGCTGGCCCAGGCGCCACCCCGCAAGACGCGCTCGCTGCCGCTGGACGGACCGCTGGGGTTGTTCAAGCTCCCTGCAGGGTAGCTCGCATACCAGTCGCTGCACCACTCGTAGACGTTGCCCGCCATGTCGCCCAAGCCCTCGGGCGAGCGGCCGTTGTTGGTGCTCAGGATGAAGGAGCCCACGGGTGCGGTGAGGGTGAAGCCATCGAAGCTCGCCCCTTCCGAGGCGTTGGCCTTGGCGATAGAAGGCCCCCACTCCAGGCCCGAGCAACGCCAGTTCCAGCTCGACGGGCAGTTGTCACCCCAAGGGAAACGACGGTGCGTCGGCCCCTTGGCGGCGCGCTCCCACTCAGCCTCGGTGGGCAGCCGCTTGCCCGCCCACTCACAGTATTCCTTGGCCTGCGTCCAGGTCACACCGTTGATGGGGTGACTCGCCCGATCGACGCGCCCATAATTGTATTCTGAACCAGTGGCCGCCGGTGAGCACTGTGCAGCGGCGACACAGCTCGAGTACTCGGCGGTCGTGACCTCGTAGCGATCGATGTAGAAGGCATCCAAGGTGGTGTCGCGGCTCGGGGCATCGAGCTCGCCCCAGCCGTCGGCGACGCTGGGGCAGCCCAGCGAGAAGCTGGTCTGAGCGCCGCTGTTTGGAATACGAATCATGGCAGCAGGCCCACACTCGAAGTGGCCTGGCGACGACACCAGCTCGCTGCAGAAGGCGTCCAAACTCGCGCAGTCGAGCTGGGCCACCTGGCCGCCATTGCAGTAGCTGAGCACAGTGCCATCGCAGGCGCTGGGGTCTGGACCGCAGCTACCGCCGCAGCCATCATCGCCACAGAGCTTGCCTTCGCAGTCAGGCGTGCAGGTGCACTGATGGCCGCCCGAACCATCGTCCTCGCAAATGCCACCGAGCAGGGTGCAGTCGTCGAAGGCGAGCTGGCCTTGCTCACAGGTGATCAGCACGTCGTCTTGGCAGGCGCTCTCGCCCATGCCGCCGCAGAGGCCGCCGCAGCCATCATCGCCGCATTGCTTGTCGGTGCAGTCGGGAACACAAGCGCACTCATGACCGCCTTGGCCGTCTTCCTGGCAGATATCGCCGCTCTCGACGCAGTCGACGACCTGGATCACCCCGCCCTCACACTGTCGCAAACGACCGTCGAAGCAGTCGGAGCTGACGAAGGGACCGCAGACACCACCACAGCCGTCGTCGCCGCAGGCCTTGCCACTGCAGTCTGGCGTACAATCAGGCGTGCGACAGACGTGGCCAAACGCCTCGGAAGGCACACAGAGCTGGCCCTCGAGGGCGCAGTTGGTGCTCACGACTTGCCCATCCTCGCAGCTTTGCAGGACGTCACCCTCGCAATCAGTCTGCAGGAAGTCGCCGCAAACGCCCCCACAGCCATCCTCGCCACACTGGCGTCCGCTGCAATCGGGGGTGCAGAGCTCGTCCTGATCGACCACGTCGAGCTCGTCCTGATCGGGGCCATCGTCGTCGGCTTGCTCAGCGTCCTCGTCGAGCTGTTCGGTCAAATCGGGCGGCTGCTCCTCGTCGATGGCGTCCAGCTCCGTGGCGTCCTGATCAAGGGGTAGCTCGCCCAGATCCTCGTCGGTTTCGGTCAAGGTGTCTTGCTGCTGCACGGGGTCGTCGTCACAAGCCGCGAGCAGAAGGCAGAGGCCAAAGCAGAAAAAAGCCAAGATCGAAGCGCGAAGTCGAGAGAAGGTCATGGCACAATCCTCCAGGGCAGGTACCATCACACGCCTGGAGAGTATAGCGGGTCCGACTTTCGGATGCATTCGAAAGTACGCAAAGGCGGCTGGCGCGGAACTTCTGCGGTCCGCCGCTGTCAGTGCCAGCGTTCGTGAGGCCAGCGCGCCTCGAAGCTCGGAACCAGAATCCCTTCGAGAGAGTAAGCCATGCCACTGTCCAAGCCAACCCATCCCCCCTCGCCTCCCCAGAACTCTCTCCCCAAAGCGCCCAACGCATCGCCAGCAAGAATCGAAAGTCAAAGGGATTCCAAAGGGCGAGCCCTTTGGCGGGGTGTGGGGCAGCGCCGTAACGCCTCGCTGTGCCCCCACACAATGCTCTTGACTTTGCGGATCCCCGCTCGCCAGCTTGCAACGCGCTCGTTGAGGCGATCACAGAGCAAAGCTTTTTTTGCGGGCAATGCCCGATGCAAGAG
>JAVFAO010000085.1:0-20020 GCA_034002465.1 Myxococcota bacterium
CTTGCCCGGACACTAAGGCAAGAAACGAAGAAGGCCCGCCTCTCTCGAGTGGGCCTTCTTCGTATCGGGGCGACAGGATTTGAACCTGCGACCACTTGCACCCCATGCAAGTGCGCTACCAGGCTGCGCTACGCCCCGGCGAGCACGTAAACTACGGAAGCGAGCCGGCGGTGTCAACGTGTTTTTTTCGCCGATGTGACATTTCTCTGCAAATCAAGCCCATTGAAACGAGCTGCAGTCGCCAACACCAGCGCTGAAAGCCTGGACAGGCGGGCAGCAACTTCTTGTCCATTGGGCGCTTCGCCTGATCCCAACTTCTTGTCCATTGGGCGCTTCGCCTGATCCCAACTTCTTGTCCATTGGGCGCTTGACCTGTTCCACCAACTTCTTGTCGATGGAGGCGAGCCAAGCTCAGAAGTGCACCCAAACCAAGCCGAAGCTCAGCGCCGCTCCGAAAGAGAGCGCATCTCAACGGTGAGCGCACGCAAGCTCTGCAACACTGCGCGCTGCTGCTCCAGGCGCGTCCGCATCTGCCGCTCCGAAGCCGTCTTCTCCGCCATGCTCTGCTGTGTCGCCTCGAGTCGACGGTTGGCCGCGCCCAGCTCCTCGTTGAGCGAACGCACCTGCTCGAGCTGCGTTCGCAGCTCCGAGAGCTGGCGCTGGAGCTCATTGAATTCGGCCAGCGCCGCCTCTCGCTCAGCTAAGCGCTCCAACGTGTCGCTCAGCTCGGCGTTGGTCGACTCGAGTTGACGCGCCAGCTCGTTACGCTCTGCTTGGCTCGCGCTCAGCGCAGCGTCAACGCTGGCCGAGGCCTGCTTGGCTTGCGCGAGTTGCGCACGCAAGCTCTCCTCGATCTCTGACACAGCCTGCGCGCGCTCGGCACGGGCTTGCTCGAGCTGCTTCTCGAGCTCTGCCTGTTGCGTCTGGTGAAGGGCAGCCTCGGCCACCAGCCACTCCACCTTCTCGCTGAGCTCTCGCTTGCGCTCGAGCACGAGCTCGTGCTGCTCACGCGTGCTCCGTTCCCGCTCCGCAGACTCTTCTAGGTCCTGCTCCAATCGCGCGCAGCGCTGATGCTCGAGCTCGAGCGCTGCCTCCAGACTCACGAGCTGCTCGTGCTGCTGCCCGGAATGCTGCTCCGACTGTTGGCGCTGCTTATCCAGGTCAGCGCTCAAGCGCTGCACTTCGCCTTCCCGCGCGCTCAAATCTTGTTGAAGCCCTTGAAGCTCATCCTGCAAGCGCACAGCTTGCTGACGCTCGTCGTCGCGAAGCGTCCGCAACTCGACCAGCTCCGCCCGCGCCCCTGAAAGCTCCGCGGTGCGAAGTGTCAACGCCGAGACCGACGCTTGAAGCGCCTGCTCTGCCTCTTCAAGCCGCGCAGCGAGCGCGACGGACTGCGCTTCCCTCTGCTCGAGCTGTTCGCGAAGGACAAGCAAATCAGCACGCAACCCAGCCAGCTCCTCACGCTCCTCAACACCGAGCCGAGCCGCGCTCGCATCACTCAGAGCTTGGACGATACTCTGGCTTTCTGCCAGCTCGGCTTGAAGCCCCTCGAGTCGCTCGCCCCATCGCCGCAGCTCACCTTCATGCTGAACTCTGCTGCGTTCGCGCGCCTCGCGAAGCTCATCACGCTCTGCGACCACCGCCTCGAGCGCCGCACGCAATTCGCGAAGCTCTGCGTCATCTCGCCGAGCAGAGCCCTCTTGCGCCGCTGAGACAACGGGCCGCTCAGCACTGAGCTCCCTCCCCAGCGCTTCAATCCGAGTCTGCAATTCCGGCATCGACGATGCCCGCGCATGCGCCTGCTCGAGCTCCCGCGCAAGCTCCTCGAGAATCTGCTCAGGGCTGGGATCCTCTTCGTCCTCCCCCTCCTCGTCGTCATCCTCGACAAAGGTCTCACTGGAAGCGCTGAGGGCCTCAGACTCAGTGATCACCAGGTTGGAACGACCAGGGACGAAATCGCCCTGCTCCACCATCTCGGCGATGCGCTTCTTCGCACCGGCTATGGTATACTTCTGATCGTAGAGCAAGATCTTGATTTGAACCAAGATCTCGACGTCTCGACGACGATAGAGGCGGTGCTGGGAGCGCGTCTTCTGGGGACGCAGCATGCGAAATTCGCTCTCCCAGTAGCGCAGGATGTACGGCTTGATCCCGGTCAGCTTGGCGACTTCGCCGATCTTGAAGTAGGACTTCTCGGGAATGACAATGGACAATGACCACGCTCCGACAATCGAACCTCCCCCGTCTGCTCGCGCTTCCGGACGAAGGGCCGCACACGCGGCGCGCTAAGCATGCATCCGCCCGCGCAGCTGCGCAAGGCTAGCGTCGCCAACACGACGAGATTATGCGTTGTCCTTGTTCAGGTCGCCTTTGAGGACCTGACTCGGCTTAAACGTGAGCACACGACGCGCAGTGATGGTGATCTCATCACCCGTCTGCGGATTGCGCCCCGTGCGCGCCTTCTTCTGACGCACCACGAAATTGCCGAAACCACTGATCTTGAGCTTCTCGCCCCGCGCCAAGGTATCCTTGATGGTCTCGAAAACCTCGTCGACGATCTCAGCAGCTTCCCGCTTACTGAACCCACCAATCTTCTGATAGACGGCATCCACGATGTCGGCTTTGGTCATCGTCAACTCCTTCCGAGGCCCCAAACGCCCGCCGTGCCAGACACAGAGCACGAATACGAACACGAACTCCACGCTGGTGTGTTGTACCCTGTCTCGCGCTCCCGATCAATCGTCAACAGCCTAAAAAACCACACTTCTCCACGCAAAAACGACATCGACCGCCTTCAGCGAGGCTTGGCATCCAAACCTGCACAAAGCTGCATCAGAAGAACGTCGTGTGCCGCAGTCACCTCCGCATCCGTCAACGTGCGCCCCTTCTCTGCGTCTGACGCCGCAGGATCACGGTACACAAAGGAGAGCGCGATCGACTTCTTCCCCTCCGCGACCCCCTCGCCACGATACACGTCGAACACCTCCCACGACTCCAGCAGGGCCGGACGCTCTCGCTCGATCAGCGCCGCCAAGTCAGCCACACCTCTCTCCTCGTCAAGCAACAACGCCACGTCCCGACTCGCACCTGGAAAACGCGGCAGCGCACGCAACAACGGAGCAGGTCGGGCTACGCCCAGCCACTGACGAGTGTCTATTTCCGCCACAAAAACAGGACCTTGAACATCAAAGTCGGTCAGCACACGCGGATGCACCTCCCCCATTGCCCCAAGCTGATGCCCACCCAACATGATCGCCCTCGCCACACCCGGATGCAGATACGGATAACAGCCAGCCTCAGCGCACGCATAGCTCCATGAGGTCCCGCTCCAGCTCGAAAGCTCCTCCACAATGCCCTTCAAATCAAAAACATCATAGCTGCGCGCTGGCGACGACCAGTGCCGACACGACTCACCCCACAGCACCAGCCCCAAATGCAAGCGCTCCTCTAAGCCCTGCGCAGTACGCACGAACACCGACGCCAACTCGAAGAGCCCCACTGAACGATTCCCACGTGCCTGATTACGCCCCACCGCCGCCAACATCCCCGGCAACAACGAGACCCGCATCAGCGACTGCTCCTGCGCCATCGGGTTCACAATCCGCCACGCCTGCGCGCGTTCGTCTGACGCATCAAAGCCCAACGCCGCATGCTGCTTCGGACTGCAGAAAGACAAGTGGATCGCTTCATGCAACCCCGCATCGCACAACAAATGCCGCACACGCGTCTCGGCCTCCAAACGCGCTCGCCCGAGCACTGTCGCCTCAACCGCAGGCTTGCCAGGCACCGCCGCCTTGCGCAGCACATGCTCCACTCCCAGCGCACCAACCGGGTTCGCCTCAGGGACGCGATCCATCCCATAGCAACGAACCACCTCCTCGATGAAGTCGATCTCTCGCTCCAAATCAAAGCGAAACGTCGGGGCCCGCAGCTCCAGCCGCCCCTCGTCCAAGCGCTGCACTGGGATCTCAATCCCCTCCAGCAATTCCGCCATCTGCGCCGCGCTCAGCTGCAAACCCGTGATGCTGTTGCAACGCTCCACCCGCAAAATGACTGGTGCGGGCTCAGGCCGTAGCTCACCGACTGCACGCATCGCCAACACACGAATCGGCTTCGTCTGGGTCCGCTGCAAGAGCTCGAGGGTGCGCGCCGTCGCGCGCTCGAGCCCATGCGCGTCCACACCTCGCTCAAAGCGGTGAGAGCTCTCACTGTGCAGACCGTGACGACGGGCGCTGAGCCGCACACTGCGCTGCTCGAAAGCTGCGCACTCCAGCAACACACGACGCGTCTGCTCGCTGATCTCCGTCTGAGCGCCGCCCATCACCCCAGCAAGCGCCACCGGACGCTGCGCGTCGGCAATCACCAAATCCGATTCGCACAGCTCATGATGACTGTGATCGATCGCCTCGAACGACTCCCCCGCCTTCGCGCGCCGCACGATGAGCTGCTCACCCTGCAACCGATCGAAATCGAAAGCATGCTGCGGATGCCCCAACTCGAAGAGCACGAAGTTGGTCACGTCGACCACGTTGTTCACCGAACGCGCTCCCGCCGCCTCGACAGCGCGCGCCAACCAGGCCGGCGACGGCAACACCTCGACGCCCTCGAGCAGCACCCCCAGATAGCGCTCACAGCCTGTATCCTCAATTCGAATCTCCAAGGGCGCCGCCAGCGCCTCGGGCAAAGCATAGTGCGGCGTCCTGAGCTCCAAACCGAGAACTGCTGCGAGCTCGCGCGCAACCCCCAAGTGACTCAAGCAATCGCCACGGTTGGGGGTGAGCCCAATCTCCAGGATGACGTCCTCGCGCGCCTCCCAAAGCTGAGGAAGCTCCCGCTGCAAGTACGCGCTCAGCGGCTCTCCCGCCCGCGCCGACTGCAGGAGCATCAGCCCAGAGGCGTCTTCACTCAGTCCCAGCTCGGCCTCGCTACACAGCATCCCCGCCGATGCCTCTCCACGAATGCTCGTCTCCTCGACCGAGACGCCATTGGGCAGCTTGGCACCCGGCAACGCGCAGGGAACGAAAAGCCCCTCGCGCACATTTGGCGCGCCACACACGATGCGTCGCCTCAGCCCCTCGCCAAGCGCAACCTCACAAAGGTGCAACCGCTCTGCCTTGGGATGCTGCCGACACTCGAGCACCTCGACGACGAACACCGAATCGAGGGAGCCCTCGGCCCGCTCGATCGCCTCGACCTCGAGACCGCGAGCGGTCAGACCGCTCGCAAGCTCTTCGACACTGTGGCCACGAAGGTCGACGAATTGACGAAGCCAGTTCAAGCTGATGCGCATGAGCAGTCCTCTCGTTGAGACTGAGGAAAGGCAATCCGAAGTGAGCGATGGGCAGTCTCGACCACCCAAAGCATTGGCGCGGGAGCGACAGCGCTGCCCGAGACAAAACGCTCGGGCTAGGCGAGCTGAGAGAGAAAACGCTGATCACTCTCGAAGAGCAAGCGAATGTCCTGGATGCCATAGCGCGTCATCGCGATACGCTCGACCCCCATTCCAAACGCCCAGCCCGACCACTGCTCAGGGTCCACCCCGCAATGGCGCAAAACGTTGGGATCGACGATGCCCGCGCCCAGAATCTCGAGCCAGCCGCTCTCTTTACAAACCCGACAGCCCGCACCCTTACAAAAGATGCACGCGACATCCACCTCGACGCTGGGCTCGGTGAAGGGAAAATAGCTCGCCCGCAAACGAACCTTGGTCTGTGGCCCGAGCAGCTCCCGCGCAAAGTGGCTCAGCGCCCCCTTCAGATGAGCCAGGCCAATGCCCTTGTCGACATGCAATCCCTCGACCTGATGAAACATCGGGCTGTGGGTCACATCGTCATCGCGCCGATACACCGCACCCGGAACCAGCACGCGATACGGAGGCTCATACGCCAACATCGTCCGCACCTGCACCGGACTGGTGTGGGTGCGCAGCAAGAGCGAAGCCTCGAGCAGGAGGGTGTCTTGGGTATCGCGAGCAGGATGGTCCGGCGGGAAATTGAGCGCCTCGAAGTTGAACAGGTCGCACTCCGCCTCGGGACCGCGCGCCACAAGGAAGCCCATCCCCGCAAAAATATGCTCGATCTCGAGCCGCACCGCCGTGATGGGGTGCATCGCACCACGTCTGACCCGGCGCCCTGGCAGGTCCAAGTCAACGCGACGCCTGCTCAGGTCGGCATTCAGCCGCTCTTCCTCGAGCTCGCGCTGCCTGCCGTCGAGCTTGGCTTCGAGCGCAGCCTTGAGCGCGTTGCTGCGCGCCCCCACGCTCGGCCGCTGCTCGGCAGGGACATCCTTGAGTAGCCGAAGGGCATCCTGAATAGGGCCCTTCTTGCCCAGCAGTTCGCGCCGCAGCGCCGTGACGGCGTCGAGCTCGAGCGCCTCGGCGATGCGGCCATAGGCGACCTGCTCGAGCTCGTCGAGCCGACGAAAGAGTGCGTGGAGAGCGTCCGACATGGCTGCCTCGATGCGTGAGGTGGCTGACCCGAACGCGGTCGCGGCCAGCACGAGCCGCACGTGGCACGCCGACACTTCGATGTTCAATGCAACTGCGCGCGCCCTCCCGCGTCACGGGAAAATGGCACGCGGTGCCCACCGCTGTGCTCCGGACGCGACCCCAACGACCATCGGCGTTCGAGCCGAGGATTCGGGACCTTAGGACTGCGCGCGAGCGAGGGACACGAGCTGCTCGAATCCCGCAGGATCATGGATCGCGATCTCGGACAGCATCTTGCGGTCGATCTCGATCGACGCCTTATCCAGCGCGTGAATAAAGCGACTGTAGGTCATCCCCAAGGGTCGCACCGCCGCGTTGATGCGGGCGATCCACAGGCGACGGAAGTCGCGCTTGCGCTGCCGGCGACCGCGATAGGAATTGACCAGCGCGCGCATGACAGCTTCTTTGGCCTGCCGGAAGTTGCGATGCGGATCGCGGTATCCCTTGGCCAACTTGAGCCAGCGATTGTGCCGGCGACGAAGCTTGAAACCTCGACGAACTCTAGGCATCGATTCGCTCCTTGGAGCATTGGGCGAGCCTGCGGGGGGTATTCACCACTTGACCACGCAAGACCCGCTCGTCAACGAACACATCCAAGCAAAACAGCGCGACTCAGAGATACGGCATGGTCTTGATGATGCGCTTGGCATCCACCGGCGCCACCACCGTACCCTTGCGCAAACGGCGCTTCTGCTTGGTCGTCTTCTTGGTGAGAATGTGACTGTGATAGGCTCGACGACGCATCAGCTTCCCAGAGCCACTCTTCTGGAAACGCTTCGCTGCCGCTCGGCGAGTTTTCATCTTGGGCATGATACGCTCCGCACGCCTGCGCTCGGCATTGTCAACAACAAAAAACCCACAGACCCGAGCACTTACACCCTGAACCCGCAGGCTTTTCAGACCCTGAACAAGAAAGAACCCCACGCCGCAATGCAACGTGGGGTTCTCATTGGCCCGAGCGGATTTGAACCGCTGACCCCTACCGTGTCAAGGTAGTGCTCTCCCCCTGAGCTACGAGCCAATGCGCTGGCCAACACCAGCAGGTGGGCTTAATAGCGCCATCCATCTCCATGGTCAAGCATAACTCAACCCCCCTTGTCGTTTTTTCCTTCACACTTGCTTCTGCCCCATCGCATCCTTGCCCTCAGGCCCCACGCTCAGCACAATCGAAGACGAGTGGGCACTCCCAACACAGACCTCCTCGCCTCGGTGCCCGCGTCCATTCAACCACAAGCTCCTCGACGCCGCGCGTCGAGGGCTGTGACAAGGCCTACGACCGCATGACAAGCTCCAAGCCCCCCGCAACACCGCTCCCCACGAAGCGCAGCCCTCAGCGCGAAAGCACACGGCCCGCTTGGCTCCCACCCCATGCCAGCCCTCACCCCTCGGCTCACCCCAGCGCGACGCGCAAGCCAAGCACCGTGCCCTTCGAGCTCGGCATCGACCGTGCACTCCTCGACACCCTCTGCACTTGGCTCAGCCACCAGCGCCTTCCACCACTCAACACACTCCGGATCCTCTGGCCCCTGCTCATCCCCAAGGAGCTGGCCCCCTTCTGCCGAGCCGCCAAAATCGACCGTGACTGCCTGCGTATCGACGCCAGCGCAGCTGCCTTTGCGCAAGAACTGCAGCTCTATGGCCCAACCTTGCTCGGCCGCCTGGCCGCGCTCAGACAGCGCACACCGCTCCCCGCCATCTCGCGCATCCACGTCGATATTCGCAACGCCATGCCCACACCTGCGCTGCCGCCAGTACTCACCCCAACAGCCGCGCCCGCTGCCATCCCCGAGCCCGTCCAAGCCTCCCTGGCCAAGTGCCCCGATGACGAGCTACGCGCCCAACTCGAACGTCTCATCCGCGTCAGTCAAGCTCGCCACGGCAGCTCGACCTCGAAATAGAAGGGGCTCCAAACCTTTGCCCACGCGATGCGCATCACCAGTAAGCGTCTGAAAACCATGCGCAATATTCCGCAGTCAAGGCGCGCCTGTGTCTCCCGAAGCCGCGGTCGGCAGGCTGGAAAGCCTGCTCCACGCGTTGATCTGCCCTTTCCGGCGACGGTCACAGGCTAGAGGTCTGGGCGCCTCGTATCGTTGACCAGTAGGGGCGAGCGGCCGCTCGCCCTCCCCAGGTTCTGCATCCAGCCTGGCCGTGTCTCTCCCGAATCCAAGATGCAAAAGCGAGCGAAGAGAGGCACGAGTCAGCGTCTGTCGCGGGCGCATCCGATGCGCACGAGCAGCGCTGCGAGGGGCTCGCGAGAGCGAGTGAATGCAATGGCAAGCTGGCGGGATATGGAGCAGAGCACGCCTACATCTGCGGCCGATACCACACGTTCATCTGCTCGAGCTGACCACCAATGTTGGTGTTGCGCCACAACGTGCCCGCCATCGCGTAACCCGCCCGCGCAAAACTCAAGTTCATCCCCACCTCGAGAGCGCGCGCAATGGTATACGGCAAGGCAGAACGCAAAGGGCTCTCCAACAACGCCCGATGCATCCCATTCAGCAGTTCCAACGCCAATCCCTGCCCCCTCGCCGGGGGAAGGGTTGCGAAGTCGGTCATCTCGACATTGGCCCCACCAGAGTGCGGCTCGGCTGAGGAGACAGCAATGAGACGGCCCTCATCCGAATACACACCAAAGTAGCGAACCCCCTCTTCCATGCACGACCGCAGAAAGGCTGGGTCCTGGATCGGAAAGGGATAGGATGCGAACACTTCCCCGTAAATCGCCGCCAGCTCCTCCGCCGACTCCGGTCCAAGCTCGTGCACCTGCCGCTGTCCCGTCTCAGGAACCCGCTGCGCCTTCGTGCGGACCAGCTCCAAGACCTGCCGAACCTGCTCTCGCTCGTGCGCGCTCGGTCGTCGCTCCGCATCGAGATATCGCACCGCAAACACGCCATCGAGCCGCTCACCGCCCCCCTCACGAAACAACCCAGGCACCCCAAGCTCTAGCTCGAAGCCTCGGTCCAACAAAGGAGCGACACAACGCGCCGGAACCTTGGCCACCACCTTGCCCACGCTGACCCGCTGCATCAGGCCATCGAGCGCGCTCAACACCTCGGGCCAGTCCGCTTCGTCGAGCTCATACAAATAGATGCGATCATTGAAGGGACCAAACTGAAGCCGGCTGTTTCCCACGTACAAGGTCTCGTCTTGCTTCGTCACCCCAGTCACGACGCCTCCTCATCCTCGCGCCGCGCCACACGCTCACATCCCTGCGGCACCAACACGCGAAGCTCATCTGCATCATCGAGCAAACGCGCTACACCAATGCTGTCCACCTCGACACTGTGCTCAGGCATCTGCAGGTGACAATCATCACAGGCCTTCGCACAACGAGGCTCCTGATAGCCCTCGGGCTCTGGGTAGGTACACATCACCCCTTCGTAGTTGCGCAGCACCACCTTGTTCGTCGACCAAGACACCAGGTAATTCGGCATGCACGCAATCTTGCCACCGCCATCAGGCGCATCGATGACATACGTCGGCACCGCGAAACCACTCGTATGCCCCAGCAAACTCTCAATAATCTCAATCCCTTTTCCAACCCTCGTACGGAAATGGGCGAGCCCTTCACTCAAGTCACATTGGTAGAGATAGTAGGGGCGAATCCGCATACGAACCAGATCCTGAACCAAGCGCCGCATCACCCGCACGCAGTCATTCACCCCCGCCAGCAAGACCGACTGATTGCCCAGCGGAATGCCCGCATCTGCAAGCATGGCGACGGCACGCTCGGAATCTGGGCAGATCTCCTGCGAGTGATTGAAGTGCGTGTTGATCCACAAAGGATGATAGCGGCGCAGCATCGCCACCAGCTCAGGTGTCACGCGCTGCGGCAGCACCACCGGCACCCGCGTCCCAATGCGGATGACCTCCACATGGGGAATGGAGCGCAGCTCCTTCAAGATGCTCTCCAAGCGAGCGTCGGAAAGCATCAACGGATCGCCGCCAGAAACCAAGACGTCCCGCACCTCCGGGTTGCGCCGGATGTACTCGAAGGCCGCCGCATACTCGTCTTTGGCCGGAGCTCGGCGAGGATCGCCAACCTTGCGCTTGCGCGTGCAGTGCCGGCAGTACATCGCACACTGATGGCTGACATGAAAAAGCACCCGATCAGGGTAGCGATGCGTCAGCAACGGCACCGGGCTGTCACTCTCCTCCGCCAACGGATCGCTGTGCTCATCAGCCCGCACCTCCAGCTCCGCCGTACTCGGGAAAGCCTGCCGAAAAACGGGATCGTACCACAGCTTGGCCAGCGTGTAGCCACTCTCCCCGGTGTTCACCAGGGCCTGGTCACGCGCAACCAAGGACAGGTAGTGCGGTGTGATCGCCAGCGGAAAACGACGCAGGGTCAACTCGAGCTTGGCACGCTTCTTCGCCTCGAAGCGAATGCCCAAAAGACGCTCCACCTCGTCGATGCTACGCACACTGTTGCGCAGCTGCCAACGCCAATCGTGCCACTCAGGGCTCTGCTTCCATTCCTCGATTCGAGAACCAAGCAGCTTCTCAGCGCCGTCGCCGTCAACGGCGCGGTCCCTAAGATCGACACGATGCTCCACAGTTGATGAACTAGACATGTCTCCTCCAATCGAATCAGATTGAGATAAATCTTCTTCTGCAATTTTCACGATATACATATTTCGTCGAGCTTCCATCGGAAATGATTCTACACATTCGATGCGTCTTCGTCAAGATAGAACTCAGGAACAACAATTGTTTCATCGACTTAGGACGCATTCGCCTGAAACGACTCAGCGTACGCGTAGCCCTTGGATCATGACCGGCCTTTGCCTACACTGTGTGGAGCTGTCTCGGGCAGTCAGCGACCGCCTGAACCCACGCATCCATCTCAACGCACTGTGAGGAGCCGCGAAAGCGAGCGGCATCAGCCAAAGCGAGGACCAAGATGTCCACTCCACGAACACCATCACGCCTACTCCAACCCCTGATGCTGCTCGCCGCCCTGAGCTGGCCTCAGGCCTGCGCCGACAACGTGGCCACACCCAGGCCAGAGCTCGACCTCCTCGACACGGAGCTCGATGAGGCCCCCGAGCTCGAGCTCCCCGACGAGCTGGAGCTGCCCGAGGAAACCGAAGTCATCACCGGGCGCTGCGGCGATGGCCGAGTCGACGCTGGCGAAGCCTGCGACGACCGCAACCAAGACGACGGCGACGGCTGCAGCGCCGACTGCCTCAGCATCGAAGAGGGCTGGCTCTGCCCCACCCCAGGTTCTCCCTGCTCGCCCATCGAGCGCTGCAGCAATGGCAGCCTCGACCCCGATGAAGCCTGCGACGACCGCAACCAAGACGACGGCGACGGCTGCAGCGCCGACTGCGCCTCCATCGACGAAGGCTGGCTCTGCCCCTGGCCCGGCGAGGCTTGTGTATTGGCACTGCAATGCGGCAACGGCGTGCTCGAGACAGGGGAGGATTGTGACGACCGCAACACCAACTCCAACGACGGCTGCAGCAGCGACTGCACCGTCGAGCCAGGCTTCCACTGCCCAACCCCTGGACGCCCCTGCGTCGCCGACACCTGCGGCAACGACCGCATCAACGACGGCGAGGACTGCGACCTCGGCTTGCTCGGCAACGACGGCAGCTACGGCGGCTGCAACCCCGACTGCAGCTTCGCTCCTCGCTGCGGTGACGCCCACGTAGACGAGCCACACGAACGCTGCGACGATGGCAGCAACGAAGGTGGCTACGGCGGATGCCGCCCCAACTGCCAACCCGACCCCTACTGCGGCGACGGCCTCGTCACCCACGCCGAGAGCTGTGATGACCACAACGCCAACGGCGGCGACGGCTGCAGCGCCACCTGTTCCGTCGAGGAAGGCTACATCTGCCGCTTCCCAGGCCAGCCCTGCCTGCTCGACACCTGTGGCGACGGCGTCCTCGACCCCAGCGAAGGCTGTGACGACGGCAACCAAGTCGACGGCGATGGCTGCGAGGCGAGCTGCTCCTACGTCGAACAGGGCTGGGACTGCCCCAACCCCGGCCAAGCCTGCGTCGCCCGCTCCTGCGGCGATGGCGTGCTCGCTGGCAACGAGCAATGTGACGACGGCAACATGCTCTCCAACGACGGCTGCAGCCGCTTCTGTCGCCTCGAGGATGGCTTCATCTGCCCCACCCCCAATCAGCCCTGCACCCCCATCGTCTGCGGTGATGGCCTGCTCCAGGGCACCGAAGAATGCGACGACGGCGACGCCGATCCGGGCGATGGCTGCGACGCCTCGTGCGATCTCGAAATTGGCTGGGCCTGCCCCGATCCCGGCCTGCCCTGCTTCGCCACCGTCTGCGGAGATGGCGTGCAAGATGGTGCCGAACAATGCGACGACGGCGACGCCACCGCTGGCGATGGCTGTGATGCCAACTGCCAGCTCGAGTGGGGCTTCGTCTGCCCCAACCCCGGCGCCGACTGCCTGCCCATCGTCTGCGGCGATGGTGTCGCACAGGGTCTGGAGGCCTGCGACGATGGTAACCGCTTCGCTGGCGACGGCTGCAGCCCAGCCTGCGAAATCGAACCCATCTTCGAGTGCGGCCCAAGCGGCTGCGTCCCTGTCTGCGGCGACGGCATCACCCTCTTCCCCTTCGAAGCTTGCGACGACGGCAACCTCAGCTCGGGCGACGGTTGCTCGGCCATCTGCGAGGTCGAGGCGGGTTTCTCCTGCACCGACTATACCACCCCGCTGCCCAGCTCCATCGAGGTCCCCTTCGTCATCAGAGACTTCAGAGGCTACAACGAGTCCGGCACCGGCGACGGCTTCATCAACGGCTTGGGCCATCCCGATTTCGAGCGCTACGGTTGCACCGTCCCCAACACTGGCCTCGTCCTCAACCAGCTCAGCCCCGACGGCAAGCCCGTCTTCCTCGCCCACACCGGCTCGGTCCCAAGCTGCGGCACCCAGCTCACCAGCCCAGAGTCCTTCGCCCAATGGTACCGCGACGTCCCCAACGTCAACCGCACCGTGGTGCAACGCCTCGTCCTCAATCAGGATCTCGGCGCCGACCCCACCGGTCGCAGCTACCGCTTCGCCTCCACCGCATTTCTCCCCATCAACGGCCTAGGCTACGGCAACACCCCCGGCTACGGCGCGCGAAACTTCAGCTTCAGCACCGAATTCCACGCCTACTTCGAATTCCGCGGCGGTGAGCTGCTCTCCTTCGCGGGCGACGACGACGTCTGGGTCTTCATCAACAACAGGCTCGCCGTCGACCTCGGTGGCCTGCACCCTCCCGCCAGCGGCTCCATCCAGCTCTCCAACGCCCTCGACCCAGCCCTCGGCATCAAGACGGACCCGCGCTTCAATATCTACGAAGGCGGCATCTACGAGATCTCCTTCTTCCACGCCGAACGACACACCGAGGGCTCCAACTTCGAGCTCACGCTCGCCGGGTTCCTGAATACAGGAACCAGCCTCTGCAACGTGGTCTGTGGCGATGGTTTGGTGCGCGGAGAAGAGGAATGTGACGACGGCGACACCAGCGATGGCGACGGCTGCAGCAGCACCTGCCTGCGCGAACCCGGCTGGAACTGCAACGACGACGAGCCCAGCTCCTGCGAGCGCCCCGACTGCGGAAACACTGTCTTGGAGTTCCCCGAGCAATGCGATGACGGGAATACGACCTCAGGGGATGGCTGCTCGGCGCTCTGCCTGCTCGAGAGCTGCGGCAACTACAGCGTCGAGCCGCCCTGGGAGGAGTGCGATTCGGCGGCGCTCTTTGCGTCCGGCGAGTGCACCCAAGCCTGCCGACTCGCCCGCTGTGGCGACCGCCAGGTCTGGGTTGGGGTCGAGGGCTGTGACGATGGCAACCTCATCGATGACGACATGTGCACCAACCTCTGCCAGCGCCCGATTTGTGGCGACGGTGTGCTCACCAGCATCATCGGCGAGGTCTGTGATGACGGCGTCAACGACGGCAGCTATGGCGGCTGCATGTTCGACTGCAGCGGGCGCGCGCCCTACTGCGGCGACGGCGTGCTCAGCACGGTCAACGGCGAGTCCTGCGACGACGGCATCAACGACGGACTCTATGGCACGTGCAACCCCAACTGCAGCCTCGCCCCGCGTTGTGGCGACGGCGTCGTGCAGACTGGTCAAGGCGAGCAATGTGACGATGGCAACACCGTCTATGGCGATGGCTGCAACGGCGTCTGCATCCCCGAGACCGGTTGGGTCTGTGTCGATCCCCCTGACGGCCCCAGCATTTGCCAGCAGATCAACTAGCGTCTGCAGCCGCCCTTGATGACGATGGGCGAGGCGGCAGGCGGCAGCGCGTGAGGCACGAAGCTGCTCGCGCGGAGGTGATCTCGTATCGTCCCGTCTCCCGCTTCGACATCTCGCCTCGTGGTAGGGGCGAAAAATCTTTCGCCCCTCTGCAACGACGGTGAACCACACCCTGCCTGGTTTCCTCGGCTTGCGCGCTGCCCGCGGCGCGCCTGCTTGGGGCTTGCGCGCTGCCCGCGGCTCACCTGCTTGGGGCTTGCGCGCTACGCGCGGCTCGCCTGCTTCTTGGGGCGCTGCCCCAAACCCCGCCAAAGGGCTCGCCCTTTGGAATCCCCTTGATGGACGTCTCGGGTCACCGAGCGTCTGCCGCGCTACAGCTCGACGCTGCGATACAGCCGCAACCACTTGAAGGCATGCATGACCAGACCAAGCACCCGGTCTTCGAGCTTCTCGAAGCTCAACTCGATGAGCTCCGGCCCAATGCCGTGTTCACCGAGCAAAGCCTCGATGTCTTCGCGAGTGTACGCACGCCGCTCGAGCTCCACCCCGCGCTCACGGAAGAACTGCCGCAACGCCTTGAACTGGCTCCGCGTCGTGGCGAACATCGGAAGGTTGCGATCGAAGTCGAGCTCGTCCATCAGATAGGCGAACTGCGTCTGGAAACCAAGACGCTTGGCCACCTGCTGCAGCAAACCAAAGTGCTGCGAGAAAGCGAAGCCACCTTCCTCATTCGTGCGCTGCGGGTAGCGATAGAGCTCACCAAACTCGATGAGCAGCGCTTGGCCTTGACCACTGAGCAGTTTCTTGATCTGCGAGAGCACCTCGAAGGCACCCACGGTCAGCAAAAAGTCGTCTGGTGAGTCGTCCAGGCTAAGACCGTACTTGAAGATCGCCGCCACCGAACTGCCCTCGCCAATGAAGGTCTCCTTGGCTTTGCTCGGGCTCTGCTCCTCGACGTCGTCGTCATCGACGTCCTGCTCGTCTTCGACAGTACGCGTCACTCGGCGCACCGACAGCGTCTCGAGGCTGCCCAAAGCCTCGTTGCACAGAATCAGGTCGAAGGGCCCCTCGACGTGCTCGCTCACCTTCCCGAAGTCGCAGACCACATGCTCGAGCGGGAGCCCCTCAATCGTCTCTCGCTGGCGCTGGGCAATGCTCTCGTCCGGAGCGACCAGCACGTAGTGCAGTTTGGCGTGCTGCTCCGGATGCTTGACGGCAAGCTGCTCGATGAGGGTTCTGGCAAGGTGCCCCGTGTCGGCCGACAGATCGAGGATGCGAGGCGCGCTGGAGATGGCGCCGAGCTCATCGAGCTTGTCGAGCACCCGCGCACCGTAGCTCTGGCCGCCGAGGGCGGGATGTGGCTCGCGGAAGAGGTAGGAGAGGCGATTCTCGAGGCGGTCGGCTTCGAGAATGGCCGGGTCGATGGGCTCGCTTCGCTGCCCGCGAATGTGGACCCGCGGACCAGGAGTCTCGCTACGCAGGATGTGGGTGACCCGGTCGTAAAACATGGTGCTGACCAGATAGGGCGGCATGGCGTGGCGTCGCCCCTGGTAGCGACTGGCCTTCTCGGCGCTCATCTTGAGCACCTGCATGTCACTGTGGGTCAACAAGGCGAGGCTGGCGAGGACGCGCTCCTGCAGGCCCTGCATGGGGCTGCCAGGGATATCGCGCATCAGCTCGATGAGCTCCTTCACGCTGCGCTCGCCGTCGATGGCGCGCCACAGCGCAGAGTCCCAGTCGTCGAGGGTGGAGATCCGCACGTGCTGCCGGGTCTCGTTGTCTGCCGTATACAGGGTCACCGGGCCCGACTCGGCTTGGTGGGCCAGAATCCAACGGGCGTGCATGGGGTACATGTCGAGCAGCCGCTCGCTCTCTTCGTCCTCGGATTGCAGCAGGCAGGCCAAGGATCTGAAGACACTGAGGAACTGGTCGAGCTGCTCGTCCTCGAACTGCGCGCCAAACTGCTGGATGAGCTCGAAGGCGTCGCGCGGCGCTTCGCGGAAGTATTCGAGGAAATCGAGCACGTCCTCACTCATCCTGAGCACGTAGCCGAAGAGGTTGTGATAGGCATAGAACTCATCGACATTTCGGAAGTAGTCCATGTGTCGTGAGAGCTGCAGGGTGCCTTCGAAGAGCGCCTTGGGTTCTTCGGGCTGGGACTGGTCTTCTGGGGGCAGATCCGACATGCTGACCTCTCTCCTCTCGCTGTGAAAAAATCCTTGGGGTTCAGTCTGTTCGCCCATGAACAGGGCGACCCGAGAGAGCTGATAGGCTCGCGCGAGCCAAACCCACCCGCGCGCCACCGATGCGCGGCAGCAGCATGGCAGAAAGGCACCTCGCCCGTCAACACCACGACGAGGAGGTAGAATCATCGAGAAGAGAGGACTTCCTGGGGCGCTGACCCAGACCCCGCCAAAGGGCGCTGCCCTTTGGAATCCCTACAATCATCAGGTGACGAGACACGAACGTTCTGGGTTCGTTTCGCCTGTCAACGCAAACGAGCGATCTGCACGGCAATCTCACGCAGTCCATCATCCTGCGGCAGAAAGCCTTGCACGGCGCCGAGCAGGGTATCGGCGTCGAGCTCGCTCTGCTCCATCGCCCACTTCGCATACTCGTTCACCAGCCGCGTGCGCTGCAGCAGCAGCGTGGGCTGCTCGGAGAGCACGTCGGCGATGGCCAAGCGCTGCTCGAACACTGTGAACTGGCCTGAGGACAGCGGGCGGTACTTGAAGGTGAGGATCAGCTCGCCGTCGAAGAGTGCCACATCCTCGGCGCTGAAGGTCGCCAGCATGCTCAGATCGTCGCCAGCGGCCAGGACGATGTTCTGCAGTCGCTGTTCGGGGTTGGTGGAGACCTCCTCGCCGCTGAACTGCTCAATCTCGAAGCCCTTGGGGAGCTGCAGCTCCACGGCGATCTCGTCGGCGTGCACCTCGATCATCTTTCGCAGCATGGGACCGAAAACCACGCCCACCTCGTCCGCGTTGGGGAGGAAGACGTGCGCGCCCTTGCCCGCGTCGGTGAGCGCGTCCATGCGGCCCATGGCATAGTCTTGGCCGACGCCCACGCCAGAGAGGTAGATGCCCTCGAGTTTGTTCATGCGGGTGAGCTGAGCAATGGTGGCGTAGTCGGTCTCGCCGACGTTGGCGTCGCCGTCGCTGAAGAGCAGCACCCGGTTGACCATGTCGGCGTCGTAGGCGGCCTTGGCCTGCTCATAGGCGATGTCCAAGCCTGCCTTCATGTTGGTGCTGCCTTGAGCGTCGAGGCCGTTGATGGCGGCATTGATGGTTGCGCGGCCGGTGGCGACGGGCGTGGGTGGCAGCACGAGGTGGCCGTTGCTCTCGAAGGTGCTCAGAGAGAGCTGGTCGCCGTCGCGCATGGCCGCGACCAGCCTGTGCAGCGCGTCCTTGGTGAAGTCGATGCGCTCGCCGCTCATCGAGCCGGAGACGTCGACACAGAGGTGCAGGTTCCACGGACGACGCTCCTGCACCAGAACCTGAGGAGCGTAGACGTGGATGAGCAGCTCCATGCGTTGCTCGTCGAGCCGTTCGCCGTCGATGCCAATGAAGATGTCGTCAGCGCTGCCCCAATGACGGGCGAGCTCATTGCGCATGGTCTCGGGCGGGTCATAATAATTGATGACCTCGTGCGTGTGCAGGCTCATGCCGTAAAAGTACTCGAGCTTGAGGAGCTGGGCCGAGGCCATGCTGGTGGAGTCGTCCGGGGAGAGCTGAAACCAGGCCCACTCCTCGAGCGGGGGCTCGCTGCTGTCTTCGATGGCATCGGGGACCGCATCGGGCTCTGAAGCGGTGTCCTGGACGCCGTCGTTGGCGCTGTAGGCGTCGTAGGACTGATTGGGCGGTTGGCTCGAGTCGTAGCTGGACTCACTCTTGTAGACGTTGTCCTCGGTGCTTCCACAGGAGAGCAGGAGGGCGCTCAGGACGATGGAAAAAAGCCAACAGAATCGGGACGCTTTCATGGCTGAACTCCTTGCTCGGAAGGAAAGGGACCGTGTCGGTCTGGCGTACCCAAGAGCAGAAACGAGGCCATTCCGCACTCGTCCAGCAATGGCAACGGTTTTTCGTGCCAGGCGGGAATGATCCACGCAGAATCAACGACAGGACTGTCAGGCGCTGTCAAGCTGAGCTGACATGCATTTCGAGAGCGAGGGAAGCGAGGGAAGCGAGGCACGAGTCAGCGTCTGTCGGATGCGCCTCCGAGGCGCACAGGCAGAGCTGCGACGCTCTCGCGAGAGCGAGTGTAGTCTCGAGGCACCATCGCCAGGGAGCGCGGGGGAAGCTGGCCTGCGTCAGGCCTTCCTTGGTGAGACGGCTGTTTCTCCCGTGTTCTCGAGCAGGCTCAGTGCAGCGCTCATCCTGTTTCTTGAGTTTTCCCCTGGCTTCTGCGACGCTGTATGCACAATGCCGCCCGACCCCGCATTGGAAGGAGGAAGACAGTGAACGCACGATGGAAACGATTAGGATGCTTGCTTGTGGCGCTTCAACTGGTCTTGGCCGCTTGTGATGATGAGCAAGAGAAGCTCGACCAAAGCCAGGATCAACCCTCAGAAACGGGGGAGTTCGAAGAAATCGAGGAGCTCGAAGAGCTCTCCGAGGTCGAGGAGGTCGCCCCAGACGAGCTGGACATCCCGCTTCAGAGCTGCGGTACCGTCATGGACTGTCCCGATGTCGACACCCAGATGTGTGCAAACGGCTTCTGCATCGACCCCGCCACCTACGTCTGCGCCTCAGACGGCGACTGTGCCCCGAAGTTCTGCGTCGAAGCGCGCTGCGTCTATTGTCGCACCACCGATGACTGCCCCACGGCGCCCTATCAAATCGACTGTGTCAATGGACAGTGCGTCGGAGAGCCCTGGGATCCCGATCCCATCGAAGAGGTCGAATTCGAAGAGATGTAATCCCTTCTCAGAAAGCCTTCCTGACCAGCATAGGAAAGCTTCCTGCTCCACATAGGAAAGCTTCCTGACCAGCATAGGAAAGCTTCCTGCTCCACATAGGAAAGCTGTCTGACCAGCATAGGAAAGCTTCCTGCTCCACATAGGAAAGCTGTCTGACCAACATAGAAAGCCTTCCTGCTCCACATAGGAAAGCTGTCTGACCAACATAGAAAGCCTTCCTGCTCCACATAGGAAAGCTGTCTGACCAGCATAGGAAAGCTTCCTACTCCACATGGAAAAGCAGCTTGCCCGACGTAGGAAGCCGACCCACTCTCCACTCAACGCCTCGTCGCTACGCCAGCAATCCGCTGCAATCAAGGGGATTCCAAAGGGCAAAGCCCTTTGG
>JAVFAO010000086.1:0-20006 GCA_034002465.1 Myxococcota bacterium
TAATGAGCCCAAAGCGGTCGCTCCCCTTCGAGAGCGAACGTGCCATCGCCATGCACAGCTCGATGGCATGCTCCAGCTTGTCCGGCCGATCACTGGCGCCACGCATGCTCGTCGAGATGTCCAGCATCAGATAGGCGCTGACCGCCACCTCGTTCTCGAACTCCCGCACCATCAGCCGCCCTAGACGCGCGCTCGCCTTCCAGGCGATGTTGCGATAGGGATCCCCCGGCTGATGGTCACGTATCTCACGCAACTGCATGCCAAAACCGCGCTGCGAGAGCTCGTGCGCCCCCAGCCGCTCGCTGCGCCGAGGCGCCGCGCGGCTCGCGTCGATGCTGAGCGGCGTGCGCCGTGGCAAGACCACCAGCGCACACGCAGAGGCGAGGTAACTGCGAATGCGAAAGAGCCGCAGCGGCCCCCACGCCTCCAGATGAAAACCATGCACGAAATAGCGCCCGCTGCGCGCCGCTTCCAGCTCGAACTCAGTGCTCACGCTGCTCGAAGCAGGGACGTCCAAACAAAGCGGGGCCGGCGTGCTCAGGCTGCTGCTCAACTCCGCTCGAAGCTGCATCGCACGCAGGGCAAAAGGCCCCCGGCCGCGCAGCTCGACACGGATGCGGATGGGCTCGCCTGCATGCATCAAGGTCTGCTCCGGAAGCTCGAGAATGGCCTCGAGCTGCGGCGGCTCCAACAGACGACCCACAGGAATACTCAAATAAAACGCCACCATCAGCAACGCGAACAGCGCGCTCGACGCGAACAAGACAGGCCACGCCGCCGCAGGATAGCCGGCACCCAGAAGAATGGCTGCCGCCAACATCCAGATGCTGGCGATGGCGAGGCTGGCTCTGCCGCTGCTGCTCAGTTGCGGGGGCATGGTTCAGCGCTTGGCATAACGGGTGTTGTCGAGCGCCGCCTGGACCACCGCAGACGGCGTGTGTCCCCCCAGCTCCGCCTCGGTGTGCAAGATGATGCGGTGCGCCAAGACCATCTGCGCCAAGACCTTCACGTCGTCCGGCAGCACGTAGTCTCGCCCCCGCAACAATGCACGCGCCCGCGCACAACGCATCAACGCCAGGGCAGCTCGAGGGCTTGCGCCCACGTGCACATGAGTCAATTCCCGAGTGTATCGGACCAGTGAGACAATGTATTCGTAGAGCTCTGCCTCGAGGTTGACGCGCTGGGCCAAGTCAGACCACGCCAGGAGCTCCTCCAGGCTCAGAATGGGCTGCAGCTCGATGCGCTCGAAAGCGTGCGTGCGCAGCACCTGCAGCTCCTGCTCGAAGCTCGGATAGTTCAGCCGCATCTTCAACAAGAAGCGATCGACCTGCGCTTCGGGAAGGGGATAGACCCCCTCGTGCTCGATCGGATTCTGCGTCGCCAACACCAAAAAAGGCGTCGGCAACGGCCGCGTCTGCCCTTCGATGGTCACCTGCTGCTCTTGCATCGCCTCGAGCAGCGCCGACTGGGTCTTGGCGGGCGCGCGGTTGATCTCGTCGCCAAGCACCACATGCGCAAAAATCGGCCCCTCGCGCAGCACGAAGCTGTCGCTCTTGCGGTCGAAAACATAGGTGCCGGTGATGTCGCTGGGCAGCAAGTCCGGGGTGAACTGGATGCGTTTGAAAGAGCAGCTCAGGGTCTGCGCAAAGGCCTTGACCAGCGTCGTCTTGGCGATACCCGGCACGCCCTCGATGAGCACGTGACCGCGCGCCAAGAGCGCCACCAAGAGCGCTTCGATGACGCTCTCTGGCCCAATGTAGACCTTTCCTATCTCGGCACGCAGCGCCGCGACCTTGAGGGCGATCGCATCGCCAGAGACGTTGGATGTGGCTTCGCTCATGAACGAGGCTCCTTGGGAACTGAGGCCGCTGAAGAGGGTCGCTCGCCTTGCTCCAGCGCCCCCAGACAGGCCTGGGCTTCCGCGTGCAAGCGCAACAAATCCGCGCGGTTCCACTGTTTGGCATGCAAAATGAGCAAATGCGACTGGCTCGGAATATCGGCGAGCTCACGCAAGAGCGCCGTCAGACGCGCGCGCTGATGTCGAAGCTCAGCTTCGTCACCTAGAATACGCTGACCAAAGCGATGGGCGAGCTCTGCGATGCCGCTCGCCGAGTAGCGGTGCTCCGAGCCAGGGCGCTGCTCACCGTAGAGGGCGAACATCAGCTTGCGCTCGAAATCGTCGCGCAGCAGCGCCAATGGGAGGTTGTAGCTGGCCTGGCGGCGACGGCTGAGCTCGAGCACGTTGCGGGCAAAATCGGACTGCGGCTGCCGCTCCGCAGGCGGCCGAAGTCGGTACGAGAGAAACGCGGGACTCTGCATGGGAAAGATGGTGAGGCCCAACAAAATCAGGCCAATGCAGAGCATGAAGGTCATGATGCGCAGCAAGCGCTCGTCTGGCTTCCACGCCGACCAGCTCTCGGCCAAGCGATTGAGCTGCGCCAAGGCCCGCTCGAGCCGGTCTGCAGCAGTGGGCGGCGGTGGCCCTGCTGAGAAGCTGTGGTCCTGCGCAAAGCGACCAGCGTACACGTCGACGTGACAGATACTGCGGCCCTCGCACAGATAGCGCAGAGCGTTGAGGGAGAAACGCGCGTTGTTGGCGAAGGGTTGCATGAGGTTGATGAATACGCTCGCGTCGCCCAACAGCAAGAGCTTGCCGTCGCCAAGCGAGAGGTCATAGACCAAACCAAGCTCCCAGCGCTCGAAAGCAATCACCGGTGGCAGCGCAGACACGAAGGCCTGCGGGTGGTTCGCCGCCAAGGCCTGGACCTCGCCGTCGAGCAGCGGATGTCGCCCAGGGCTCGGGACGATGGGTAGCTTCGGGTTGGCGTTGAGGTAGCGGGAAGACGCATCGTCGGGGGGAGAACCAATGCGCTCGATAGGCTCGCTCAAGCTCTCCAACAAACCGTCGGCGGCTTCGTTCTCGACCGCCAGCAAGACTCGCCCTCCGTGAATCACGAATTGTTGCAGATCCTCAGCTTGCAATGCGTTTTCAGGAGCCAAGATGAGCAGCGGGCGCTCCACCGACAACGCGGAATAATCCAAGGAATCCAGCTCACGCAACATGATGCCGTCATCCAGCGCCGCGTCCTGCAATCGCGAGAGCCCGTTCCACTCCCTGCTCTCCAGCTCGAAGTCGTGAGGTAGCGCCCACAGCGACGCCGGAACAAGGCTCGAAAACGCCAACATGAGCACGGCCAGCAGGCCTCTACCGATGCCTGTGGATGGAATACGATTCCGGCTTTCGCTCAGCCCCGCAAGACGCATACGGCGCTTCACAGGCGAATCGGCACACGCTGACTGGAGCCTTGCTCTCTTCGCTCTCACGAGCTGCCCCCCTGCATCGCAGCAGCAAAGCCGCCCTCTGACTCCTGCGCAAGGAGCTCGGCGCGCTGCAGTCCCTGCGGCAGAACCCGAGCCTCTTCGTGTCGGATGGTGTGAGTGAGCAGCGCACGGCAAGCGCTCTCGAGCAGCGCCAGCACCGACTCTGGGTAGCGACGCTGGGCGTAGTACAGCTCCTCGAAGAGACTGGTTAGAGCCTGCAAGAGCTGCTGCCCGTCACCGCTACCGAGCGCCTCATCGAGGGTGGCGAAGAGCGCCGCTGGAAGCAGCTCCCGCAGTTCTTGCAGCTGACCGAGGAGCTGCTGCCCCATCTCCTGCGCGAGCTCGCGGGGTGTGCGTCTCCCCCAGAGCTCCTCGTCCGGGGCGTACTGGGCGAGCATCCAGCGATAGAGCTCTTTGGCTCGGGTGCGCACTGGGACTAGCTCAACGCGCCAGGCTCTGGGTCGCGGCAAGGGCAGGCTGATGCGAAAGCGGGCCTGCACGTAGCCGAAGGCAGTGGCGCGCAGCTCGTACTGTCCTGGGGGGAGCTCGATGAAGCCGAAGCGCCCCTGATGGTCGAGGCTCTGCTCGCTGAGAAGACCCTTTTCAGCCTCGCTGGCAGAGCCCGCCTTTCGCCCTGGTCGCAGCAGCGCGACGCTGCCTTTGCTCAGGCGCGTCCCTTCGGTGGCGTCGAAGAGCACGCCGATGATATCGTTGAAGCCAGGGACCTCGGTCCCTGGCAGCGCATCGACCTGGCTGATGCTCGCCTGGCTCTGCGGCAAGCGCGCGCGCAGACGGCGTGCTCGCCAGCGTTGCCAGACGCCGCGAGCGTAGACGAAAGCAGTGCCGAGGCCCAACAGCGCGCCCAGCACGATGAGCAAGGGGGCGAAGAAGCTCGAGGCGGTGAAGGGGTCGAGCTGCAGCGTGAGCGGGTCGCTGGACTGCGCCAAGCCGCTGTCTGGGGCGAAGGTCGCGCGCAGATAGACCTCGCCGTGGGGAAAGCGCTCGAGCGGCAGCAGAGCCTGGAAATCCCCCTCGTCGTTGCAGGGGAGCTCGGCGATGACGCGCCAGGCACCGTCGTGCTGGGCGACCTGGATGAGCACGTTGGCCCCAGGGGCGCTCTTCTTGTCGATTGGGCGCTTGGCCTGTTCACCCAAGTTCTGGTCGAACAGCAAGCGCCCCGACACGCCAACGCCGCGCGCGTCGCGTTCACGCTCGAGCTGAGCCTCGAAGCTGAGCGCCGCCTCATCAAAGAGGAAGAGCTCCGCCTGGGCGCGCGCGGGCTCGAAGTAGTCGTTGCCTGGGAAGCTCAAGGTAGCGATGAAGCGTCCGCTCTGGTCTTGGGTGAAGAGCAGGCTCTGCTTGCCGCGATAAATACGCCGCTGCTCGAAAGCGGAGAGCCAAGGGAGCATCAGCTCATCGCCGCTGGTGTCGATGCTGACGCGCTTACTCTCTGCCGGCGGCGTTTGGGCTTCGAGGCTGAGCTCGAGGCGCGGCGGCTCGACGGCCAGGGCGGGCGCCGCGGCGCGAGCGCGAAATTCGACGGCGAGCCCTGCCTGCTTGCGGACGAATCTGGGGGCGTCGAGCTCGAGCTCGAGGGGATGTCGTTGGACGGTGAAGGGAAGCTCTGCGGTGGTGGGCTCGTAGAGCGGAGCGGCGACGAGCTCGACAGTCGCAAGGTAGCGGCCGTCGTCGAGCTGGGGTTCGAAGCTGAAGTAGCCAAGGCCATCGCTGCGCAGCTCTCGTTCGGCTACGGGCTGCAGGGAGCGGTGTTCGGGGCTTGGGAGAGCGCTCTGTTTGGGCAGCGGAAAGATACGCAGCCGCAGGGTGGCGCCCACCACGCCCTGGTTGACGTTGTCCATGATGCGGCCGCGCAGCAGCGGCCGGCGGCCCCGTTCATCGGCCTGGAGGAGGAGCTGAGAGTGGCTTCGGACCTCGAGTTCGAAGGCCTGAGCGGCGTCGCTAAGCAAGACGAAGAGCGAGAGCGCAAGCAGGGCGCAGGTCCGGCGCCAGCCCCAGCGAGCGCTCCTGCGCACGCCCTCAGAGTGGCCCTCTCCTCGTATTCCTCCGAGCGGACGATGCGTCATGAATTCAGCCAGCGGGCAACATCGTGTGCGTAGTAGGTCATGATGATGTCGGCCCCAGCGCGTTTGATGCTGGTGAGGCTCTCCATGACGATGCGCTGTTCGTCCAGCCAGCCAGCGGCGGCGGCAGCCTTCACCATCGCGTATTCTCCAGAAACATGATATGCAGCCAGCGGCTGAGAGAACATGGGGCGCGCTCTGGCGAGGATATCGAGGTAGGGCAGCGCGGGCTTGACCATGAGGATGTCGGCACCTTCTTCGGCATCGAGCTGCATCTCGAGCAAGGCCTCTCGGGCATTGGCAGGGTCCATTTGGTAGCCGCGTCGATCGCCGACCTGCGGGGTGGAGTCGGCGGCTTCACGGAAGGGACCGTAGAATCCGGAGGCGAACTTGGCGGCGTAGGACATGATGGGGAGGTGGCTGAAGCCGGCCTCGTCGAGGGCGCGTCGGATGTAGCCGACGCGTCCGTCCATCATGTCGCTGGGGGCGAGCATGTGGGAGCCGGCGCGGGCCTGGCTGACAGCGGCCTTGGCGAGCAGCTCGAGGGAGGGATCGTTGAGCACACAGCCGTCGACGAGGTGTCCACAGTGACCGTGAGAGGTGTATTCACACATACACACATCGGTTATCACAATAAGCTCTGGGAAAGCGGCGCTCAGGGCGCGGGTGGCGCGCTGCACGATGCCATCCTCAGCATAGGCGCCGCTGCCCATGGGGTCTTTGCTCTCGGGGATTCCAAAGAGCAAAACGGCGAGTATTCCTGCCTCGACGAGTTCTTGCACGTAGTTGACGAGCTCATCGACGGAGTAGCGGTACTGCCCCGGCATGGAGCCGATGTGCTGTTTGACCCCAGCTCCAGGGACGACGAAGAGGGGATGCACCAGGTCTTCCACAGCCAGTTTGGTTTCCCGCACCATTCGGCGCAGGGGTTCGCTGCTGCGGAGGCGACGGAGACGTTGGATGGGGAAGCTCATGCACTGATCCTCTCGGTTGTGGGCGGGCATCGTGGGGCGCTGCCCACGCTTCGGCCTCAGGGAAGTTCTTGACGATTGGGTGCTTGGCCTGTTTCCCAAGTTCTCAGGAACCCCCGTTATTTCAATACCTTGTCAACATGGCTCAAATGCCTGCACTCAGCGGCTGTTCTGGGCGGATGCGTCCTGTGCCATGGCTGCGGCGAAGTCGTGCAGGGTGCTCTGGGGTGCGACGACATGGACCGGCAAACCGAGTTCACGGGCGCGCGCCGCGGTGGCGGGCCCAATGACGGCGATGCGCCAGTCTCGAATGGCGCCGAGGGCGTCGTCGCCGAAGGCGGCAACGAAGCTCTCCACGGCGGAGCCGCTGGCGAATGCGATGTAGCCTTTGGGTTTGACGTCGAGCGCTTCCCGCAGTCGTTGCGACAGGTCAGGTGCGGGGAAGGTACGGTAAACCGCCACCTCGTCGAGCTGGGCACCCGCCTCCTTCAAACCCGCCTCGAGCACGCCCCGATGACGCTCGGCGGTAAAGAGCACACAGCGGGTACCCACCACGATGCCCGCCTCCTGGAGCGCCGCCAGGAGGCCCTCAGCGGTGTATTCCGGTGGAACCAGATGCACCGGTACTCCGCGAGCCCGTAGCGCATCTGCGGTGGCATCGCCGATGGCGGCGATGCGCACCTCGCGACCATGCTTCCAGGCCGATTCGAGGGCCATGGTGGGCGCTATCGGTGACAGGGTCCAGGTGAAGTCCACGCCGTTGGGGCTGGTGAAGATGCACCAGCGGTAGCTCCCCTTCTCGATCATCGCGAAGGTGTTCAACAGGGGCGCGTCGGGGATGGGCTCGAAGTCGATGGTGGGGATGCAGATGGGGGTTCCGCCGTGAGCGCTGAGCTCCTGCTCGAAGACATCGGCGCGGTTGGCTGCTTTGGTCACGATGACCGGCAGACCCGCGAGCCCCGAAGCGTCGGGGCCGGCCCCGCGGATGCTGGCGATGATCCCTGCAGCGCCCAAGGCCGAGAGCTGGCGCGCCACGCTGCGGCCGAGCTGCACCGCCTGCTCGGGCGGCGCATCGGCGGCGTGGTCGATGGTGCGGCAGCCGTCGGGGCTGACGATGCGGGCGAAGAGGCGCAGCACCCCGTGCTCGTGCCAGGCGAGCGCGCCAATGGGCAGGTGACAGCTACCCTCGATGGTGGAGAGGAAGGCGCGCTCCGCGGCGAGCTCGTCGGCGCTGGGATGGTGATGGACCGGGGCGAGGATGGCTTCGATTTCCGGGTCGTCACTGCGGGTCTGCACGGCGATGATGCCTTGTCCTGGTGCCGGGACGAAGTCATCGAAACTGAGGATCTGCGTGATCATCCGCTCGAATCCCAGGCGCCGCATGCCCGCGTAGGCCAGCACGGCCCCCTGCAAGCCGTCTTCGGCGTCGTTGAGCTTGCGCAGCCGGGTGTCGAGGTTGCCCCGCAGGTTGATCACGTCCAGGTCGGGTCGCAAGCGCAGGAGCATGGCCTTGCGCCGCAGGCTCGAGGTGCCGATGCGCGCGCGCTCGGGCAGCTCCGCCAAGCTGAGGCCGCGGCTCACCAGCACATCTGCCGCCGACTCGCGCGGCAACACCGCGCCTAGGCAGAGCCCTTCGGGCATCTCGCCTGGGAGGTCCTTGGCGCTGTGCGCGGCCATGTCGATGATGCCGTCGAGCAGCGCCAGCTCGAGCTCCTTGACGAAGAGGCCTTTCCCGCCAATCAGCGCCAGCGGCTTGTCGACGATGCGGTCGCCTTGGGTTGAGACCTCGACCAACTCGAAGCGCAGCTCGGGCCAGCAATGCTTCAGTTGCCCCGCCAATTCTTGGGCTTGCCACAAGGCGAGCCGACTCGCTCTGGTGCCAATGCGGATGATGCGCGACATGGCTCAGCTCTCTGCGTGGGGCAAAAGGGTCGTCACGAATGCACCTTCCCTCGTGGCCGTTGCTCCGCATCAGCAGCGGCGTCGGTCATCGATGCCAGGCTCGGGCCGGGATTCGTGTTGGCGGAATTGCCGTCTTCCCAGTGTTCTTGTCGATTGGGCGCTTGGCCCGATTCCCCAAGCTCTCGAGCACTTTCCAGCAGATTCAGCGTAGGCTTCGCTCGTTGAAGCTCCACTGAAGGGAGCTCGAAGAGCTGCTCGAGCAGCGCCTGCAGAGCGCTGGAGTCGTCGCATGCCACTGCATCTTTGATGGCGAGGCTTGGGGCGTGCAGCAACTTGTTGAGCAGGCTGCGCAGCAGACCTTCGATGGCAGCGCGTTGGCGCTCGTCGAGCTCGGGATGGGCCCGCAGGAAAGTGGCGAGCTCGCTCTGTGCAAGGCTGTCGAAGTGGCGGCGAAGTGAAGCGATGAGCGGCGCGGCGTCGCGGTATCGCAGTCGTTTGGCGAAGCTGCGGCTCTCGTCGTCGACCAGCACCTCTGCTTGGGTGGCGCTGGCCTCACGGTGGGCGCGGTTCTCTTCGAGGGCGCGCTGCAGGCCGTCGACATCGAAGAGCTGCACCAAAGGGAGCAGCGCTGCGCCGGGCTCGACCATCCTGGGTACCGAGAGATCGATGACCAACAGCGGCGCGCTGCGCTGCTGCGTGGCTTGCTCGAGCATCAGCCGAGTGAGCAGGTACTGCGGTGCAGCAGCGGAGACGATGAGCACATCGGCCTTGGGGAGCAGCGCAGGCAGCGCGTCGAGCGCTGCGCTCGCGCCGTCGAGTTCTTCGGCGAGTGCCTGAGCGCGAGCGCCAGAGCGGTTGAGGACAGTGAGCTGTGCACCATGCTGGCGCAGCTCACGAGCGGCCAGGGCGCTCATCTTGCCGGCACCCAGCAGCAGAGCATGGCGGTCGGACAGGACGCCAAAGCTCTGCCGGCTGAGCTCCACCGCCAGGTGCGCCATGCTCAGGGAGCAGGTGCCGATGGCGGTGTCGGCGCGCACCCTCTTGGCAACCTTGAAGGCCTGCTGCATGAGGCTCTCGAGGTAGCTGCCGAGTGCGCCTTGCTCAGCGGCCGCGCGGTAGGCGGCCTTGACCTGCCCTAAGATCTGCGGCTCCCCCAGCATCATCGAGTCGAGGCTGCTGACCACGCGGAAGACGTGATGCACCGCGTCGAGCCCAAAGTGTTGGTAGCAGTGTAAGGCAAGCACGGCGCCCGAGAGTTTGCTGCGTTTGGCCCAGAGCTCGATGACGCGCTGGGTGGCCAGCTCCACGTGATCAGCGAGCACATAGGCCTCGACGCGGTTGCACGTCGACAGGCAGAGCGCCTCGAGGATGCGCTCGCCGTCGCACAGTTGCTGGGCGCAGTCCCCCAACTCTGCGGCGCAGATGGCGAGCTGCTCACGCATTTCAATGGGCGCCGTGCGATGGCTGACGCCCACCACCACATAGGTCCTCATGGCTTGGCCAAGATCCTCGGTGGCTCGCGCTCGGGCAGCCAGCTCGCCGCTGCCACCATTTCCTCGGAACCCCGCCAGAATGCATTCGTTCGCTCGAGGGCACCGACCTCTCGACAGCAGCAATTCCTGCGGAATGTCGAGAGGATGCGTGCCCCTCGCTCACTTTCGATTGCGTGCCCTGCGCTTGCTGTCGAGTGCCATCGGCTCATGCCGCGCTCCTGCCATTGTCACCGCTTGGATTGATGATTATCCAGTGATTATAAGTGGTTTGGGGCGAAGCCAGGTCGCGCGTGCGCTGCGCGCGCTGCTTCGCTCTACAAGGCAGAAGATAACACGAAAGGGCCAAGTGAACAGCCCCATCGGCGAATTTGGCGGGCGTCCGAGCCTGGGGAAGGAGCAAGACTGTGCTCAGGAGAGCTCGACCCGCAGGAGCTGCTCGCCCATGAAGATGAGATCGCCATGCCGCAACTCGGTGGGTGCGCGCAGGCGAATGAAGGTGCCGTTGTGGCTTCCCAGATCCTGCACCGTCGGCTCGAGCTTCGACGCCGAAACCGAAAAGTGCCGTGGAGACATGAAAATGTCGAGGGGGAAGCTCAAATCGCAACCGGTTCGCCCCACGGCGACCTCGTTGTTGGGAGAAGCATAGGCTCGACAGGGAATGCCTCCTGCACCGATTTCCACCAGACGAAAACGCTTCTCGCGACGCGGGCTGCAAAGAAATGCCACGCCGTCGACCTGATGCGAGACCTCGTGGAGCAGCTCGAAGCGGAAGAAGTGATCACCTGCGCGGAGCATGTCTCCATGCTCGAGGATCGTGGGCTGCCGGATGCGCAGATAGACACCATTGAGGCTATCGAGGTCAGAGACAATCAAGCGTCCCTCGACCACATCGAACTCGGCATGCTCGGGGCTGACGTAGAGATCGTCGAGGCGGAGGCTCTGCGCTTGGCGGCCGACGACATGGCTCCCCGAGGGCAGCTTGAAGCTGCTTCCCTCAGGTTGACAGCCTCGTAGCATCGTGAGCTGCGTCTGTCCCTGCGCCTGGAGCGCGCTGTAATACTGCGTCTCCGTGCTGGCATCGGGCCGCTCGGGAAGGGGCGTCCCGCAGCGGCCGCAGAACAGGTGGCCATCGGGGATGTTGGCGTGACAATGGCGACAAATGACGGTGCGTACGGTCATGCAAAGCTCCTGTCTGGCGAGGGGAGCACAACCCGGCAAACCTTAGCGCAGTCGTTGGCGATGGGCAAGCCGCTGCGCGTTGCCTGCATCAATCCATCCGAAAGTGAGCGAAAAGAACGCATCCTCCCGCCAATCCTGAGGATTTGCGGCTGGCGCGGGGTCGGTGCGAAGCAATGCAATCGAAAGTGGGCGAAGGGCACGCATCCCCTGGACAATCTGAAGGATTTGCTGCTTTCGAGAGGTCGGTGCCCGAGAGCGAACGAATACAATCGAAACGGAGTGAACGCCACTTCATCTATCAAACCGAGCCGCGAGTCTTGTCGTCTCAACGAGACTTGCTAGTCTCGCCTGCGTCGCGGTCGCGGTCTGCACCCTGCGGTGCGTTGGTGGACCATGGAAGCCATTCTCATCTTGTTGGTCATTTTCGGCTCAATCACCGCATGGGTCTTGGGTCCACGCTGGCTGCATTTGCGCCACGAGGAGCGGCTGCGTGCGCTGCAGGCCAAGTCCGAGCCCAAAGCCCTCACCGCCGAACGCGATGAGCTGCTCGAACGCGTCCGCCATCTGGAGGCGGTGGTCTGCAGCGTCGATTTCGAGCTCAACGCCAAACTCAACCGCATCTCCACCCAGCAGCTGGCGTTGCCGCTGCCCGCCCAGGCGAACGATGACAAAGCGCGCGCCGCGCTGCCCCAGAGAAGCTTGGCCGAAGGCGAGCGCATCGGCGCTCGCTTCGTCATCCGCAAAGCGATTGGACAGGGCGGCATGGGGGCGGTGTACGAGGCCTTCGACGAGACCCTGAAGGAGACCGTGGCCCTCAAACTGGTCCGCGACGCACAGTGGGCCGCCCCCGACGTCATCGCCCGGTTCCGCCGCGAGGTCAGCCTCGCCAGACGCATCCAACACCCCAACGTGCTCCGCATCCACGACCTCGGGGAAGACGGCGGCCTGCTCTTCCTCAGCATGCAGCGGGTCGAAGGCAGCAGCTTGCGCGAGCTCATCCAACGCCAGGGCAAGCTCGGAGAACGATGGGTCTGCGAGCTGCTCGACGGCGTGCTCTCCGCCTTGGAGGCCTGCCACGAACAAGGCGTCTTGCACCGGGACATCAAGCCAGACAACATCTTGGTCAACAGCGACAACATCCCCATCCTCATCGACTTTGGCCTCGCTCGGCTCGACCTGGTGGGGTCGATGACCGCCACCCAGGCCATCCTGGGCACCCCAGAATACATGGCACCCGAACAAATCCGGGGCGAAGCGCTGGACGTGCGCACAGACCTCTACGCCGTCGGCATCATGACCTTCGAGCTGCTCACAGGCCGGCCGCCCTTCTCTGCCTCCACCCCCATCGCCACAGGCTTCGCCCACTGCACCCAAACGCCACCAGCCCTCGAGCTCGAAGGGCCACGCCGCGAAGCCTGGCAGAGCTTTCTCAGCCGAGCGCTGGAGAAAGAACCAGCGCGTCGCTTCGGCAGCGCCCATGAGATGCGCCAAGCCCTGCCGCGCGACTGAGGACACGCAGCCTCTCGTCAATCCACAACAATGCTCGCTGCCGCGCGCTCGATTCGCTCACTTGGGGTGGTCCTCGTTCGCGCTCCTGCAGCCTGGCCGTTGCGAGCCCGACAGGGTCGCGATAGTGTGAAGCGCAAGGGCATCGAGCAGCAAAACGTCCGAGCCAGGTGGCAAAGACGCGCTGCAAAGCAAGCCTGAATGGTGCGTCGCACGAAGGCGTGTGCCCACCTTCCGGCGACGACTGCGAAGCACCCCCCCCGCGAAGGACGCATCATGTCTTCTTCGACTGCCGACCAAGGCCAGCGAAAGTCACGCATCCTATCAATATTACAAACGAAGAGCCGCCATGCGGAGCTTGCGCTCTTGCTCGCGCTTCTCCTGTCCTGCTCCTCGCCCACCGCACCCAACGACGCGAACGACGCCGAGCTCGATGCCACGCAGCACGATGTCGACGACGAGCTCGACGCAACGCCAGATGACGACGAGCGAGACCTCGAGACCGAGCTCGAGCTCTTCGACTTCGAATTCGACACGAAAGATGGGGACGAGCTCGAAGCCGATGACTTCATGGATGGCTCCGACGAGCAGCAGCAGCTCGATACCACCGATCAGCACGACGAAGAGCTCATCGAGCCCACGCTGTGCTGGGTTGGCAGCTATCAAGGCGTCTGCGAAGACCCCTCCGGCTGTCCGCTCGGCTTGTCTCCCGCCATCGGCTTCTGCGAAGACAACGCCTGCTGTTTCGATGCCGCGGGCGACCCCAACATCGGACAGAGCTGCTCGGTCAATGCGCTCACTGGCACCTGTCTGCCCACCACCGACTGCATCGGCGAGCATCGGGCAAGCCCCGGGTTTTGCCCGGGTCCCTCCAGCATCCAGTGCTGCACCCCAAGCAACGCCAGCACGAGCTGCGACCCCCTCCAGCACCCTCAGCCCAACCTCGGCCTCGCCCCCGCCCCAGGAACCGGAGGCTGCCCCGAAGGCATGCTGCGGATCGACGATTTCTGCGTCGACCGCTTCGAAGCCGCGCTCATCGAGCTGCACGACGACCAGAGCAGCTCGCCGTGGTCTCCCTTCCACAACCCAGGGACGCGCCGCGTCAGAGCCGTCTCCATCGAAGGAGCAATACCCCAAGGATACATCAGCGGAGCGCAGGCTGCCTCGGCCTGCGCAGAAGCCGGCAAGCGGCTCTGCTCCGACAACGAATGGCTGCGGGCCTGCCAGGGCGCACAAGGCTGGACCTTCCCCTACGGCAACAGCCGACAGCCCGGGCTCTGCAACGACGCACGAAGCCCACACCCCGTGGTCGAGCTCTTTGGCAGCAACGAGCCCTGGATCTGGAATGAGCTCGACAACGCCTGCATCAACCAGCTCCCCGAATCCTTGGCAAGGACGGGTCAACATCCGCAATGCGTCAGCCAAGATGGGGCCTTCGACTTGATGGGGAACCTGCATGAGTGGACCGCAGACCCAGAGGGCACCTTCAGAGGAGGCTTCTATGTCGACACCATCGTCAACGGAGATGGCTGCCTGTACCGCACGGGTGCCCACTCTTTTGGATATTGGGACTACTCAACGGGCTTCCGCTGCTGCTCTACACCCTGACTTTTCAAGGACCTGACTCCATCGGCGCGGCAAGCCCAAGGCGGATTCGCCGCGCGTGTTTTTTCCTTCGGCCTCCCTTTTCGGATAGACTGCCTTGCGACCGCAGGCTGCGGAATGTGCCCAACCTGCACGGCCCCTGCTCGAGGCTCAGCATCATGCTCGATATCGTCATCGTCGATCCCAACGGCACCGTTCGCCGCCTCGCCACGCGTATTCTCGAGACACAAGGCCTGCTCGTCAGAGGGCTCTCGAGCATCGACGAACTCGTGGCCGAAGAGCTCGATACTCGGACGGTGCTCTTCCTCAATCTGTCTCATGATCCTGCCCTCGTGCTCGATTTGCACGCAAGCCTGCCAGAAGCGCTGCGCGACTCGTCTCGTATCGTGGTGAGCGCCGTTCACCCGACACTGGTCGAATCATTCTGTATTCCGGGAGAGCTGAGACCGTTCGCCTACCTGCTCAAGCGGCCCTACTCCCCTCAGCAACTGCTCGAGCTCACAGCCGCCTTCTTCCCCGACATCGACCAACCTCAGCTCTCCGCTCGGCAAGAGGGTTCCGACGTCAAACACTTCGATCACATCGCCGACAGACTCCACGCGGGTCCTTCGGAGCAGGGCGAGAGACGTCCGGAGCGAACGCCCATCAGCCGCTCTCGCCCCAGTCCCCTTCGTTCGACTCGCGACTCCGGCTTGCTCGGTGGCTCGGGGCTACGCAGTGACGCGGAGCTGCCGAGTGACTCGGGGCTGCGCAGCGACTCGGGGCTGCGCAGTGAATCGGGGCTGCGTAGCGACTCGGGGCTGCGTAGTGATTCGGGGCTGCGTAGTGATTCGGGGCTGCGCAACAACGTTGGTCATCAGACCGACAGCGAGGCGCAGGAAGCAACCCAGTTGGTGTCGGAGCAGGCCCTTCGAGAGATGGAGGAGCGAGAGCAGTCACCCGTTGCGGCCCCATCGGAGCTGCCCTACCTCGACCTCGCCAGCGATGTGTCCAGCGATTTCGAGCTTCAAGACGCAGCGCGCTCAGACGTCTTGGAATCGGTCGACATCGAAATCAGCGCCGATCGCTCCCTAGACTCTGCCGTGGTCGACGTGCTTGCCCGCGAGGCGCTGTCTGCCTTCGACGCCGAGATTGAGGTGGGAGACGAGGATGCGCAGCCCCCCCCAGAACTTGGAGGAACTGGCCAAGCGCCCAATCGACAAGAACTTGGAGGAACTGGCCAAGCGCCCAATCGACAAGAACTTGGAGGAACTGGCCAAGCGCCCAATCGACAAGAACTTGGGGGAACTGGCCAAGCGCCCAATCGACAAGAAACCAGTACGCCTCTGGACGCTGTGCAAGACGCATCCCTCGAAGAAGAAGATGAGCCAGATGAGGCGACCGCAATGATCGACGAGGAGTCCATCCATCGCTTGCTCGAGGGCGATGGTTTGAGCCTGCCCCGACGTCATGGTCAGGACAAAACAGTCGACGCGCCCGCCATGAATTCGGACGCGCTCGAGGCCATCTTCGAACAGGCCCATCACCGAGAACCTCCAGCCCAAGCTCGAGCGCATCTACGCGAGCTGCCCAAGCCAGATGAGCTCTCTGGCGTCCAAGCCCCAGTGGGAACGAACGACGAAGCCGAGCTGCTGCCAGAGAACATCCAGGAGCTGAGCGTCGACGACGTGATCGAACGCGGCCCAGCGGAGCTGAGCACCTATGATGGCGATCCGGCCCTCGACGACGTTCCTCCACCCGCGCCCTTGTTGCCCGCCCACGTCGAGCAGGGCTTGCTGCTGACGGGCTCCCTGCTCGTCTGGCCACTTCCCGACGTCGTTCGCCACATCTTGGATCGAGCCCAGGCCTGTGTGCTGACCTTAGAGCTGGCCGAAGAGCGTCTTTCTTTGTATTCAGATGGAGCCTTTCTCGTCTGGGCAGAGCTCGCCGATGGCGACCGCGTTCCCCCATTGGCGCAGCTCTTTGCACAGTGTGGACTCATCGACGCCATGCAGCTTCCAGAGTACCTCTCGCTCTCGGAGCAAGCGCTCACGGCGCTGGTCTACGAAAAGCACCCCCCAGAGCAGGTGCTCGAGGCGCTGAACTGGCACGTCGCCCAATTGCTCGATAGGGCGGCAACGGCGCATGACGCTCGCTTCACTCTGCATGGCCAGCTCGAGACAGAACACATCAGCCTACTCGAAAAGCGTCCGCGGGTCGCGCTCAAGTTCGTCTCCCGCCTCTTCGACTTCTATCGCCGAGAGCCCAGCGCCTTGCTTCCTCGAGCCACGCGTGCTGGGATGCGCTACCGATGCACCTCGGTCTTCCCTCTCTACGATGGACTCATCCTGAGCGAGGAGGAGAAGTGGGTGCTCGACACGCTGCTGGAGGCCCGCTCTTTGGATGGATTCTTGGAATACGCCGCTGACGAGGGCTACGATCCCGACACGATGCGGCTCGTTTTCGAACGCTTGTTACAGTTTGGTCTGCTCAGCCAACTGATGCGTTCCTGAATTCTTGTCCATTGGGCGCTTGGCCTGTTCTTCCAAGTCTTTGTCCATTGGGCGCTGGGCCCGTTTGCCCGAGTCTTAGTCCATTGGGCGCTTGGCCTGTTTTCCCGAGCTCTTGTCCATTGGGCGCTTGGCCTGTTCTTCCAAGTCTTTGTCCATTGGGCGCTGGGCCTGTTCCCCACGTCTTTAGTGCAGCTCTTAGGGAGCGAACTCAGCCCTCGTTGCCCATCAAGCGCTTCAGGAAGAGACGGGCAGAGCGGTTTTCTGGGTTGAGCTCTGCTGCCTTGCGATAATAGCTGACGGCATGCTCGAGGTGACCGAGCTCGCGGTGGATATGGGCGAGGAAGTGGTAGGCCGTATCCTCACCGGGGTACCGCTCCACGAGCTTCTCGAGGGCAAGGCGCGCCGTGCCCGCAGCATCGACGCTACGGTTGGCCTTGAGATAGGCCGTCCAGACGATGTAGGCGTCGAACATCCCATTGGCCCCAGCCTCATCGACGGCACGCCGGAAATGCAGGTCCGCTTCCAGGAAGTCGCCGAGACGCAGGTAGGTCAGGCCATCATTGAACAGGATCTGGGCGAGGGGATGGTTGTTGCTTGGAGGCTCGAACCAGGAGGAGGTGGGACCGAAGGAGACGCCAGTGGAAGGCCGCTCGCCGAGGCCCGAGAGCGCGGAGCTGTTCTCGATCTCTGCCATGGCGCGAGCGAGCGCTTGTCGGATCTCGACGGCCAGAGAATAGAGCTTGGAGTCGCCGATGCGCTGGAAGTTCTCGGGGCGGTAGAAGCGCTCGAAACGCTCGTAGCGACGCCGAATGACGTCGACCGGCTCGGTCCTCGAGACGCAGAGCGCCTCGTAGGGGTTGCTCACCTCCTGGATGCGCCGGAAGTCCCTGAGCACGACATCGTAGATGCGGCGCAGCTGATCTTGGCCGTCACCTTTGGCCTCAGGGAGCTTGACCTTGGGCTGAGAAACGGGCGCTGCGGCCTTCGGGACCGCGGAGGCAGAGGGGGAGCGCTTGCGAAACCCCGTGGTGGAGGCAGAGGCGTCGGGCGTGGAGGGAAGACGGGTGAGGGCGTTGCGAACCGGCTCGACGTCCGCCGGGTTGGGCAACTCGAGGCGGAAGAAGCCCATCATCAGCATGCACTGAATCAAGCGGGCGCGCAGCGGACGCCGCTCTGGAGCAACATCGAGGAGCTCAGCACACTCGCCGCCGTTGTTGAAGACCTCCTCGAGCCCAGGATCCAGACTCAGTGCCCATTCGAGCAGATAGTGCCAGCTCTCGCTCTGCGGGGTTGGAAGCATCCGCCCAGCGAGCAGCAGCTGGTAGCGGTCGAGGATCTGTCCGTCCGAGAAGCTGCTTTCCAACCACTGATCGAGCAAGCGGAAGGGGTTGATGTCGTAAATGACGGCCTGCTCGATGGGACGCTGCGAGCTGCGATACTCGAAGGCGGCCTCGGACCAGGCGAAGCTGGTCTGGATGATCTCCTCGACCAGCGCGCGATGGGCGCGATTGAGGCGAGTCACGGTGAGCGCGCCTTCCCGCACCAAAGTGGCACCTGGACGCCAGCGCTCTTCCTGCATCTTGGGCAGATGCCGGCGATAGGTTTCGGCGTCGATCTCCCCGCTTTTCAAGAGGAAGCGCAGCAACGTCTCGGTGATCAGGTTGCTGCGTGCGAAGGCAGGAAAGCCATTGGCCAGATAGATCCGCCTGATCCGTGCCTTATCCTCTTGAAGGGTCAAGATCCCCGTCGCTTGCTGGGCGAGGGCTTGGGCGAGGAGGTAGACCACGGGATAACGCTGACAAGAGCCCTCTGAGGGCAGCTCTGCAGACACGTCTGGTGACAGCGCGACCACCCCGGAAACAGGGGTTTCGCCATGAGGCCTGATGAAGCGGTTGCCTTGCCGCAGCGACTCGATGGTACGCCAGAGCTGGTCGAGCTGGAAAGGCTTGCGGATGAAGACATCGATGGGCGGTCGCTCGTTCTCGTCTTCGTTGCCCAGCATGCGCAGGAAGGCAGAGATCATGACGATGGGCAGCTGGGCTCCACGCCGGCGGCGCAGCTCCTGGCAGACCTCGTAGCCAAGCTTGTTGGGCAAGCTGTTGTCGATGATCAGCAGGTCGGGCTGGCTGCGCTCGTACGCCGCCAGTCCCGCCTCCCCGTCCATGGCCTCCACCACATCCAGGCCTCGCTTTCGAAGAAAATAGGATAGCGCGCGCAGCAGGCGCGTATCATCTTCGACAATTAGGATGCGAGGCGAAGCCTTGGACTGCACGCGAATACCCCGGCTCGAACCGTGAGAATTGGACTGAAGAAGCCTTTGCCTGTCAACAGGCATTTGGATTCTACCCAGAATGCGGGCAATGGTCGAGCCTTGGCGAGTGCGGCTCGGTCACCCAGGTAGAATTCTCTTCACCTCCCATTTCCAGCTCTGCGACTGTAGACAAGAATGTTGTTCGTCTGCGTCAAGCGGCCCCATCAAGCTTTCGCTCTCGCGAGCCGTTCAGCGCTTTTGCCGCGCATCGGATGCGCACCGCCAGACGCCGAGCCTCGCTTCACCCGCTCTCAACGTATGAGGCTCTTGAGCTCCTCGGTGATGATCCGTACCAAATCCTCGCGCGAAGGTTGAACCGCAGTGGTCGCGGTGCTGCTTGCTGCGGGAGCTACGCGCCGCATCCCGGCAATGTCGATGCCCCGCGCCTCCGGGCCCAAGCCAGCGCGCCGACGCGCTTCCAACAATCGCCCAATGGCGTCATTGGGCAGCGCCTTCGCACCTCCCCAAGGCTTTGCCAAGGTTGCAATTTTGCAGAGATGCTCTGCAAGTTCCAAGCGTAGGAAGGCCTGCTCGAGATCGCTGCCCCAGGCCATCACGCCATGGTTTTCCAGCAAGACCACGTCAAAGACCGGCACAAAAGGCGCGAGCTGCTTGACTGTTTCCCCCGAGCCCGGACAAGCAAAGGGCACCAAGGGCACGCAGGTGCCGATGCTCACCACCGCTTCGGCAATGATTGGCTCATCCAGGCCAACGCCAGCACAAGACATCGCGCTCGCATACGGTGGGTGGGCGTGGATGACTGCGTTCACATCAGCCCGTCCGGCATACACCGCAAGGTGTAGCTCGAGCTCGCCGAAGGGCCGAAGAGCACCAGCAATCTTCTTGCCCTGCGCATCCACTTGCAGCAGCGCGTCCTCATCGACGAGGCGCTTGCTGAAAGACGTCGGCGTACACAAAAAGCGGTCTGGGGACAAGCGCATGCTGAGGTTGCCGTCGTGATTGGCAACCCAGGACTTCTCCCAGAGCAGCTTGGAGTAATCGACGAGTTGCTGCCGGCTGCGCTTCTCCGATGACTTCACGTACATGCTCCGCTCCACAGCCCGGCTCAGCCCTCGACCGCATCCACATGGGCAAGGATCACGCTACGCACCGGGAAAGCTTCCTCACCAAAGAGCTGCCGCACG
>JAVFAO010000087.1:0-19925 GCA_034002465.1 Myxococcota bacterium
GTACATCTACCGACCCCAGGCAGTTACGCCCTGACGCTTACGCTTTCCGATGACAGGCCACAGCGTTCCGTCTTGCCGTATGATGGCGACGTGCTCCTCGACTCGATGGGCGCGGTGTTTGAAGCGATCGCGTCCAACTCGCTCGACACCATTCGTTGCATGGTCCCCGATTCCACCTTGTTCACTCGGCTCTTGCAGGAGCTTCGTCGGCTCATGCCTCGACCTGGCGATCTGTGGGGTGTTGCCCTTGGCTCCGAGGAACGAGGTGACGTCGAGTTGACCACACGTCACCGTCCGGTCATCGAGCGATGGTTGTCCGAAGCCAATGTGGAAAGTGAGACCTCTGTGATCGGTGAGCTCCTGAGCATCAACTTCGCGGAGAAGCGTCTCCGTATTCGTTATCCTGTCACCTCGCGCGAGATCGAGTGCAGTTATCTCGATGAGGTCGAGGAGACCATCATCGAAGCAAGGCGAGGCTATTTCCAGGTGACGGGTCAGTTCGTACTCGACGATGACGGCCATCCGAAGCGGCTCACGGACGTTCGTTCGGTTGAGCCGGTCGACCTTAGTCCGATGCAGCTTCGAGACGTGTGGTCGAGCAAGACGCATCTCATCATTGACCCGCCGATTGAGCTCGTGCCCGAGCTGGACCCGGAGACCAAGCAGTGCTTTCAAGCGGCGGTCCCTGAGTGGGGGGTCTTTCTCTACTCGACCACCCGCGATGGGCTCGCGAGTGACTTCGCTGACAACCTTCTGTTCGCCTGGGAGGAGTACGCGAAGGCGGAGCCTGATGAGCTGACCGAGGATGCCATTGCCCTGCGCGACGCGCTACGCGCCCAGATCCACGAGGAGAGCTGAATGGCCAACCGCAGGCAACGTGACGTCGAGGCTGGACTGCGCAAGAAGGGCTTCGAACAGCGGACCAACGATCATCAGTTCTTCGTGTACTATCGCGCCAGTGATCACAAGAAGACGTCGATTCGCACCAAGACCAGTCATGGCGGAAAAGACCTTGGTCCTTCTCTGCTAAGCCTGATGGCCAGACAGTGTCACGTGTCACAGGACCAGTTTCTCGAGCTCGTTGACTGTCCGCTCGACCAGACCGAATACGAAGTGTTGCTGCGGGCGGCGGGGCTGGACGTGTGACTCAGCCATAGGTGTCGCTCCCAAGCCGCTGTAGGCGAGAAGCCGTTGATCACGGAAAAGCAATGATTGTTCTCAAGGGCATCATTGTTGGCCTCTTGGAGGATACCCCAGCATTCACCAGGTCACGCGCCAAAGACCACCACCGGTGCAACTCCCGCAATGATGGATGGCCTCCCAATCGTTGCGCGCTTCGAGCTTGGCAATGCCTTTCTTGGCCTTGTCGGCTTTGGCTGCACTCTGCCACGCATCATGACCACAGGCGTTGGTTCTCACCATAATGTCGTGAGCGGGCGCCGAATCCCGCTTCTTGTAGTAGCGGGTTTCGCCGCGAATGGGAGAAGCGGGTTGCTCCACGCTGTCTGGAGAGATCTCATCCTCCTTCTCTGGAAGCGCATCGGGCTTCACCTGCCGCAAATGAACACGCAGGGCGGCGCAGTCGCGTTCAGACGCTGAAAGGCGCTGCTGCAGCCGTCGAATCTCCTCGTATTGCAGCTCTCGTTCTGTTCGCAGCTCGTCGTTATCTCTCGCATAGGTATCTGCGAGCTTCTCGAAATCGCGAAGCGAGCTGGCATTCTTCTTCAGCGTTGCATACTCAGCGCGCTGTGCAGCATTCCTGATACCTTCAATCTCGAGTGGACGAGTAATACTCGTGGCTGCTGCGCTCATGATCTGCAGTCGAAGCTGACGTCGAAACGCGCCGACATCGAAGGCAGGTGCTATCAAGCGAGTTGCGGTCCATAGTGGGTTTCCAAAGGGGTCCGCCAGCGAGAATCGTGGCCAATACAGGCGAAGACCGCCCGCAAAGCAGGAGTTCCACTTTCCAAGGCGGTCTGTGAGTGCCCAGCTCGCTTGTTCATCCACGAGGCAGACCCTCGCTAGCCCCGCCAGGTCTCGAGCAAGGTTTTCTCCCAATTTCTCTAGAGCCGGCTTCCCCTGGACTGTCGAAATGATGAGGTACGGAATCGACCTTTCAGGCTGCTGAATCTGCTCTGCCAGTGCCTCACCTTCAGAGAATCCTTCGACCGTCGTTAGCCCGCGCAACTGAGTTGGTCCGAGCCACCACTCGCCGGGCATTTCAAGGATCGTTCGGATGATTCGAGGGCATCGCGGCTCAGCTTGGATTCGGTTCACAACAGCTTCGGTGGAGCCGACCTCAAGCGTGCAGTACACGGCGACCCGCGGAGCAGTGACAGTCACGGAGATGGCAGTGTCAAAACGCCTACCAGATGCGATTTCGGTGAGTCGGTACAGAATCCATGAATCAGCGGTATCGAACGCTTCGTGGATTTCATACGTTGCGTTGCTGCCGTCTTCTGCAGAATAGGTTCCGCGCTGACCGATGCTGCAGGCTCCTTTGTCAAGCAGCCACTGTTGCACGAGTGACCTCAAACGAACGCCATCACCGTCTTGCGCTCGGTCATCTGTATGATTTGGACGCTCAAGTAAATAGGCGGCTAGTTTCTGCATGTTCTCTCCTCGCAGCCCCGAACCGATCAATCGCCTCGGGGTTACCTTTCGCGCATCCACAGCACACTCAACGCCCCAAACGCCCCCACAGGTACCGACGACTCCAAGAGCTTCCGACCGCGGAGGTCAAAGTACAACCACGTATCGCCATCGACCTCCAACGGCTGCTCCTGCCGGATGCCTTTGTGCGCCGCATCGTACGCGAAGCTGTATTCATTCAACCTCGGCAGACGGCGGTCGATAGCGCAATCGAAGTGCGGATTGCTGATCACCCAATCGATCCCAGTCTTGCGTGTCATCACGACAGCTGCCGCCTCTCCTGACAGCTCAACAAGCCGAAGCGCAGCGGCAGTCAATGATGTGCCGAAAGTCTTTGCGACTCCGATGACGTCGTGGATTGATGGCTTGTCGAAGCGCACCTCCCTCCGAAAGAGCCCCTCGGGCATCAGCAGACAAGCAGCAAAATGGTTGGCTTGCCGTTCCACCGGGGAACGTCGATAATCATCCATGTCCCTCGGAGTGCATGCGTAGGTCTGGTCAAGCTGAGCATGCATCTCGAGATGACCAAGCTCGTGCCCAATCGAAAACCGTCGTCGTTCGGGGGGATCATTGCTGTTGACTGTGATGATGGTGTTCCTGCCGCGTACGAGTCTCCCGGCCAAGCCGTCGAGCGGGACCTGTCGGACGTGGGCATTCCTGCTTGCCACGATGTCCTCGAGCGAGTCGCGAAGGTCGCTCGGTGAGGAAATGCCCAAAGGGCTGAGAATAGCTTCTGCCGCCGTCTTAGCTCGTACGCGAAGATGATCGTCACTCATTCGGTAGTTCCAGATCGCACAACGTATCCCAGAGGTCGTCGTCCGACATCTTGTCGGCATTCCGAAATGCCACGCCTGCGTTGTGCTGCTGTATCCTACCGATGATCTCGGCACGGGTCATGCCAGAAGGGCGAGGCGCCCGAGCTGTGTTGCGTGAGGCGAACCAGGCTCGTCTCGCTTGTGCCTCCTTCCGCCATGTGGCTTGGACGATGCGTTCACGCAGGGCCCGCCCCAGTTGCACTGGGTCAATCCCAGCCGAACGCAGCTCTTCGTCCGCCTCCTCCAGGGAAGGGACGTCTGCAACCGACATCTCGACAAAGCAGTCGAGCGTGCGCCCCTCTCTTTCACGCTGACTTGTCATTAGTGTGCTCCTGCACGTAGGCAACGGCCGCATCGAGGATTCTTGAGAACCGGCGTCCAAGCGCGCGCGCAGCCTTCTCGTCGATAGAGAGCTCCTCCATGATGGCTGTAGGTGTGAACTCTCCTGTTCGCTCGAACAATGCCATCACGGACATCAGTTGCTCGTCGTTCATCGCACGCTCGAGAAGGGCTTCATGGATTCTGTCGACGAGCTCATTGTATTCCGGATTTGAGCCGCCTTCTGACGCAATCTGGTAGCCGTTCCCGTCGACTGCAACGAGTCTGAGCACGCTGTTCTCCGCTCTCGTACACAACGCGCTGACTCTGCTCGCGATGCCGCGACGGAGGTTCTCCGCCAAGTCGAGGTTCGGATCGTAGCGCCGTACACCGTCCATGAGCTGCAGAACGACTTCATACACGAGGTCTTCGTGATTGACTCCGCCTGGCGCAGGTCCACCGCGCTCTCCTCGCCATATTCGTTTTCGAAGCAGCCCACGCGCGTATGCTGCCATTCGACGAAGCGTCGCCTCGATCTGTTCTTCCGTGAGCCCGGCGAAGATGTTCACAGCGCCCCCCGCCTCTCGATGAGCCTCAAGTAGGTCGTGTGTATCTATATCTACAATACGTGGTCTCCGCCCGTTCACTTCTTTGGCGGCCCCAACCGCTCCCACGTCCGCCCCGGCGCCTGCGTTGGCGGCATCGGCTTATCCCCCCGCTCGATCGTCACCGTCCTCGGGTTGCGTACCTCACCGCCACGCGGGCCATGCTCTTGATACTCACCGGGTCGAGGTGGGGTCTGACCGGGTCGCAGTGTTTTGGACATGTTCGTTCCTCCTTCATCAGCATCGGATTGATGGGCGAGGCTCCTTCCTCGGCTCCTGTTAGGGTATGCTGATGAGGATAGCCTTCGTGACACTCCCCGCAAAAAAATACAATTCGCGTTCACCGCAACGCTCTCATCGCTCTGCTCCGTGCTGGGAGCTGCCGAAGCGACGTCCGTCAACGTCAACTCAGCCGATACCAGTATCACTCGGGCCCACTGATCCTGACAGGGTTGCGTCCACGGTTCTCGAGGTCATCGCGCCTCTACGACCAGCCGAGTTCGCGGCTCGACCGGTTCGGGCCTCAAAGACAGTCTCGAAGTTGGTTCGATGCTGAGATGTCGGTGCTCTCAGTTCCGCCAAATAGTCCTTGAAGTACGCACACACGTGTTCGAGCAGCCTAGAGGGACAGATCCTGAGAATGCCGTTCGCATCATCGAGCGCGACGGACTGGGTCGGATCAAGCATTACTGTCGGTTTCGTCAACGCTGAATGAAACAGCCCGCAACGACCGGCGTCATACACGGTGTCGGCAGCGCTCTTGAAGGTGGGGGCAGTCTGACCACAGAAGGCCTTCCAGCCCGTTCGAAAATTCTGCCGGCTCTTACCGCGGCCCTCGACACAACCAGCCAGATACTGGCCGTGAGCCTCGAAGAACGTAAGGGTAACTACCAGTTGGGCGAAGCCATCATCATGGTTATCCAGGCGAGCTGCTGGCTTGAGAAGCCAGTCTTCGATTTGGCGCTGATGCACGAGAACCGCATCAACCGCGGTTCCGTCTGCAAGAGTGCCTTGATCCCAGTCGTCGTAGGTTATCCCTCGGGCCAACGCAACAGGAACAGGGTTCGCTGACATGACATCCTCTTTCGCGCTGCTGTGAAGAGTACTGACCCGTGCGTCACGGTGTCACCAACTCTTGCTCTTCGAAATGCCTACGTCGCCTTTTGAGCGACGACCCAAGCAAGCCGATCGGCGAGGACCCGTAGCGCAAGCTGAGCGGTCAGAGTCTGGTCGAGGCAAGACCGCTTGTCGACGCCGAACGGGATCTTGAGCAATGCAGTGACCTCGCCTACGCGGCAGCATCGGCTGCGCTCTCCAGGCAACGTAGTCGAGCCGACGGAGAAGGTCAAAGAGGCGCGCGAACTGAAATTGCCGCGCTTGTGCTCTTCACGTCTCGTCAAGTCGCGACTTCCTCGACGCCTTCGCCGAGTTCAGTGGCCGAGTGAGGGCTCGCTTCCCGCGTGACCGCGAGATGCAGCAGATGGTCTTAGACAGCGAACGAGACGCGGCGGGCGTCAGTAGAAACGACGACGATCCCGAGAGCTGACCCGTCGCTGTTTCCCCTTTGCGCGGAGAGCCTACCTGCTCGCCGAAGCTCACCGCCCACCCCGCACCACCCATCTGCACCGTGTCCGAAGCCTCGCCACAAAATGTGCGAGCCACAGGAAGACTGACGCAGCAGGAGGTCCACGACGCCGCGAGGGCTCGGCCACGACGCCGCAGCCTCGTCCTCGTCGTGGAACAGCCTCCAGCCAGCTCGCCGTACACTCGCGGCAATTGGGCGAAGCCCCGGAACCAGCGCTCCGCAGTCTCTGCCAAGGTGTGGACGAGGCCTCGGAAAGGCCGCTGCACACTCTTCCCAGGTCGTGACTGAGGTGAAGTGAGCGTGCAGGACGCTCGCGGCGTTGCGAACGCGGCGTGGGCCGGGCTCCCCTCAGTCGGTCTCGGCGTCGGCAGGGGTGTCCGCTGCCGTTTCGTTGGGCTGCGATGCTTCTTCTGCCTGTGGCGCAACGCGGGCGAGCTCGACTTTGGCTCGTCGCAGCGTCAGAGCGCAGTTCGCGATGGCTTCGTCGAGCCAGTCTTCGTCCGAGAGCGTCTCGGCGCGCTCGAGGGCGGCGCGATTGGCCATGACCAGCTGCCCTCGCTCGTCGACGACCCGGATGGGGGTGTCGCTCTGGTCGAGGAGCCGTAGCGCGAGGGCGCGCAAATCGTTCTCGCTGCGGCACTTCTCGAGCTCCTGGTTCTGGCTGGCATCGAAGAAGGCCGAGTCCATCAGCCAGTTGATGTCTTTCGCAATTTGGCGCAGCTCTTGAGGCCCGCGGGAGGTGTGGCAGCGGACCTGTTGGTTTCCAGAGCGCACACGGGAGAGCGTGGCCCGCAGCTCGTCGAGGGGCCACTCGAGCTCGAGGCGGAGACGTCTGTATACCAGGATGCCGAGGCCGAGGGCGATCGCGCCCAAGAAGGCGGCGGCCCAGGCGCCAGCTTCCTCCAGTCGCTTGGCGTGCGCGTCGGCGCGGGCCATGGACTCACGGTTGACCACGCCAAGCTCGCGCAGCGCCTCGACAGCCTGTGCACGGGCTTGGGCGTCACCCTCGAAGCAGGCGGGATAGGCGGCGGCTAGCTTGTCGAGGATGGGGCGCTCGTCCTCTTCGGTGACGTTGCTCTTGGCGCGGGCCAAGGCCGCTTCGAAGCGCTGTCGTGCTTCGCTTTCTGCTGGGCTGCTCTGGGGCGCCGCGGCCAAAGAGGCGAGCATCTCCTCGACGGCTTCGATACTGTAGACGTTCTCGTCGAGGATGCGCGCGATGGCCGGCCCCATGCGGGTGAGCAGGGCGATGGCGAGCATCGAGAGCAGGACCCCAAGGTGGCGACGAGGGGGACCGCCTGCAGGTCTGACGAGCCAGGGCCAGGGAAGCAGCGCACTTGCCTGGAGCTGCCCTGAGCCGACCAGCGCGGCGAGGGAGAAGCCCAGGAGCAAGACCCGGATGGCCCGCGTGCGGGGGCAGTCCGTACCCTCGGGCGGTCGCGAGGCCGTCGAGGGGTGTGGCAGGGCGATGGACCATCGACGACGCATGGTGTGCCGACAGGGCGAAGCCCACTCCTCAAAGGAGAAGGGGCGAAGCGTGTTGAATACGCAGTGTGGGAACAGCGGCGGCGCTCGTCCATCGGCCCGTGCAGGACCTTCAAGCCGCGCCGCGGTGAGGTCGATGGATCGCGCGCAGCGCAAGGCATCGGCGGCCGTAGGGTAGCCCTGTGGTCGATGATGTCAAGCTGGGGGCGAGCCCTGTGATGCCAAGCTGCGACGTTCCGTTACCCTGGCTGTGCGTTCGCGCGGCTCGAGCATCCCTTTGACTTCTTGTTGATTGGGCTTCTTGTTGATTGGGCTTCTTGTTGATTGGGCTTCTTGTTGATTGGGCTTCTTGTTGATTGGGCTTCTTGTTGATTGGGCGCTTGGCCTGTTTCCAACTTCTTGTCTTCGTGGGGCGCTGCCCCACACCCCGCCAAAGCCCACCTGATGGGCATGGCTAAGGGATTGAAAGACTTGGCCAATATTGACATGTAGGGGCGACCCTTGTGGCCGCCCTCCCCCGGACTCTGCATACACCTTGTGCGAGTCCTGAGCTCAGTGTCGCGCACAGTACGCACGACCAGTCCTTCCCACGGCCGCGGTCGGCCGGCTGGAAAGCCTGCCCCACGCCTGCTCCTGCCCCTACTGGCTGCGGGCGCGATCGATCGCGCCCGCAGGTGCTTGGGCGTCGCCCTGGCGATCAATGCCCTCTTTGCGTGAGCTCCCCAATCGAACGTCAACCGAATCCCCGATACTGCTCGGCCCCCAGGAGGGCAGACACGCAGGTCTGCCCCTACTTGGCGCCGCCCTCTTTGCGCCTGTGCGTGAGCTCAGCGGGCTTGGGCGGTCTGCTCGACGCTGCCGAGCAGCGCCGCTTCCACCTTCATCCCAGGCTGCCAGTTGTCGATGACCACGACTTTGGTGGCCTCACCCAGGAGGTTGGCGTAGCCCGCGAAGAGCTTGTTGGCCGCGCCGGCGTTGCCCAGCGCGTCTGCCCGCAGAATGCTGTTGTTGCCGTCGGCCTCCTGGTTGAGCTCGACCCGATGCACCGCGCCGTCGATGAAGCCGAGGCAGGTGACGGTACCATCGGCCTCGACGCTCTCGACGATGGCCACCCAGGAATACCAGTCGTTCCAGCGCTCGTCGTGGTTGCGGTCGTAGGTGTTGTGGAAGAAGACCAGGTCACCCGCCACGGGCGTCTTGGACTGGTAGACCACGCCGCCACGGTAGGCATGTTGATAGAGCTCGATGAGCGAGGGGGTGCCGCCCGAACGGGACGCCTTCTGCAGCTCGACGCCGTTGGCGGTGTAGACGGCCATGACGAAGCGCGCCGCTTCGATGGCGTCGTAGGCGTCTGCCGTCGGAGCGGCGAGCAGCGCTTGGGGCTGGGCGGCGGTGATGGGCTTGCGCAGCGCCGCTGCAGACGTGCTTTGCTTCTTGTCGATGGGGCGTTTGGGCTGTTCTCCCAAGTTCTCCTTGGCCAGAGTGGCGCTCTCCTCAGCCGCGCGCGCCACCTGCTCGGGCGGTTTCTTCGCTTGGCGTTCGGCCTTGGCGACGGCCCGCTCGCTGTCAGGGCGGACCGCCCAGCCAAAGGGATCGACGTCGGAGCGGGCGACAGGGCGCGGCCCCAGATCGGCGTTCAAGAGGCCGCCGGGAAAGGCAAAGTCGTGGGCGCTGCGCTCGAAGCTGAGGCCGCAAGCGCTGCTGCTGAGCGCAAGCCCCAGCACGGTCAATATGATTGAGCTTCTCGGACAAGGTCCTCGCATGCTCTCCTCCTGGGAAGGTTTTTGAGAATTATTATAGATATGTGGGGCGCCGCCCCACACCCCGCCAAAGGGCTTTGCCCTTTGGAATCCCGTTGATTTGGCTTTTTGTCTATTTGGGCACTCGGCCTGTTCACCAGGCTTGTTGGCTTCAGGTCGTTCGACGAGCTACAGGCACCGCTTCGCGCGGTGCGTGTAGGTGTCGACCACCAGGCTTACGCCAAGCGGGCGGCGGGGCAACTTTTCGGGCTCTCACTCCTGGGGAACTTGCCTCGGCTCGGCGTTGGGCGAGACTCGCCTCGCGCTGAGCGCTGGACGCGCTCCCTGCAGCGCGCATCAATCATGGAGGATGACGTGAAAACAGCGGGACTTCGATACGGCGTTTTCTTTTCCTTATTGCTCCTCGGCGCAGGCTGTGCCGATGATGAGCACCTAGGTCAAGGTTCGTTGCGACTGGCTTGGACCACTGGACCCAACGTTTCGTGCGAGCAGGCGGGCTTGCACGACATCGAGGCGACCGTCTCCAAGGGCGCAGAGAGCGTGCAGCGCGTGGCCTTCGACTGTGCGCAGAGCTCTGGGTTCCTCGAGAACCTGCTCGAGGGCAGCTACCAGCTCACGCTGCGCGGCTTCGACGCAGCGGGGCTGGCCACCTTCGAGTCTGCAGCGACCCCGGTTCGCGTGGTTTCTGGGCAGGTCATCGATGCCGGCTCGGTGCGCTTGGTGGCGTTGCCTGCCCGGGTCGAGCTGAGCTGGTCCTTCGCCAATGGCGCGCTCTGCTCGCCCAACGGCGTCGAGCAGATCGAGGTCCAGATCTACGACGATGAGTTCTATGACGTGGGCAATCTGCGCTTTGCCTGTGAGGAAGGCATGGGCAGCCTGATGCCGCTGGTGGCAGGCGACTACATCGTGGAGCTGCGCGGTGTGGGCCCTGATGGCGTGCTGCGGGCGAGTCAGCTCAGCGAGCTCAGCCTGAGTCGCGGTCAGCGGCTTCGCCTGGAGGTGAGCTTGGCGCAGGCCTACTGAACGCATTTCTTGTTGATCTTGTCGATTGGGCGCTTGGCCTGTTTCCCCAGGTTGTTGATTGGACGCTTGGCCTGTGTCCCCAGTTCTCGAAGGCGCGATTCGGCCGATTCGAAGATGTCGAGCGGATGACACAACGCCACACCACACGGCGGCGTCGCGGAAGGTCTTCTCTCCGTCAGTATCGCACTTCCGGATCGTCCCGCGGGTCCCGTGGCGTGGTCCGTCCTCGTACCTTGTCGGGATCGACTGCCGCCAGCAGTCCATGTCTCATTATCTCCGGCGCCTCGGGCGGCTTCTCCACCACCTTCCGCACCGCAAGAGCCACGGCTCGGGTGCAGCAAGCTGTCGGCCCAGCACCTGTCGTAACCAGCCCCTCCCAAATCGCCCATCGAAGCCCCTCGACAGCCCCCACACAGCCAGCTCAGGCTCCTCGCCTCTGGTTGTGGTGCCTGCTACACTCGGAGGGGACGCCACACAGGCGCCAGTAGCTCTGGAGCGCACATGGGACGTCGACTTCCCTATGGTATCTCGCACTTTCCGACGATTCGGCAGGGTCAATACCTCTTCGTCGACCACACCGAGTACATCCGCAGGTTCGAAGACCTGGCTTCGCACATCGTCTTCGTTCGTCCGCGGCGCTTTGGCAAGTCCCTGTGGCTGTCCATCTTGGAGCACTATTACGACCTCCGTTTTGCCGAGCACTTCGACGAGCTCTTCGGTGGCCTAGCCATTGCCGATGAGCCGACCCCTTTGCACAACCAGTTCTTGGTGCTGCGCTTCGACTTTTCCGCCATCCATAGATCGGCGACGGAGGCTGACACAGAGCGCTCTTTCGGTGCCCGTGTGGCCTCCAATGTGGCCAGCTTTCTGGCAACGCATCGGCGTTGGCTTGGCGATGTCGATGGGCTGTTGGCTCGCTTGGCGGGCCTCGACGAGCCGTTGAGCGCCCTCGACCTGGCGATACACGCAGCTTTGGTGGCCGAGCTGCCCGTCATGGTGCTGGTCGACGAGTACGACACTTTTGCGAACGAGCTCATCGCAACACATCAGGAGCAGCGCTATGCCGCGCTGGTACGTGGTACCGGGCTGCTCAAGACCTTCTTCAAGGCGATCAAGGAAGCCACGAGTATTGGCGTCGTTGCGCGCAGTTTTCTGACAGGCGTCAGCCCGCTTCTGCTCGACGACATCAGCTCCGGTTTCAATATTGCCATGAATCCAAGCTTGCGCCTCTCTTTTGGCACAGCGTTGGGGTTCTGCCAGAACGAGGTGGCTGAGCTCTTTGGCCAAGTATTCCGAAGAGCTGGACCAAGCGCCGTGCCTTCCGACGAAGAGCTGCACGCTCTGATGGTGAACTGGTACAACGGCTATCGCTTTCATCCTGCAGCAGAGGCTGTGTTCAACCCGGACATGGTGCTCTACTTTCTTTCACACCTTGCTGATGGGCAGTTGCCCACAACCCTTCTCGACAGCAACTTGCGCACCGATCTGGCGAAGCTCCAGATGCTGGTTCGCAAGGGAGCTGAGCTTGGTGCGTTGCTGTCATTGCTCGAGCGCGAGCACGCTTTGCCGATGCAGGTGCAGAGCGCCTTTGGTATTGAACGCCTGAGCGATTCAGAGAATTTTCATTCGCTGTTGTTTTACCTGGGGCTGCTCACCTACACTGCTTCCGAGCGACCTGCGCTGCGTATTCCGAACTATGTAGCGCGCACGCTGTACTGGGACGAGCTGCGGCGTGTCGTCGCCGCAGAGCTGCAGCTCGACCCCAGTGGCGCGCTTCGGGATGCGCTGGCCGCACTGATGGAGCGCGGCGAAGGGGAGGCCTTTTTCGAGCTTGCCCGCGTCCAAGTCCTGAGTCGTCTCTCACAACGAGACTTCCTTCACTTCAATGAAGCCTCATTGAAGTCCGTGCTGCTCTCGCTGCTATCTCTGTCGCAAGCTCTGTCGGTGTTTTCAGAGTGGGAAGTGGGGAGGGGATACGCCGACTTGGTTCTGGTGCCCATGCCACAGGCCACTTGGCTGCGGCATGCCTGGATGGTGGAGCTGAAGTACCTCAAGCGCAAGCAAGACAGCGCTGCAGCTCGCGAGCAGGCGCTCGCGACGGGGCGTGCCGAGCTAGCCCGCTACTTGGCCGACGAGTCCCGCATGTCCTACCTCGGACGCTATCAGGTGCACGCAGCGGTGGCGCTCTTCGTAGGCAGCGATGAGCTGGTTTGGAGTGCGTTCGAGTACCAGTAGTGACGGCCATCACGATAACTGAGGACTTGGGCAAGGTGCTCAAGTTCCCGTCTTCCGGCCCCAGCCACCGGCTACGGCGGCTGCTTTCGGCGGCCGTGTCAGTCTTGCAGTCGATGAACACTCCGCTGGCTTCGCCGACAAGACTCCAACGGTGTTTGCAAGACCATTGTCGGGTCGAGAGCTTGAGGCAAGGAGCGGCATGCCAAAGGAGGAACGTGAGCAAGTCGAACCAGGAGGCGGCCCTGAGCATCGCTAAAAACGTCTTCTGAAGAAGGCGGGGCACAGTGAGAGCCACGTGCGCTTTGCTGCGGTAGTGGAATGCAGAAGAAGCCTATCGGCGCGAGTCGAGCAACTGACTGACGTTTCTGCCCTGCAAATCAGGTCGTCCCATGATCCCGCCCTTGTCGCTGGGCTGCATTGGGCGTGACTCGATCGTTTGCGGGCTTGGGCGTCATTCGTTGGCATGCCATTGCCCTTCGGGCTGGCTTTGCTTCGCAGCGACTCTCCACCTCCTACTAGCGAGTTCCACAGGCTTGACTCGAGACTCCATGGTCGCGTATTCTTTTCAAGACTTCGCTCGCTTTCGCGAGACACTCCATGTCTTTCGTCGATGCGGTTCAACACTATGCGTTCGCAGTGCTCGCTCGCGAGTTGCGCCTCGCCGTTGGCGTCGGACGCTTGCGCTTTCTCCCTGGCGATGGGATCGAGCTCTGGCCCGAAGAGGTCACTGCGGCGCTGGCGATCCTGGGACCCGACAAGTTGAATGAACAGGCCGAGTGCCCAATCGACAAGAAATGCGACAACGCTGAACCCATCGACGAGCAAGCGCTTGCCGCCGAGCTGTGGACTCGGCACGAGCGGCTGCTTGATGGTGGTGAGCTGGTCGCACAACGCTGGTTCGAGCTCTGCCATCGTCTGGCCTTGACAAAGACTGAGCGTAACGCGCTGGCTCTGCTCGTCGGTATTGGGTCCGACGAGGTGCTCGCTCGCCTTGCCCGCTACGCTTGGGCAGATGCCCGTCTTCACTCGCCGCCCGTTGGCTTCATGCGCCGACTCCTCGCGATGGCGAGCAATGGGGGCACAGCGCTCCCTTTCGTTGATGACCCCTTCCTCACAGGTGGAATGCTGCTCCGCTCGGCGCTCGTCAGTCTCGACGATCGTGGCACACTGCCCGCCCTGCACCTCGTCCACCTCCACCGCGAGGTGCTCGCCTACCTCGTCGGTAGCCCGCTGCAAGACGAACGATTGTTGGGCTTCGAGGTCGACGAGCCGCCCACGCGGTTGCGCGCGAGCCTGGCCGCTCCGCTTCGAAGACTCTCAAACAGGTGCCCAATACACGCTGCCGTCATTGGGCCCGAGGCGAGCGGTCGGCTTGGCATTGCGGCGCAGATCGCGCGGATCGCTGGAGGCGAGTCGGGTCTCTACCAGGTGCCATTGGACACTGACGCTCGTCTGGGGAGGCTGTCGGAGACGCTCGAGCAAGCCGTACGCGTCGCGCTGCTGTGTGGAGCAATGCTGGTCTTCACGGGCATCGAGGCGCTCGACGATGAGCGTCTCGCCATCGATTTGGTCCGTCACCGTCTTGGTCGCTTGCCAGTCTCGGTGGTTTGGGTGAGTACTCGGGAATTGCCCAGAGCCTTGGGTGTCCCGGCCTGCAATGTGGTGCGCATCGCCTACCCCTCTCGCGCCGAGCGTCTGAGCGCGTGGTCAGCGTCATTGTCTTCTCACGAGCAGCGAGTCTCCGAGGAGCTCCTGCGTCGCCTCAGCGGTGGCTTCTTGCTCTCCGAAGGACAGATTCGAAGCGCAGTGTCCGAGGCGCTGGCGAGGCGCGATGGTCCCAGGGAATGCAGGGAGGGGGAGCTGATGGAGGCCGCGCGCGCGCACGCGCAGACAGGTCTTGGGGCGCTGGCGAGCCCTGATGACTGTCCTTTCGGTCTCGAACGACTGGTGCTCGACGACACGACCCACGCTCTGCTGCAGGAGCTCGTCGACTACACCCAACATCGCGATGCTTTGGCGCGCCAATGGGGCTTTGAGGCGGCGCTGGAGAAAGGTCTCGGTGTCACCGCGCTCTTCGTCGGTCCTCCTGGTACGGGCAAGAGCCTGGCGGCGACCGCCCTTGCGAGGGAGCTGGGACGCGAACTTTATCGTGTCGATCTTTCGCAGCTCGTCTCCAAGTACATTGGTGAAACGGAGAAGCATTTGGGTTCGGTTTTCGATGCCGCAGAGAAGGGGGAGGTGATGCTTCTCTTCGACGAAGCCGATTCTCTTTTTGGAAAACGGACCGAGGTCAAGACCAGCGTCGACCGCTACGCTAACCTGGAGGTCAACTTTTTGCTTCAGCGAATCGAGCGTTTCAACGGTGTGGTGGTGCTCACGACCAACCATGAGAAGGGCATCGACGACGCGTTTGCTCGACGGATCCGCTTCCGTATTCATTTCGACGCACCGGATGCAGAGGCACGCGTTCGGCTGTGGCAGGCGCTCTTGCCCTCACAGGTCCCGCTCGCAGCCGAGGTCGACCTGGCTGAGCTGGCCGCGACCTATGAGCTGACAGGCGGCCACATCAAGGAGGTCATCCTGCGGGCTGCGGCGCGTGCGTACGCAGCGGGCCAAGAGCTCTCACATCAGGAGCTCGTCCGCTCGGCCGAGGCCGAGTATCGCAAGCTTGGTCTACTCTCCCCTTACGTAGGGCGCACGATGGAGTTGAAAGGCAACAAATGAAGCAATACCTGAGCGAGAAGCGCCTGGATGGCGCCAGCAAGAGTGAGCTGGAGCCGCATGCTTCGCGAACGAGGAGCACCCTTGGCGGGGCAGCGGCTATGGAGTCCGACTGGTCCGACCCGGTGGCTGCTGCTCATCGTGGGGAGCCTGACGCGATCATGCAGTTGGGAGGTGCTCGCAACGTCCCCCTGCGCTCGCAGCCTCTGCCGGCCAACCTGGTCGTGCGGGCGCAGCGGCAGCTGGGGGTCGACCTCTCGCAGGTTCGATTGGTCGAGGACGAGGAGCTGGCGCAGCAGGGCAAGCGGGGTATGGCGGTCGATGGACGTGAGCTGCACGTGGCTCCCCAGCACCGTTCGGACCAGGCGCTGTTGTGGCACGAAATCGTCCACTTGGTGCAGCAGCGCAAGGCGCAAGGGTCGGCTTCGAAGGAGGCTGAGGGAGCAGGCGGCACTTCTGTGTCGGAGGGCGAGGAGCTGCCAGCGCCCTTAGCCGGTGTCGAAGCGAAGAGCCCACCCGCGGCTAGGGTGTCCTCGGAGACGGCAGAGGAGGACGCGACGGTTCCGGAGCCGGAGGCTGAAGCGGTTGCTGGCGCGAAGAAGCTGCTGGCAGGTGAGGTGTTCGAGGTGCGGGCTCACGGCACGGGCACGCTGTATGAGGAGCCAAAGCCTGAGCTGTCAACCCAGGGAGCAGAGCCAGACCAGCTCGAGGGCGATGAAGAGCCAGTGAGCGAAGTGGACCCAGGCATGCTTGAAGCCGCGCAGAAGCACGTTTTGCAAACGACGGCGATGACCTGGGTTTCAAAGATCATTGGCGCACCGTCGAGCGCTGTCGACGAGGATTTCGTGAAAGCGACGCTGGCGTGGCAGTTGGCCAATGGAGTCGAGGCCAGCGGTGTGCTCGAGCACGAGACGCTGCTGGCGATGGCGCCGGAGCTGCTCAATGAGGCTGGGGTCAGCAAAGAAGCAAAGTGTTGGTATACAGGGAATGGGGCCACACTGTTCAAAAAGACGAATACCATGGCAACGGAGCTACGAGACTCCAGGCTCCAGGCAGAGGACCCAGGCTCTCAGCCTATCGTGGCCATCCTGGCTGAGCTTGAGCTCAGCGAGAAGGAGGCCTTCGGTAATTTGAGCAGCGTCAGTGATTACAAACCAGGGATGAAGCTCGAGGTGACGGACACCTTCCTCGAACGAGCGTTGCTGTGGCAGCTCGAGGCCAGGCTAGGCCTCGCTCTCGATGCACAGCTCGGCACCTCAGCGCTGGTCCATATGGGGCTCGATCCGGGAGAGAAGTTCCTAGGCAATGAAAACTACTCCGTGTGGAATGCCGATAACTTGGAGAAGGGCGAGGTTGATCCAGCGGTTCAAGAGTTGGTCGATGACGGAAGCTTTTTGGGCGGCGCCGTCGACGTGATCACGCTTGGCGGAACAGACAAGCGCACGGGTGACCTCACGGGAGATGACGGCATCACCTTCGGCATGGCACACTTCACGAATTCGAGCCGCCTGAAAGAGTTCCTGGAACTGGTGTCTCAACAGCCAGGCAGTGACGAAGCTGAGCTAGACGTGGAGCCTCTGGGCGAGCGGATCCTCCAGGCACATTTCGGTACGGCCGATCTGGAGGAGCTAACCACGACCCTGCTGTTGGATCAAGAATGGCCATCGTTGAACAACCTCTACCTCGCCGCGCTCGTTCAGGCACAACAGCTCGAGCCACTGCTGAGTTTCTTGCGTGACCCAGAGGTGAAGCGCTTGCAGTTCGAGCGCTTCCGTTCGTCCTGCGAGAGCAGGATCAGTACCCACAGGGAGACCTTCGGTGGTCAAGACCTCACGGTGGGCTCGGCTGCGCTGATCGCTTGTCTGGGCAACAGCTCGAACAACCGTTTGGAGAAAGTCGAAGCCTCTGCGGAACTCGAAGTCAAACAAACGCAGGCAGGTTTGCTATACCTGGACAGCGACTCGGGCTCCACTGAGTACAAGACTGTCGCGAAGCTCGTTTGGCAGTCACAGTTTGACAATCTGAACAAAGGGGAAGAGGTCAGGAGCTTCGATGCTCGACAGGCCTGGCATGCGGAGATCGATGCGCTGGTGGCGGCCACAAAGATAACTGAGGAGTTGGGCAAGGTGCTCAAGCCCACCTCTTCTGGCCCCACCCACCGTCTACGGCGACTGCTTTGCGTGTTGAAAACCTTTGGCAGCACTTGGGGCAAGCCCTACACTGCCACGACAGGAGCTCTGAGATGAAGCGCATGATTGAGCGTGTGTTGCTGCTCTGTCTGCTACTTGCGAGCTGTAGTTCCTCGAGTCAAAAACAGCTCCTCGTTGTCGATTTCTGGCCTCATGGTGGAGGACGCCCAACCGGAGATCCTGAGCACAGATTGTTACGAGGACTCATCGACGCCGATGGCGCCATGGTGATGCCCCTGGGGCAACACTACATCGTTCGCAGCTCTCCGGATGGCTATGTCAGCGTCAGGGTCGACGGGAAGGTGGGGCTCATGAGTGTCGACGGAGAGTGGCTCATCGCGCCGGAATATGAGGACTTGTGGTGTTATTCGAGCCCGGAGCTGAACGCCGTGGGCGGACCGTTCATCGTCACAGAGACTCAGGATGGCGATTTGGCGCGAAGGGAGCTCCGCTCTCTCTGGAGTAGAGAGCGGATCAACCAAGTCGAGCTGAGCTGGTGCGGTATCCCAAGGCTGACTCCATTCCCAGTCACGCCCCTCGCCTCGGGCGGCTTGGCAGGCTACATGAACCTGCAGGGAGAGATGGTCATCGAAGCTCAGTACCTGACAGCCGTAGCATTTGTCGACGGCCGTGCTCGGGTGGGGCTCACTCGGGATCTGGTGGACACTCTCTGTGGTACCTCGGGAAAGGAGGCTGTAGGGCAGGATGAGCAGCTCCTGGAGTCCTGCGAGGAGGTGGACCGCCAGGAAGGTTGGATCAACGCCTACATTGATGAGCAGGGACAGGTCATCGGCCGCATCGACTATCAGTCGGCAAGCGACTTCTCCGAGGGCCGCGCCAAGGTCTTGCGAGATGGCCTCTACGGCTTCATCGACGTGAACGGGGTCGAGGTGATCCCACCGCGCTTCATCATGGCGGAATCCTTCTCCAATGGAGCAGCATCGGTGCAACTGGCAGATGACGGACACTCCGCTGCCTTCATCGATGAAACAGGTCAGGTGTGGTTCGACGGCTACTGCCGCGTGGAGTCCTTCAGCGAGGGGCTGGCAGCTGTGGTGAAGAACTGTCGGACAATGGAGGGGAAGGGGTACATTGATCGCAACGGAGCCTATGTCATTCGAGGTCTTAGCGGCGGGCCCTTCATCGGGGGCAGCGCTTGGGTCCATGACACCGTCGTCGGTGGCTATGGTCGAATCGACAAAGAGGGGAAGTGGCTCGTCCCGTACAGGCTGAGCCGCGAACCCGACACGCGCGTGGTTGGGTTTTGGTCCTTCGGATTCGGACGCTTTTCGATTCCCTCCAAAGATGAGGAATACGATGTGGCTTGGATTAACCCCGAGGGGAAGCTCATCTGGCCTCCGGGTTGGGATGATCCCTGTTACGAGTCGGGCATCGTGCGCTGGCCAGAGGGCGCATGCGCTGCCACGCAGTAGCGCTGGTCTCTCAAACCAGGAAGTGGCCCCGAGCATCGCTTGAGACGTATTCTGAAGCTCTTTCGCTGAGCCCAAAGCCAAGGAGGGATGTATGTCGATTCGTTGCCGTGTGGCTTTCGTGTTGGTTCTTCTTGCTGCCAGTTGCACGACGCTCTCTTCGAGCATCCCGTCTCCCCGATATCAGGTTTGCGTCGTTGATGCTGAGAAGCGGTGCGGGGTGATTGACGACTACGGTGAGCTGAAGATCCCTCTTGAATCGAGCGCTCTGCGAAGTATTGGCTCGTTTCGCGATGGTCGCGCGGTGCTCATCAACCAGGAGAAGCTGGAGGGTTGGATCGATGCCGACGGAAACATCGAGATAGAGCCAAGCTTTGTGGGTCTTTGGTTACCGAGCGAAGGGCTTGTCTGTTTCTGGACCGAGGCGGGCTGCGGCTTCATGGATTCAGAAGGTGGAGAGCTTATCTCGGTTCAATGGGATGGATGCAGTGGCTTTCAAGAGGGCCGGGCAACGGTCCGGAAGAATGTGGGAGAACAACGACGGCTCGGCTTCATCGACAGAAGCGGAAAGGCGATCACCGAGCTGAGCTTCGACGTGGCGGAGAAGTCGTAGCCAGGAGGCGAAGACTCGCTGCGAAGCAAGCCCGAAGGGTGCGCGCCAAGGACGGCGCGCAACACCTTTTCCAATGGGCGCGCCAAGGTTCGTCTCTCTCCGAGCGCGCCCGCCAAGCTGCGCGAGGAGTGGGGAGCGAAGTACGGATTCATCGACCTGGACGGCAAGCCGATCACCAAGTTCGAGTTCGATCAGGCTTTCCCCTTCGAGAACGGCCTGGCGCTGGTGGGGCGCAAAGTTGGAGAGCACCTCGACGATGACGAATTCGGCTACGGTGTGGAGGACGTATTTCGCTACGGCTACATCAATACGGCGGGCAAGCTGGTGTGGCCGATGGAGTTTGCTGACGCCAAGCCTGTCAATTCATTCGCTCGCTCTCGCGAGACCCTCGCAGCGCTGCGCGTGCGCATCGGATGCGCACGCGACAGACGCTGACTCGTGCCTCGCTTCGCTCGCTTGCGTCGGGCTTCGCACAGGTCCAGCTCTGCGAGCCAGAA
>JAVFAO010000088.1:0-19521 GCA_034002465.1 Myxococcota bacterium
GCGCTGGATGCCCTGGGAATTCGCCACGCTGTGGACCTCAACCGGGGCGCGCCGCTCGACACGCCCGCGCAGCGTGCGGCGGCGATGGCCGCCACGGCAGAGCGCCTGGAAGAAGCGGTCGTTCAGAGCTCTTGGGGCTGAGCAGGACTGCCCAGCGCACGAACGAGGCGGTGTGCGCGCTGCATCGCCAGCTCCCGTGAGGCACGCGGCAGCAAGGCGACGAGCACATGCGCTCGGACGATGAGCTTGTGCACTTCGATGCTGGCAGCACGCAGCTCCGTCAAGAACGCTCTCGGCCAGTGGCTGCTGCGTCCGATGTCCTGGCCTACCAGCGCGACATTGCACCAATCCAAGTGTAGCTGCACCTTGGAGCCGAGGCGCTGCGCCAAACTGCGTCGAACAGCCTCGGCTTCGGCGCAGTGGGTGACGTCGATGGCCATCTCGAAGCCGTCGTCCGAAGCGCTGGAGAAGTGCAGCAGGGGTACTGAGGGTTCGTGTTCTGCGAGGGCGTCGAGGGGGTCTGGCGCCTGTCCCTGGCACCACAGGATGCGTGGCAAGCTGGCGACCGCGCGCGGCGCGATCTCGCTCTCACGCAGCGCCTCACTTGGCCAGCCATCTGGTCGAATGATGGTGCCTTGATTGCTCTCGTCCATGGTCGCTTTGGCGTAGAGGGCGATGCCCTTGCGCTTGGCGTAGGCGACGGCCTCATCGTAGAGCACCTTGGCGCCTTGTCGAGCGAGCTCGAGCATCTCGTCGGCGCCAATGGAGAGCAGCCGTTGGGCGTCGACGACGATGCGCGGATCGGCGTCATAGACCCCGTCGACGTCGCTGTAGATCTCGCAGCCTTCAGCGCCGAGCGCGGCGGCCAAGGCGACCGCAGTCATGTCGGAGCCGCCGCGTCCGAGCGTGGTGACCTCACGGCGGTAGCTGGTGCCTTGAAAGCCGGCGACGATGACGATGCGATTTCGCGCGAGCTCATCTTGGACGCGGTACGGTCGCACCTCGATGATGCGGGCGTTGGAGTGGGCGTCGTTGGTGACGATCCCGCACTGGCTTCCGGTGAAGCTGATGGCTTCGTGTCCGAGGGCATGGATGGCCATGGAGAGTAGGGCCATGGAGACACGCTCGCCGACGGAGACGAGCATGTCGAGCTCCCGTCGGTTGGGTTGCTCGGTGATTTCCCTGGCGAGGGCGATGAGCTCGTTGGTGCTGTTTCCCATGGCCGAGACCACCACCACGACTTGCTTTCCCGCCTCCTTGGCGGCCACGACCTTGCGGGCAACGTATTGAAGCCTGTCGATGGACGCGACCGAGCTTCCCCCATACTTGTGAACGATGATGGCCATAGTCCTCCGCGAAGGGCTCAACGCCCGGCGATGCAGGCTTCGAACTCGGGGCTGCTTTGGTGTTGACAGAAGCCGTCGATACAGCGGCAGGGATTTGCTTGGGCGGCGACGCAGGCGAAGCCGCGTTCGGCGTCTTGGGTGGCAGCGCGGTCGAAGCGCAATTGTCGGGTCATGGTGGGCGCGTTGCGCAGTTTTCTGAGCCGCTCGGCCATGTTGCGATCGTCGCCTTGGTTGCCGCGCAAGCGGAGGACGAAGCGCCCGTCGGTGATGGGCGCTTGTCGTACAGCGGCGACGAGCACCTCCTCACCGATGACGAAGAGCAAGGTCTTGTTGGCGGCGCTGTCGTCTTGGGCGGCAGGCTGGCTGAGACGGGCGAGGGCACGCGCGGCGGTGAGGCTGAACTGGCCTTCGAAGCGCTGTTCTTTGGCGCTCTGTTCGACCAGGTTAATCGAGAGCAATTCTTGAAAGGAAACGAGGCTTTCCGTGTCGAGCACCCAGGCGCGCAGGACAGGAGGCTGGGCCTCGAGCAAGGCTTCGGTGGCGAGCAGCGCATCTTGTGGGAGCAGTGGGAGCATGATGGCGTGCAAGCGTTCTCGAGCGATGCGAACATCCTCGAACGAGAGGATGTCGCCGCTCTCGATTTGTGCTTCCAGGAGCAGGGGGCCCCCCTCGGCGCGGCGCAACTGCAGGGTGGGATGTGCCGCGAGGGCCTGGCGGGCGAGGGCCTCGCTGTTGGGGTGTGGGGCATAGATGCCGCCGCTTTCGAGCTCGCTGAGCCCCGCTTCGACGCGAGCGCGTTGGCTCATGGGTGCGTGGAAGGCGATCAGAATACTGCCGTCCTGTGGGCTGATGGTCAGGGTTTCGAGTTGCTGAGGTGTGAGGGAGGCAGCGATGAGCTCGCGGGCGAGCTCGAGCAAGGCGGAGGGCTCTGCGCGTTCGACCGCGAGCACGAGGCGATGTTCGCAGAAGGAAGGATCGGCCTCGGCACGGCAGACGGTGTTTCGGCAGCCTGTGAGCGCGCACTGCTCATCGTGTTGGCAGCGGTTCTGCGCGGCGGCAAGGCGCGCCTCTTCCTGTGGATCGGGGAGTTGCTCGCGTTCGCAGGCGGAACTGAGGCAGAGCGCAAGGCAGAACACGCCGCAGCGAAGCAAGCCCCTGTTGTTGCTTCGCGCGGAGGTTTCGAACGCTCGGAAGGTCCTTCTTGGCGAGATTGCTGTTTCCCTATTTCTTGTCGAATGGGCGCTTGGCCTGTTCCCCGAAGATTGTTGTCGAATGGGCGCTTGGCCTGTTCCCCGAAGATTGTTGTCGAATGGGCGCTTGGCCTGTTCCCCGAAGATTGTTGTCGAATGGGCGCCTGGCCTGTTCCCACACTTCTTGTCGAATGGGCGCTTGGCCTGTTCCCTCAACGCAGAGCGCTGCTTTCATGGGGAGATCAGCGCCGAGCTGCTGTTCCTGTGGCGACTCAGCGTAGGAATGGGTTCGTGCTCGGCTCAGAGCCCGTCGTGGTGTTTTGCTTTTCGTTGTCGAAGGGCGGGGATAGCGACGAGGAGGGCAAAGAGGAGGACGAGGGGGAAGGAGGAGCTGGAGCGTGAGGGGCTGAGCTGGCAGTCGTCGCTGGAGTTGCCCGTAGGGGTGCTTGGTTCGGGCTCTGGTTCGGGTTGACAGGCAGGGCAGTCGCTGTCGTTGCAGTCGATGGCGCCATCGCCGTCGTCGTCGAGCCCGTTGTCGCAGAGCTCGACGAGGGGCTGAGGCTGACAGCTGACGTGTTCGACGCAGGCTGGATCGTCGCAGTCTGTGAGACCATTGGCGTCGTCGTCGAGGCCATTGGCGCAGAGCTCTGCCCCGGGCTGGCACTCGGGGGCGTCGACGCAGTCTTCGTCGTCGCAATCGGTGCTGCCATCGCCGTTGTCGTCGATGCCGTTGTTGCAGTGCTCCGGTTGGCACTGGATGGCGGTTTTGCAGGCGGGATCGGCGCAGTCGGTGTAGAAGTTGCCGTTGTCGTCGATGCCGTTTCCACAGTCTTCGGGAATACAGCTGGGTTGGTCGTGGCAGACGGGATCGTCGCAGTCGACCATGCCGTTACCGTCGTCATCGAGGCCGTTGCCGCAGAGCTCCTTGGCGCAGGGGACCTTGGTGGCACACTCGGCGTCGTCGCAATCGATGTCACCGTCACCGTCGTCGTCTTTGCCGTTGGCGCACATCTCTGCGCAGAGCACGGTGAGGGAGTAGCTGGCAGGGTTGGAGGCGTTGTCGACGACGATGTAGTAGGGGCGATCCTTGGTGGTGGGGAGCACGATCATCTCGTCTTGGCCAGCGGCTTTGGTGCTGGCATCGACGCAGTATCGGCTGTCGCACTGATCGGCGAGGACGATGAGCTCGGGGTTGCTGGGGCTGACCGAGCGCAGTCGGATGACAGCGTCGGTGGCTTCAGGGGTTTGGAAGCTGTAGACCCGCTCGCCGTTGGCGGCGGTGACGCTGGAGGAGCAGGCGTAGTTGGAGTGGAAGGAGCCAGCGCCGACACTGCTGCCCTGCACGGTTTGGCCGCACTGAATGGGGGTGGGAGCGGTGCACTCGTCGATGCGGCAAGCTTCGAAGGTGGAGCAGGCTTCGTCGGCGCAGTCGACGCGACCGTTGTTGTCATCGTCGACGCCGTTGCTGCAGTCTTCGACGACGACGTAGGTCTTGATGAAGGACTCGAAGTAGTCGACCTTGGTGCTGACGCCATAGAGCGCACAGTCTTCGTCACCGTAGGAGGTGACCGAGGCGACGTATTCCACGCCATTTCGGAAAATGAATCCCGGTCCGCCCGAGTCGCCGCTGCAGGGTCCACCGTTACTCTGGTAGTAGTAGACGCTGCCACGTGGAATATCGATGTCGTAGCCGGAGTAGGGGGAAGGGAGGGGGACGTAGCAGGTGGAGGAGCCGCTGCAGTGGGCCCGCAGGGTGGCATCTGCGCGCAGCTTGGTGCCGAAGTCGCCACTTTCGGTTTCGCCGAAACCCACGAAAGTCATGGGTTTTCCAATGTCAGCATTGGTAATGGCGAGGGATGCAGGGAGGGGGGGGATGGGGGTGATGCTGCTGGGGGCGTTGGAGGAGAGCTTGATGAGGGCGATGTCATTGCGCAGCTCTTCCTCGGTTGCGTAGTACTGGGGGTGCACGTGGGCTTCGACGACGGTGCGGTACTCTGTGAAAGAGCTCTCATCGTTGCCGAAGTATACGATGATGTTGGAGACGCCCTCGACGCAGTGGCCTGCAGTGAGCACCCAGCGGGGCGAGATGAGGGTGCCCGTGCATCCGCCACCGTGGAGGAAGAGGAAGACCACCGCTTGATGGGCAGCGCTGGTGTCTGGCGTTCCGTAGACAATGGGAGATGTGCGGGAGTCGAGGAGGGTGTCATCGCCTTCTTCGACGCAGGAAGTCAGCGCGGTGATGGCCAGCGAGGCGAGGATCAGGAGCGCAAAGCGACGATTCATGAATCTCCTCCGATGCGGCAAGAAGCCGACCCAACAAGAGTACTGCCGCTCAGAGGCAGGTTCAAGGCCAGTCTCTGCAGGGAAGTGAAAAAGCTCGGGTACAAGAGGGATTAGAATGCAGAGCCGGGCTTCGAGCGCAGTCCACTCGAGCGGACTGTTGGCGAACGGCAGTTCGAGGCAGCAGCAACACCGACCTTTCCGCAGCGCAGTGGTCCTGGACGCGGCAGCAACGGCGCCTGCGCTCGACTGAGTCGCCCCTGCATGGCGCAGCGACGCTGGCTGTGTTCATCGGAGAGCGCCTGGACGCGGCAGCGACGGCGCCTGCGCTCGACTGAGTCGCCCCTGCATGGCGCAGCGACGCTGGCTGCGTTCATCGGAGAGCGCCTGGACGCGGCAGCGACGGCGCCTGCGCTCGACTGAGTCGCCCCTGCATGGCGCAGCGACGCTGGCTGCGTTCATCGGAGAGCACCTGGACGCGGCAGCGACGGCGCCTGCGCTCGAGTAAGCTGGCTCTGGATGGCGGCTTCGCTGTGTTTTCATCGGCTTGTCGTGCTGGAGGTTGATACTGGGCTATGAGGAGTCTGTGCAGGGCTCCCGAGATGGCACCGGGGCTGACGCCGCTCGGAAGGCGGAATGCCATCGTCGATCCGTGACGATGCTGGACACGATCGCCTGCTTCGCGTTATGGAGCAGCAGGGACGAAGGCCACCCTGAGAGGGAAGATGTTCTTCGACAAGTTACTTGGTCTGTTTTCGAATGATCTCGCGATCGACCTCGGCACGGCAAACACGCTGATCTACGCCAAGGGCAAGGGCATTGTCCTGTGTGAGCCGAGCGTGGTTGCTGTCCAAAAGGACGCGCGAGGCGGCAAGCGGGTGCTCGCCGTCGGGCGCGAGGCCAAGGATATGTTGGGTCGCACACCGGGCACGGTGCAGGCCATTCGGCCGATGAAAGACGGCGTGATCGCAGACTTCGACATCACCGAAGCGATGCTTCGCCACTTCATCACGCGCGCTCACAATCGCAAGACGCTGGTGCATCCGCGCATCATCGTTTGCGTCCCCTTTGGCATCACCGAGGTGGAGAAGCGTGCAGTTCGTGAGAGCGCAGAGTCTGCTGGTGCGCGCGAGGTCTACCTCATCGAGGAGCCGATGGCAGCAGCCATTGGCGCGGGCTTGCCCATCACTCAGCCGAGCGGCAACATGATCGTCGACATTGGTGGTGGCACCACTGAGGTCGCGGTCATCAGCTTGGCGGGGATTGTGTATTCCAACAGCGTGCGGGTTGGCGGCGACAAGATGGACGATGCCATCGTTCAGCACATGAAGCGAAAGTACAATCTGCTGATCGGTGAGCGTACCGCCGAGCAGATCAAGTGTGAGATTGGCATGGCCTATCCTGCAGAGCAGGTGCTCACCATGGATGTCAAGGGGCGTGATCTGGTGGCGGGCTTGCCCAAGACCATCGACATCAACTCGGACGAGATCCGCGATGCGCTGCAGGAGCCCATCAACGCCATCGTGCAGGGTGTGCGCAACGCCCTCGAGCGCACGCCGCCGGAGCTCTCTGCAGACATCGTCGACAAGGGCATCGTCCTTGCTGGGGGCGGCGCACTGCTGCGCAACCTCGACATTTTGCTGCGCGAGGAGACGGGTTTGCCGGTGATGCTCGCCGAGGATCCGCTGACTGCGGTGGTGCTCGGTTCGGGGAGGGCGCTGGATTCGCTCAAGTTGTTGCGGGAGGTCGCCATCAGTTGATGCCTGCCCTTCGCGCGCGATGACTCGTATCCTGAGAAACCGGCCTAGAATCAAGGTGCTCTCGTGAAGGAGCTCTTTCGTCGATATCGCAACCCCGTTCTGGTCATCCTGCTGCTGGCCGTGCCGCTCTTCAGCTTGGCTTCGGCCCGTGGTGAGCGCAGCCGCAGTGGCCCTGTGGATCGGAGCACGATGCTGCTGCTGGGCATGGCGCAGAACCAGATGGATGGCGCTCTGGGGCGAGTCGCATCCTTCTGGGAGGACTATGTCGACCTCGTCGACGTCAAGGCCGAGAACGACCGTCTCAAAGAGGACAACGCGCGGCTGCGTGAGGAGAACACGCGTCTGCAGGGTGTTCTGCAGGAGAACGCTCGGCTTGCGAAGCTCGTCGATTTCAAGTCCACGAGACCTTCGCTCGAGCTCTTGCCCGCGCGGGTGATCGCCGCCGACGTGTCCCCATATTTTCGCGTGCTTCGTATTCGACTCGATGTCGATGCGGACAAGGTCGAGGTGGGCATGCCAGTGGTGTGTGCGGAAGGTGTGGTGGGACAGATCGAGTCGGTTGCCTCGAGCTATTCGGATGTGATGCTCGCCGTCGATCCCCGTTCACGCATCGACATTCTTACGCAGTCCAACCGTGCGCGCGGTGTTCTCATTGGTCAAGGGCTTGAGCGGGAATACACTTCGAAGATCTCGTTTCTGCTCCGCCAAGATGAGGTTGAAGAAGGGGATACTGTGGTGACCAGCGGCAGAGGCGGTCGCTTCCCCAAGGAGTTGTTGGTTGGACGAGTCAGCATGGTCGAGAAACAGGAATACGGTTTGTACCAAACTGCCTACGTCGAGCCGTCGGTCGACTTTTCCCGTCTCGAGGAGGTCTTCGTGGTGGTCAACGACTCCTCCCAGTTCTCGAGTCCCTGAAGCATGTTGCCCTTCGTCTCCTTGGTCGCAGCCCTGCTGCTATTGCTGAGCTCGGCGAGCTTGGCCTATGTCTTGGACCTCACGGTCTGGCTCTTCCACGCCCCTGTGGTCGTTGGCGTGCAGCTCGCCTTGCGCCGCCCCTTCCACGAGGCTGCTGCCGTGATGCTGCTCATCACCTATCTAGCCGATCTGATGGCATCTGGTCCTCCTGGTGTGCACGGACTCAGCCTAACCTTGACTTTTCTTGCCGTGCTTGCCATCGCTCCGCGCGTCGGAGGGCGATACCTGCTTGCAAGTATCCTCTTTGCCTTCGTCGCTTCTTTGTGTGTCGACCTCGGCACCATGTTGCTGTATACCCTGTTCTACCCAGAGGGCGGCTTCGCGTCGATCTTCGTGCTCACCGCGTTGCCCACCGCCGTGCTCACAGCTGTTGTCTGTGCTGCATACATGGCTCTGCTCAATGTCGTCGAGCGGCGCTGGCGCGAGCGCACCGAACGCAGCGTCGTCCTCTGAGCAGCAGCAGAACATCGAGCAGGCTGGATCGGGAGAAATGCTACGGCAATCCTGCCTGCAGCAACTTTGGCAATCCCGGGCAAATTCCCAAGAACCAAATAGAAACGACTGGTTGTAAGCGTGGCGCGTCGATATCTCATCGTCTCTGATCTGCATCTCTGCGACTTCGAAGCTCACGACGACGGATGGATGGCACACAAGCATCCCCGCTATGACTTCGATCAAGGCTTCGCCGACCTGGTCGAGCATTTCTGCCGTCGTGCTGCGTGCTCTGAGCGCGGCGAAGACGATGAGCTCGTCCTCATCCTCAATGGCGACATCTTGGACTTTGATCTGCTCACCGCCGTTCCAGACCCGCCCCCCTGGCCCGTGCGCTCTAGCGAACGACACCGTGGCTTGGTTTCTTCAGCCGAAAAATCCGCATGGAAAGCGCAGCGCATCGTCGACGCGCACCCACGCTTCATCCAGGCCCTCGCCCGTTTCCTCGACCAAGGACACGAGCTCGTCTACGTGCTCGGGAACCACGACCGGGAGCTCCACTACCCTCAGGTGAGCGCGCTCATCGCCAGCGCCATCGAGGCCCAACGAGAACCCGCGAAGCCCGGCACCAAGCGCTCCGAGCTGCGTTTCGAGCCCTGGTTCTACCACTTCCCCGGTCAGCTCTACGCCGAGCACGGCCAGCAATACAGCTACTACACCTCCTTCAACGACCCCCTCTGCCCCACCATCGACAGCGCTGAAGGGCCCGTCCTCGCCCTGCCCATGGGCAACCTCTCCAACCGCTATCTGATGACCAAAATGGGCTTCTTCAACCCCTTTGCGTCAGACTTCATTCTCAATGTCTTCGCCTACTTTTGGCATTGGCTGCGCTTCTACGCCTTCTCCCGACGCTCGCTCGCCTTCTCCTGGTTCTGGGGAAGCCTCGTGGTCATGATCCGACTGCTCAGCATCAAGAAAGCTCAGCTTGGACAGAGCGCCTCATGTCCGCTGCAACTGCAACAACAGGCTGAGCATCACAGGCTCGAGGTCGACGCGCTGAAAGCACTGCTCGCCTTGCAGCAAGCACCTATCACCAATCGCTTTTTCCGGGTCATGCGTGAGTTCTGGATCGATCGGCTGCTGCTCTCCCTGCTCATGGTCGGAGGCACCATCAGCCTCGCGCTCGTCCCCATCCCCCTGTGGATCAAGCTCATGATCCCCCTCACCGTCTTTCCCCTGGTCTTCGTCATCTACGAGGCCCTAGCCCACGGCGACACCATCTTCGCCATCGAAGGCGAGATGCCGAGGGTTTCGAGGGAAATCGCGAAGATCTTGAAGGTCCCAGTGGTGGCGATGGGGCACGATCACGTGCCTCGCCTGCTGCCTCTCTCTCGCGACGTGCTCTTCGCCGACACAGGCACTTGGGCACCCATCTACGATCCCAAGACCGGCGCGCTGAGCCCAGGCTTTCGCAACTACCTCGAACTGCGCTTCGAAGGAAACGAACTCTGTGACCTGCGTTTCGGGTCCTATGTTGGAGAGGCGGAGGCGGCGGCCTCTACTCGATGAGATCGAAGATTCGGTTCCAACGCGCACCCTCAGGGCCGCTCGACCACCAGATGATCATCGCTTTGCCCTTGATGTTCTCAATCGGCACCTGACCCCAACAGCGGCTATCGGAGCTGTTGTCGCGGTTGTCACCCATCACGAAGACATGGTCTGGTTGAACGACGAAGGGGCCATTGTCGCGTTGTCGCGGCGGATACATCGAGATCGTCGTGTACTCGGCGTCGCCGAGCTTCTCCAAGGACCACACCTCGCGTAGCTCGATGTTCGGGAAGATGTGGTCGGGAACCTTTCGCTCGTACAAAAAGCGTCGCTCAACCGGCTCCCCGTTGATGTGGATGATGCCATCGCGGATTTCGATGGTGTCACCAGGCAGGCCGATGATGCGCTTGATGTAATCCTTGTCCTCTTCGAGGTTCTCTCGGCGCAAACAGTCGTAGCCGCGCGCAGCCAGGTGCTGTGCCGCTTGCTCGCGAGGAAACACGAAGACCACGACCTCGCCGCGTTGCGGTGCGGCAAAATGGACGAGGTGCGTCGTGGTGAAGGGGATGCGAATGCCATAGGTGAACTTGTTGACGAAGAGATGATCGCCTTCAAGCAAGGTGGGAACCATCGATTTGGTTGGAATCTTGAAGGCTTCCACGACGAAGGCACGCAAGATCAGCGCAAAGATCACCGCAAAGAGAATCGACTCCGTGTACTCCCGGAAGGCGCTCTTCTGGGCGAATCCAAGATGTCGCTCGAGCATGGTGTCTGCGCGGTGGTAGGCGCTGCTCAAGGCCGCACGTTGGGGATCGTTCTTGACCTCCTTGATCGCCTTCTCGAGCTCGTCGAGAGCAGTAGCGACCGTGGCCAGCTTCTCCGCTTCGACTCGCTTGCGGTGCTTCTTGGCTGCGCGCCGTCCTTGCTTGAGCAGACGCTTGGCGTCTCGCACGGCGACGGCATCCTTGCTGGCCTCTTGTTCCTCGGGTTGGGCCGTCGTCTCCTGCTTTTCAGAGGCGGCCGTCGGGGAGCTGGGCGCCTGCGAACGCTTCTTTCGAGCGCGCGAGCCGCGCGACGATTTGCTCGAGTCTGCCACGTTGATCCCACCAGAGCGAGCGGCGTAGTTACCGCTGCGTGGGTGGAGTAGCCAAAGGCTGGGAGGGTGTCAAGCTGACGGCTGCGCAAAGTAGGAACGAGGAACGAGGCTGGCCATCGCGAACGCTTCTTTCGAGTGCCAGTAACGCTGGGCGTTGGCGGCTAGACGAGCGCAAATTAATCCATCGTGTCGGCTGTGACGTACTCTTCCGCGAGTCGAGACTTGGCGCGAAGGCCTTGCATTGTGGCCAAGTTTGATCGATACCTTCGCTGCGGTACAGCGGCCCGCAGGCTGCGTCGCTGGCCATGGAGTTTGGAGATGACGACGGTCAATCAAACTGCCCCCATTTCGGTTGTCGGACCGGTGATGGTCGAGAAGGTCGCGGAAGCGCGTCTGCCCACCCGCGAAGGCTTTTTTACGATTGTGGGCTTCCGCAATAACAAAGACGGCTTGGACCACGTTGCCTTGGTGCGCGGAGATGTGCGCGGTGCCCATGAGGTGCCCACGCGCTTGCACTCGGAGTGCCTCACGGGTGACGTCTTTCACTCTCTGCGTTGCGACTGTCGAGAGCAGCTCGAGCGCGCCATCGATGAGTTCGCGCACCGCGATAGAGGCATCATCCTGTACATGCGGCAGGAGGGGCGTGGCATTGGCTTGACCAACAAGATCGCCGCATACGCGCTGCAAGACCGAGGGCTGGACACCGTCGATGCAAACCTTCACCTCGGCTTTGATGATGATCTTCGTGAATACGATGTGGCTGGCGAGATGCTCAAGCTCCTCGGCGTCGCCTCCATTGAATTGCTGACGAATAACCTGCGCAAAGTCGAGGGCTTGCGCGAGAGTGGCGTGCTCGTCAGCGCGCGTCGGCCCATCATCATCACCGCCAATCCACACAACCGGCGCTACCTCGAAACCAAGCGGCGCCGCAGCGGGCACCTGCTCGACCGAATCGAGTAGCGAGCTCGGCGCTCGCGTGCTCACCTACAGTAGACAGCGCGTGTCTGAACACTCACCCATTCGTCGCCGAAAAGACGAGCACCTCGACATCTGTCTGAGCAGAGACGTCGAGCCGGTGCTCAACAACGGCTTCGAGCGCTGGCGACTCGAATACGATGCAATGCCCGAACTCGACCTCCAGGACGTCGAGCTCGGCTGCACCGTCTTGGGACGTCCGCTCTCTGCCCCCGTGCTCATTGGGGCCATGACCGGAGGCAGTCCCCGCGCTGCCGAGCTCAACGCGCGCCTTGCACACGCGGCGGCCTCCCTCGGGCTCGGTATGCAGCTCGGCTCACAGCGAGCCATGTTGCTTCACCCCGAGCTCAGCCCCAGCTATGCCGTGCGGGAGCTCGCGCCAGCGCTGCCCTTGCTCATCGGCAACCTGGGGGCAGTACAGCTCGCCATTGGCCTCGACCAGCACTGCCGGGACAGCAAGCAGGTCAGCGAGCGCTTGGCCGAGGCGCTGCACCGGGTTCGGGCCGACGCCGTCAGCTTCCACCTCAACCCGCTTCACGAGGCATCTCAAGTATCTGGAGATACGCGCTTTTCGGGCGTTGCTCAGGCCCTCGCCGAGGCCGTCCGGACGCTGCACCCCATACCCTGCATGGTCAAGGAGGTCGGCAATGGGCTCTCGGCTCGCACCGCCGCCAAGCTCGCGGCTTTGCCCCTCGCAGGTGTCGAGGCGTCCGGTTTGGGCGGTACCTCCTGGCCGCTGGTCGAGTCCTTCCGCTCGGACCCTCTGCGGGCGAGGCTGGGGCGCACCCTCTCGCGGATGGGGGTCAGCACCGCGGAGTCACTGCAAAACTGCCGGGCTGCCTTCGGCGAGCGCTGCGTGATCGCTTCTGGTGGAATACGAAACGGCTACGACGCCGCCATCGCCTTGGCGCTGGGCGCAGACGCCGTTGCGGTCGCGCGGCCGCTGCTGCAAGCCGCTGCCCAAGACAGCGCAGAAGCATGGCTGCTGGGCTTCGTCGAGGAGCTGCGCGCCGTTTGCTTCGCCTGCGGCGTGCGCCGACCCGCTGAGCTGCATACCGCGCTTCGGCAGGTCGATGCACGCGCCGACTGAGCGCCCGCCCTAGCCGTTAACGAAGACGAGAGTAGGGGCGGACCTGCGTGTCCGCCCTCCTTGGATACGTGCAACAACTTGGAGAAACAAGTTGGGGAACAGGCCAAGCGCCCAATCAACAAGAAGTTGGGGGGATGAATGTATGCAGAATCCGTGGAGGGCGCACACGCAGGTGCGCCCCTACGTGTCAAAATTGCGCATTCCGTTCCAGCGCTTAGAGCTGATGCGCGGCACGCGGGGATAGGGCTAGCCCTTTGGAATCCCTTTTCTTTTTCCGCTGTGCTCAGCGATGGACGAGCAGGATGTGGGCGGGCAAGCTGGGGTCGAGGCGCACGTAGTTGTGCTCGCTCCAGGTGTAGCGCGCCCCTGTGAGCAGATCTTCGACACCGTAGTGCGGGGGCAGACCGAGCTCGTGCACGGGCACCTGTACGGTGCAATCGTGCCAGTGATGCGGGTCGAGGTTGACGGCGATGAGCAGCAACTCCTCACCCCAGGACTTGGCGTAGAAGATGATGTTCTCGTTGCTCGACGGGAGGAATCGCAGATTGTCGAAGCGCTGCAAGGCCTCGCTGTGGCGTCTGATTTCGTTGACCCGACGCACCAAGAACTTGATGTTGTCAGGTGCGTCCCAGTCGCGCACCTTGATCTCGTACTTTTCGCTGTCCAGATACTCTTCGGAGCCTGGTCGCACCGGCACGTTCTCACAGAGCTCGAAGCCGCTGTAGATGCCGTAGGTGGGGGAGAGGGTAGCGGCGAGGACGAGCCGGGTCATGAAGGCTGGCCGCCCGCCGTGCTGCAGATAGGCGTGCAGGATGTCGGGCGTGTTGGCGAAAAAGTTGGGGCGGTAGAACTCCTGCAACCCCGAGCTGGTCAGCTCCTCGAGGTAGGCGCGCAGCTCCTCTTTGCCATTGCGCCAGGTGAAGTAGCTGTAGGATTGGGTGAAGCCGACCTTGGCGAGCTGCTTCATCATGGGGGGGCGGGTGAAGGCCTCGGCCAGGAAGAGGACCTCGGGGTGGGAGCGCTGGATGTCGCCGATGAGCCACTCCCAGAAATCGATGGGCTTGGTGTGCGGGTTGTCGATGCGGAAGATCTTGACGCCACGGGAGATCCAGAGCTCGAAGATCTCACGAAGGGCGGCAAAGAGCTCGGCGCGGGCCTCGGAGTCGAAGTTGAGGGGGTAGATGTCCTCGTACTTTTTCGGAGGGTTTTCCGCGTACTTGAGGGTGCCGTCGGGGCGGTGATAGAACCATTCGGGGTGGTTCTTGACCCACGGGTGGTCTGGCGAGCACTGCAGGGCGATGTCGAGGGCGATTTCCATGCCCAGCTCGCCTGCGCGCTGGACGTAATGGACGAAGTCTTCGACAGTTCCGAGCTCTGGGTGGACGGCCTCGTGGCCGCCCTCGACGTTGCCGATGGCCCACGGGCTGCCCGGATCGCCAGGCTGTGCGACGAGGGTGTTGTTTCGCCCCTTACGATGGGTCAAGCCGATGGGGTGGATAGGAGGCAGGTAGAGCACCTCGAAGCCCATGGCGGCGATGTCGGGGAGGCGTGCCTCAGCTTCTCGGAAGCTGCTGCCGCGGTTCGGATCTTGGCCTTGGGAGCGGGGGAAGAGCTCATACCACGCGCCAAAACGCCCGCGGATGCGGTCGGCGTAGATGGGGACGGCTGGCTCGTACTGCACCAGATCGCCGTGCTCCTGCAAGCGCTCCATGGCCTCGATCAGCGCAGGCTGAGAGAGCTTCTCGTAGAGGGCGTTGAGGTCTTTGTCGCTGCGCAGCCCCTCTGCCGCTTGCCGCAGCAGCGCCGCGTCCTCGTTCGAAGCGCTGGAGGAGCTGCGTTCGATGCAGCGCTCCACGAGCATGAGCCCCTCTTTGCGCTCGCTCTCGAGCTCGGTGCGACCGCCCATGACCTTGCGACGGAACTCCTCGACCCAGCTCGCGTAGTGGTCGGTCCAGGCGATGATGGTGTAGCTGTGGCGACCGCAGTCTCGAAGGGTGAACGAAGCCTCCCACAGATCCAGGCCCGGGTTGACCTTGTGCATCGGCACGCGCTCTCTCTCCGTGCCTTCGAGCGACCAGAGGAGGCGGGCGCGTATGACCTCAGGGCCGTCGCGGAAGATGCAGGCCGAGACGGTGATGTGGTCGCCGACACAGCGCTTCACACAGAAGCGCCCTTGGTCGATGGCGGGGGCGACGTCGCGAATGACGATGTGCTTTTGCTTGCTTTGGCTGCTCATGCGCTGTCCTTGGTGGGCGGCGACGCGGGCGCCGCAAGGGCTACGAAACAGAAACCGGATTCCAAAGGGGCTAGCCCTTTGGCGGGGTGTGAGGCAGAGCGAGGAATGAGGAGCGAGGGACGAGGAGCGAGGAATGGCGAGGCGCTCGCCGTCATCAGAAAACGTGAGTCGACATCCGATGCGAGCTGAGACTGCGCCGCAATACTCGCCGAAGCGAGCGAATGGGTGATAGCAGAAAAGTACGGGCGATTGAAGCCAGTCGCGGCAGCGACATCATCCTGGCAACAGCTCTTTCCTCTGAGCGGGGAAGGCGCTAGTCTGTGGCGAGGGAGGGCGTAGTCATGCGTCATGTGGCTTTCTTGTTGTTCTTCTTTGCTTTTTCTGGGCTCTGCTTGGGTTGCGGCTCGGTGAGCTCGACGCGACCCGAGCTTGATTCCGAGGACTCTGGCGAGGAGCAGAGTGACGTAGACGTGGACTTGGATGAGCTCCCTGAGCCGGACGCCGACAGCGAGCTGGCGCCAGATGAAGAGGTGGAGGAGGGAGACGAGCTCGACCCCGACGACGACGAACAAGCGGAGTTGAGCTGCAACGATGGCAGACCAGCTTGCGCCGAGGTCTGTTGCGGCGCTGCTCAGGTCTGCGCCGGCGGCGTGTGCAAAGACCCTTGCAGCGACGGCAGAGCTTTCTGTGGACCGCAAGCTCAATGCTGCCTGCCATCATTCGAGTGTATTCTCGATCAGTGCGTTCCGGGCTGCGGCACCGTTCGTTGTGGCCCTGAGCAGCTCTGCTGTGCTGCCGACGAGCGCTGCGACGAGAGCAGCGGAAGCTGCGTCTTGGCCTGCCCCACTCAGGTCTTCTGCGGCCCCGAGAACGAATGCTGTGAGGCTGACGAGATTTGTTTCGTCGATTCCTGTGCTCGCCCCGGTGACGTTTGCATGGAAGACTATCAATGTCCCGAGGATAGCTACTGTGAAGGCACCATCGGTCGCTGCCTGCCCATCGCGGCGTTGCCGCCCTGTACCTACGTGCCTGTCGAGGATTTTGCGCCCCAGGTCGAGTGGGAGTGGACTGGGTCTGCGATCGAGCCCACCTACGTCCAGGTGATGATGGCGCCGATGGTGGCCAACCTCACCGACGACAACGGCGACGGCGTGGTCGATCAGAACGACATCCCCGATGTGGTCTTCTCCTCATTTCCCGGCAGCTCGTATTCTACAGGTGTCCTTCGCATCGTGAGTGGTGAGGACGGACACGAGATTGCCAGCTTCACTGAACCGAAGGTGGCAGGGGCCTCGTCGATTGCGCTTGGTGACCTCGATCGGCACCTTCCCGGGGGCGATGCGACGCCAGAAATCGTTGCAGTGGTCGCTGGATACGGTGGCCTGGTGGTGTTCAAGATGGATGGCAGTGTGCTCTGGAGCAGCCCCACGCCCACACTCGGCTGGGGCGGCGCCGCCCTGATCGACCTCGACCAGGATGGTGTCAGCGAGGTTCTGGCTGGCTCCTCGGTCTTCGACCACCTCGGAAATCTGCTGTGGACCACCGCCGCGACGGGCTGTGGCAACGGACGCAACCTCTCGGTGGCCGCCGACGTTAACCTGGACCCTCAAGCGCTGCTCGAGGTGGTCACTGGCAAGTGTGTGCTCGACGCCGAAGGAAACGTCTTGGCTACCTTCTCTGGAGCCGACGGATTCCCGGCGATCGGCAACTTCGACGACGATCCCTATCCCGAGATCGTGGTCGTCGCCTCAGGCACCATCTACAGCTACGAACACACCGGTGAGCTTCGCTGGGCCATTCCGGGACCGGGCGGCAACCTCGGACCCCCTACGGTGGGCAACTTCATCGAGGACGACCCAAGCCCGGAGATCGCCATCGCTGGCTCCACTGCCTACGTGGTGATAGACGAGCAAGTTCAGGGGGATGGCAGCGTCACTGCCAGCATCGTCTTCTCTAAGCCTACCCAGGACGCCAGCTCCAACGTGACGGGTAGCTCGATCTTCGACTTCGAGGGCGATGGTGTGGCCGAAGCCGTCTACAACGACGAGTGCTTCATCCATGTCTATGACACCCGCTTCCCGGCGAGCGACCCCCGCAGCGACAAGTTCAAGCTGCCCAACACCTCGGGCACCACCCACGAGTACCCCATCATCGTCGACGTTGACAACGACGGAAACGCCGAGCTCATCGCCATTCGCAACGACTACTCGGCCGGTATCACCTCGAACTGCACCAACAACTGGCCCGATTTCGAGCCCAGCGGTGCGGGCCACGGCCTGCGGGTGTTCGGCGATCGCAACGACAACTGGGTCTCCACTCGCCGTATCTGGAACCAGCACGCCTACTGGGTGACCAACATCCAGGAAGATGGCATCGTCCCTGCGGTGCAGCAGCGAAATGTCGAGATCTTCAACAATTTCAGGCAGAACTCCCAACGCGAGGGGCTCTTCTTTGCGCCTGACCTCGTGCTCCAGGCTGCAGACGCGGACATCACCGCTTGCCCAACACAACTCGAGCTGACGGTGGAGCTGCACAACGATGGTGCGCAAGGCGTGGGCATCGGTTTGCCTGTCTCCTTCTATCTGCTGCAGGACGGCGCGCGCATCTATGTGGGCACGGCGTACAGCACGCGCGTGCTCTTGCCGGGCAACTTCGAGCTGCTCAGCTTTTCCTGGTCAGTACCCGCCGAGCTGCAGGGCGGCGCCTTCCAGTTCGTCGCCGTCGCCGACGACCCTGGCGACGGCAGCAGCGTGAACAACGAGTGTGACGAGAGCAACAACGAGCTGCTCACGCCCGTCTTCGACTGTAAGGGCGTGAACTAGCTACGGATTGTGGGGCTCTGCCCCACACTCCGCGAAAGCCCACGTCATGCGCATCACCCATAAGCGTCTGAAAGTCATGCGCAATATCAATTTGTAGGGGCGGACCTGCGTGTCCGCCCTCCCCGGATTCTGCATACATCGAGGGACCTACACGACGCCGACGCTGTATTTGTGCGTCATCCTCGGGCCTCACCCCACAACCCCCTCTCTATTGATGGAGATGGGGAGCTGCGGGCTATTTGTATTCCAGTGTTGATCGGAGTCCCGTTTAGCCTCTGCCTCAGGCCTGCCTCGCGGCTGCTTTCCCATCTCGTGAAGCAAGCCAACTATGCCCCAATGACGATGACCGAAGGCCTTCAAGTACTGCGTTCTTCGTGCGGAAGGCACGCGACACTGAGCGAAGGGCAATCCATCCCGGCGAGTCATCGAGCGGCGCCGGTGCCCGAGAGTGATCCAAGGCGGCCACGATAGGTGTCGACAGCACGCGTGGAGGGCGCACAAACAGGTGCGCCTACTCGACGAATGTGTGCTGCGGGCGCCCAAGATGGACGCCCCTTTTCGACCAAGGGTCAGCGAGGCCTTCAGCGCGGCCGACGGCGCAGGAAGAGCAGCGCGCCGAGCAGGAGCAGACCGAAGAACGCAGGGGCGCTGCTCCCTTGGTGGCGCGCCACCTGGCAGGAACAGCTACCGCCTTGGAGCACGTACTCACGTGATTGCTCGCTGAGCTCGGCTCCCTCGAGGTCCTCGCCGTCGAGCTCCTCGAGCTCTTCGAGCGTTTCGTCCTCGATGTCGTAATCCACACCGACACAGGTGAAGTCGATGCAAATCTGTCGCTCACCTGGGCAATCGTCGTCCTCACGGCATTCGACCTCGGGATCGAGGGGATTGTTGGGATCAGACTCGCCCGGATCGACGGCGCCATTGCAGTTGAAGTCTTCTCTGTCCTCTGGGAAGCCATCGCGATCACTGTCGTTGATGAGCATCCAGGTGGTGCTGCCGGGATCGGCGTCGGGGACGAAGTTGCCGACGGCGACGTTGGTGTCCTCACCGGCAGTGCTCATGCCGAGCTCTGTGCCGTCGAAAGTGCAGTCATCGTCGCTGTCGAAGTCGAGCATGTTGACGAAGGTGTCTCGGTCTTGGTCATCCCACCAGTTGGGTTCATCGCCGTCGAGGACGCCGTCGTCGTCGTTGTCGCCGTCGTCGGCCATGTCGGTGGGCGCACTCGAGCCGAGCCGCGTGCGCAGGTACTCCTCTTCGAGGTCGGAGAGGCCGTCGTTGTCGCGGTCGAGCAGGCTCTCGTCGTTGAGGGGGCTGCTGGGGTCATTGGGGTCGAGCTCTCCGGCGTCGACGGCACCGTTGTAGTTCCAGTCCTCGAGACCATCGCGCAAGCTGTCGTGGTCGGTATCGCTGAGGATCATGGAGGTGGTGGTGCTGGAGTTGGCGTCGGGGACGAAGCGCTTGCGGCTGAGGTCGGTGGCGTTGGTGGCGGTTCTCACGCCGGTCTCGGTCGCATCGGCGAGTCCGTCGTTGTCGCTGTCGGGGTCGAGGGCGTTGATGAGCCCGTCGCCGTCGCCATCGGCGCTCCAGTTGGCTTCGAAGCCGTCGAGGATACCGTCGTCGTCGCTGTCGGCATCATCGGGGTCGAGGCCTGCGTGGAGCTCCTCGAGGTTGGTGAGGCCGTCGCTGTCGCCGTCGGAGAGTGCCGGCTCGTTGCGGTCGGTGATGCCATCGTGGGGATCGAATTCTCCTGGGTCGACGGCGCCGTCGTGGT